>DATNFC010000035.1:0-4009 GCA_035606545.1 Candidatus Methylomirabilota bacterium
GCGCAGCACCATCGGTGGATTGTGGCCGGCGTTGGAGAAGATGATCATGCTGTTCCGCCAGTCGAGCACGCCGTAGAACGCGGTCACGAACCGGTCGCGCTCGGTGCTCTCGTGCAGCAGCTGGTTCACCTTGCGCATGACGGCGCGGATGGCGAACTCGTTGCGGATCTCGGCCAGCAGGCTCATGCGGAAGCCGGCCATGATCAGCGCCGCCGGGATGCCCTTGCCGCTCACGTCCGCGATCGCCAGCCCGAGGCGCGTGTCGGAGACGGCGATGAAGTCGTAGTAGTCGCCGCCGACCTTGTCATGCGAGATCGACGTGCCCGCGATCTCGAAGCCGGGCACGCGCGGCGCCGAGGCGGGCAGGAACGAGCGCTGGATGTCGCGCGCGATGGCGAGGTCGCGCTCCAGCCGGCGCTGCTCGACGCGCTCGCGCGCCGTGCGCGCGCGCTCCACCGCCAGTGCCGCCTGCGCGGCGAACGCGAGCAGCAGTTCCAGGTGGCCCTCGTGGTAAAGGTCCTCGTGGTCGCTTTCCAGGTTGAACACGCCGATGACGCGACCCTCGACCATGAGCGGCGCCGCGATCTCGCTGCGCGTGCCCGGTCGCGCGGCGACGTAGCGCGGGTCGCGGCGCACGTCGGGAACGATCACCGGCTGGCCGCTCTTCGCCACCCAGCCGACGATGCCCTGGCCGATCTGCAGGTCGAACGCCGACTCGGAGCCTTCCGGGTAACCGTGCTCGCTCACCAGTTCCAGCGTCTGCGTGCCCCGCGACACCAGGTAGATCGCCGCGGCGTCGTAGTCGATCACCTGCCGGAGCAAGCTGAACGTCGCTTCGACCACGTCCTCCAGCTCGAACGGAGCCGAGAGCGCCCGCGCGATGTCGAGCAGCACATCCTTCTCCAGCGCGCGCCGCTCGATCTCCTGCGACAAGAGCGCGTAGTCGAGCGCGAACGCCACGCCCTCCGCGGCCACCTCGAGGCGGTCGAAGTCGGCCGCCGTGAACGGCCCGCCGTGCCGGCCCAGGCACTCGATGGCGGCGAACGCCTCGCCCGCCCCATCCCGGGTCCGGGCGCCGCGGTAGAGCGGCAGCACCAGCGCCGAGCGGTCACGCTCGGGGTCGCCGACGAGGCCGCTCGGCCGCGGCTCGCCGGCCGCGAGGCGCAGCGACTCGCCGCTGCGGAGCACCCAGCCCACGAGCCCCTCGGCGCGGTTTCGGCGCAGCTCGCGCGGCGCGGCCTCGCTGAAGTCCCAGGCCACGATGCGCCGGCCGCCACTGCGCACCACCCAGATCCGCACCGTGTCGCAGTCCACGAGCTTCCGGCACTGCTTGGAGGCGGCGCGCAGGAAGTCGCGGAACCGCTCGGGCCCGGCAATGCCGTCCGGGCCGATCAGCGTCTGGACGGAGATGCGCGGGAGCGAGGCTTCGACGGGCGGGCTCGGTGCCGGCGGGGAGCCGGGAGCGTTCTCGGCGGGCACGGACGCCACGCTAACACAGCCGCGGCCAGCGCGGGCGACGAGCATGTCAGGTCCGTGACCGGCCGGCGATCGGAGCCGACGCCGATGCCGCTCAAGGCCCGCACCGTCCACGGCCGATAACTCCCCCAGCGCACCGCAATCTCATGTGCAACATGGAGTCTCCCTGCATGGCGACGGGCCACAAGCGTCTCGGCGAGTTGCTGATCGAAGCGAAGCTGCTCTCTTCCGAGCAGCTCGAGCGCGCGATCGCCGAGCAGAAGAAGACCGGCCAGCTCCTCGGCGCCACGTTGATCGCGATGAAAGCGATCACCGAGCACGACCTCATGGGTCTGCTCCAGCGCCAGCTCGGCCTGCCGCTCGTGGACCTTGACGCGGTGCCCGTGGACGAGGCCGCGGTCGCCAAGGTGAAGGAGGAGATGGCGCGCAAGTACCTGGCGCTGCCCATCGAGATCCAGGGCCGGAAGTCGCTGGTCGTGGCCATGTCGGACCCCTTGAATGTCGCGGCCCTGGAAGACTTGCGCTTCCACGCCGGCATGTTCATCAAGCCCGTACTCGCCTCGCCGACCCAGGTGTCCGAGGCCATCGATCGCTTCTACCACCTCGACACCTCGGTGAACGAGGTCGTTCAGAGCATCATCCAGACCGAGAACGATATCGAGGTCAACGCCGTCGCGGAGAGCGAGGAGCGCCAGGCCCTCGACGAGTTGATGCGCGAGGCCGAGGGCCGCCCGATCGTCCGGCTCGCGAACTGGCTGCTGCACCGCGCGGTCGAGGAGGGCGCGAGCGACATCCACATCGAGCCCCACGCCAGCGAACTGGTCGTGCGCCTGCGCGTGGACGGGCTCCTGCGGGAGGAGCAGCGGCTGCCCAAGTGGACGCAGAGCGCGATCGTGTCGCGCATCAAGGTGCTCTCCAACCTCGACATCGCCGAAAAGCGCATGCCGCAGGACGGCCGGCTCGTCGCCGAGATCGCCGGACGGCGCATCGACATGCGCGTCTCGACGCTGCCCGTGAACGGCGGCGAGAAGGTGGTGATGCGGGTCGTCGACACGAAGCGCAACAACGTTGACCTGGAGATGTTGGGCATGAGCGACGGCGACTTGAAGCGCCTGACCAACTTCCTCGACCGGCCGCAGGGCATCGTGCTCGTGACCGGGCCCACCGGCTCGGGCAAGACCACGCTGCTCTACTCCGCGCTGCAGAAGGTCATGGACGTCACGCTCAACATCACCACGGTCGAGGACCCGGTCGAGTTCCAGATCGCGGGACTCAACCAGGTCCAGGTGGACGAGAAGGCGAAGAAGTCGTTCGCCGTGGCGCTGCGCGCCATCCTCCGCCAGGACCCCGACGTGATCATGATCGGCGAGATCCGCGACCGCGAGACCGCACAGATCGCGTTCCGCGCCTCGGTCACGGGGCACCTCGTGCTGAGCACCGTGCACACGAATGACGCCGCCGGCGCGGTGACGCGCCTGATCGACCTCGGGCTCGAGCCGTTCATGGTCTCGAGCGCGCTCGTGGGCGTGGTGAGCATCCGCCTCGTGCGCGTGATCTGCCCCAAGTGCAAGGAGACATACGAGGCCGACGCCTCGACGCTGCAGAAGATCGGCGGCACCGGGTTGGACGGCACCATCACGCTCTATCGCGGCGCCGGCTGCCCGACCTGCCGTCAGGCCGGCTTCACCGGCCGCACCGGCATCTTCGAGGTGCTCGCCGTGGACGACGCCATGCGCAGCCTGATCGTGCGCGGCGCGTCCGAGGCCGAGATCCGCGACATGGCGGTCAAGGGCGGCATGCGGCCGATCGGCGAGGACGGCCTGGACAAGACGCTGCGCGGCGTCACCACGCTGGACGAGGTGACGCGCGTCGTCTACCTGCCCGAGCAGGGGCTCAAGATGTGCGGCTCCTGCCAGAGCGTCGTGTCCGCGGAGTTCGAGTACTGCCCGGAGTGCGGCCACTTCGTGGGCGAGCACTGCGCTCACTGCAAGCGCCGCGTCCAGCCCAAGTGGGGCTTCTGTCCCACGTGCGGCACGGCGGCGAAGCGCAGCGCCGCCGAGGCGCACAAGTTCGAGGGCAAGAGGCGCGGGCCCCGGGACACACCGTCGACGATCTTGCGTCGCGCTTCGTAGCCGCGACGCTCGCGTTCGCGCCGGCGCGGCTGCGTACGGCTCGAGGACCGCGTGAAGCGCGCTCAGCTGGGTTCGGCGCGCGGATCAGCCGCAAGCTGACGCCGACCATGGCTCACCCTCCGTGCTCGTGACCATGGCTTCCCGCCGTGACGCGTGGCGGGGTCTTGCAAGCAGTTCTAGACTCGCACGCGTGACGCCGCGCCACGATCCCGGGTCCCCGCCGCGATGAGACCGCGCCTCGCGGCGCTCCTGCTCGTGCTGGGCGCGATCGGGCTCGTCTGGTGGCGCGCCGAGTTGTTCACGGTGGCGAAGCCCGGGGATGCGCCGCGCGCGCTCGCGCGGGCAGGGCCCGGCGGCGGAGCTCCGCCCGGCGCGCCACCCGCGTTCGACGTGTCGCTGCC
>DATNFC010000036.1:0-3190 GCA_035606545.1 Candidatus Methylomirabilota bacterium
CGCACCGAGAGCGCGGCGACCGCGGCGCTGGCGGATGCCCGCGCGAAGCTGCTCGCGGTGCGCGGCCGCCGCGTGCGACCGCACCGTGACGACAAGGTCATCACCGCGTGGAACGGGTTGATGATCGCCGCGCTCGCCCACGGCGCCCGGGCGCTGGACGAGCCCGAGCTGGCGGGACGCGCGGCGAAGGCCGCGGAGTTCGTGTGGACGCGGCTGCGGAATGCCGACGGCGGGCTGCTGCGCCGGTATCGCGACGGCGAAGCGGCGGTCGCCGGCCAGCTCGACGACCACGCCTACTTCGCGCGTGCCTGCCTGGAGCTGCACGCGGCCACGCACGAACCGCGCTGGCTCGAGCGCGCGGCCGCGGTCACCGACGCCATGCTCGCGCGTTTCTGGGATGACGGCGACGGGGCCTTCTTCGAGTCCCCAAGCGATGCCAACGGCATCGCCATCAGAATGAAGGACGGCCACGACGGCGCCGAGCTGGCGGGCAACTCCGTCGCGAGCGAGGTGCTGCTGCGGCTCGCGACGCTGCTCGAGCGCGCCGACTGGCGCGTGTGGGCGGAGCGCTCGCTGACGTTTCACAGCCGCCAGCTCAAGGGCGCTCCCCAGGCGATGCCGTGGATGCTGAGCGCGATGGAGCGCGGGGCCTCGCCGCCGCGGCACACCGTGATCGTGGGGCCGCGCGACCGCGACGACACGCGCGCGCTCATCCGCGAGTACGAGTCGCGACTGCGCCCTGACGACGACCTGGTGGTGGTGAGCGACGACACGCGCGATGCTCTGGCCCGGTGGGTGCCGTTCGCGGCGAAGATGCCGGAGCGCGACGGCCGAGCCACGGCCTATGTCTGCCGGGACTACGCGTGCCGGCTGCCCGTTCACGAGCCTGCCGAGATGGCGGCGTTGCTGGAGGAGTGAGGTTGGAGAGGATGCCCATGACGAGGCGAAGCCGGTTCGTGTCCGTGGTCGCCGCGACGCTCCTGTTCCGGGTCGCCGTGGCGCACGCCCAACTCGGCGGCGGCAACACGCCCACGCCCGAGACCCTGATGCAGGTCGTGGTCGCACCGGTCACGGTCGCGGCGGGCGGCACGGCCACGGCGAGCGTGAAGCTCACGATCCTCGCGGGTTGGCACGTGAACGCGAACCCGCCGGCGATGGAATACAACATCCCCACCACGGTCACGCTCGCGGGCGCCGGCGGCCTCACGTCGGGCCGCGTCCACTACCCGCCCGGGAAGCAGGAGAAGTTCGGCTTCGATGACGCGCCGCTGCTCGTCTACGACGGCACGCTGGTGGTGAACGTGCCGATCGCGGCGGCGGCCGACGCGAAGTCGGGGACGCTCGACGGCAAGGTCGAGTACCAGGCCTGCAACAACGAGGTGTGCCTGGCGCCCACGGAGGTGCCGTTCCGCGTGCAGGTGAACGTGACCGCGGCGGGGGCTCCGGCGGGCACCGCGGGCAGGGACACGGCGAACGGATCCGGCGCCGGCGACGTGGGCTCGTTCGAGAGCGCCCCGACGGCGGCCGCGGCCGGCTCCAGCGCGAACGCGGTGAGCAGCGCGCTCGACGCCGCGCTCGCGCGCGGCGGGTTCGGCTGGCTGCTGGCGCTGTTCGTGGGCGGGCTGCTCCTGAACCTCACGCCGTGCGTGTTCCCGATGCTGGGTGTGACCGTGAGTATCTTCGGCGCGCGACGGAATGAGCCGCTCCCGAAGGTGGTCACGACCGCGGTGCTCTACGTGCTCGGCATCTGCGTCACGTACACGGCGCTCGGCGCGGTGGCCGCGCTCACCGGCGGGCTCTTTGGCGAGGCACTCCGGAGCGTGTGGGTGAACCTCGTCCTCGGCGGGCTCATGCTCGTGCTCTCGCTCGGCATGTTCGGCGTTTACGAGATGCAGCCGCCGCTCTGGCTCATGGACCGGCTCGGGGGCGCCCAGGCCACGAACATGGCCGGCGCCTTCGTCTCCGGCCTGGGCGTGGGCATCATCGCGGCGCCGTGCGTGGGGCCGTTCGTCGTGGCCGTGCTGGCGCTGATCGCGCAGCGCGCCGACGTGGGCTTCGGTGTGGTCACCATGTTCACGTTGTCGTTGGGCCTCGGCTTCCCGTACCTCTTCCTCGCCACGTTCTCGAACCTGCTGCAGACGTTGCCGCGCTCGGGCGACTGGATGGTGTGGGTGAAGCACGCGCTGGGGCTGCTGCTCGCCTCGATCGGCGTCTACTACCTGTGCGTGGGCCTCGTCCCCAACGTGTCGCCATGGGTGCTGCCCGCCGGGCTGGTGCTCGGCGGGCTGTGGCTCGGCTTCCTCGACAAGAGCGCGGGGACCACGGGCGCGTTCAGCAGGTTCGCGAAGCTGGCGGGCGCGCTCGCGCTGTTCGCGGGCGTGTTCGTGGGCGGCCGCATGTACCAGGCATCGCTGCGCACGCTCAGCTTCCGTCAGTACGATGCTGCGGCAGTCGAGGCGAGCATCGCCGCCGGCCGGCCGGTGATGGTGGATTTCACCGCTGACTGGTGCCTGCCGTGCCACGAGCTCGAGCTCAACACGTTCGCGGACACGCGCGTCGTGGCGGCGGCGAAGCGGTTCGACCGATACCGGGTGGATCTCACCCACAAGTCGCCCGAGGGATCCGAGCTGAGCAAGCGGTACCGCGTCGCCGGCCCGCCGATCGTGGTGTTCCTGGGCAAGGGCGGCAACGAGGTCGCCGAGGCCCGCGTCGTCGGCTTCCTGCCACCCGAGCGCTTCCTGCAGCAGATGGAGATCGGTGCGACGAGGTAAGGCGCGCTGCGTCAGCTCCGGTCGTTCGCCTCGGGCGTCTCGCCCAGCGACGGGTGCGTCAGCCACCACATCATCTCGACCAGCGTGATCGGGTAGGTCATCGCGAAACGCCAGCCGCGGAAGCGCGTCATGCCATGGCCCGCGCGCTCGAGGACGTGGCGCACGACCGCGGCGTGGTTCACGACGCCGGGGATGTCGTACGGCCTCGGGACGTGCGGGAGCTGCTGGATCGAGCTCGTGAGGTCGACCTCGGTGAAGTGTCGCTGGCCGTCGGCCCGCGGCGGGCGCGCGGCCGCGCGCGGCCCGGGCAGCACGAACGAGACCTGCGGCGTGGCGTCGGAGTAGAGCGACTCGGCGATGTACACGTCACGCACCACCTCGCGGCACGGCGTGTGGAGCACGTAGCCGCGCAGCGACTG
>DATNFC010000037.1:0-7987 GCA_035606545.1 Candidatus Methylomirabilota bacterium
GCAGGAAATAGGGAGCGACCGGGACGAGCGGGGTGGCGGCGACGCCACCCCGTTCGCGGATCCGCCCCCGCGTCGACCAGCGAGGGACGCCGCCCATGACGAAACAGGCGTCAGCCAACTGCCGCGAGGCCACGCTCGAGCTGCTCGAGCGCGCGCTGCGCACGCGCCATGACCTCGAGCGCCGGCTGAAGGAGAAGGGCTTCGCAGCCGGCGAGATCGCGGCAACGCTCGATCGGCTCGCCGAGGTCGGTTTGGTCGACGACGTGGAGTACGCGCGCGCCTGGCTCGCAGGGCGATGGGGGCGGCGGCCGTCCGGCTGGCGCCGGCTCCAGCAGGAGTTGCGCGCGAAGGGCGTCTCGCAGGAGGACGCCGAGCGCGCGCGCGAGCTCTTGAGCGAGCGCGGCGGCGCGCCCGACGAGGTCCAGAGCGCGGCGAAGCTCGCGGCCCTGGCGCGCAAGCGCTACGCGCGACTCGACCCGCAGGTCCAGCGCCAGCGGCTCTATGCATTGCTCGCGCGACGCGGCTACGACAGCGACGTCATCCGCCGCGCGCTGGAGTTGAAGGAGGCGCTGGAGAGCGGCGCGGAGGGCTGAACGCGCTCAGGCGCGGGGGTGCTGCCTCACCGGCCCGCGCCGCGCATCCGCTTCGCCCACGCCAGCACCGCGTTGACCCCCTGCTCGCATGCGGCCTTCCCGCACGGCGGCCCGGCGTTCGTGGCGATCACGATGGCGCGGTCGCGCCCGGGCTCGATGAGCATGCGGGTGTAGAACGTGCCCGCGGTGCCATCGTGCAACAGCACCGGTCGCGCCGAATCGCCGGGGAGCACCTGCCAGCCCATCGCGTAGCCGGGCGACGCGCCGTCGGGATCCCGGTGCAGCCGCCGCCAGGTCTCCGCCGCGATCGGCGGCCGCGTCGCGCGCCCCATCGCGCCGTCGAGGTGGAACGCGACGTAGCGCGCGAGGTCGGCGATCGACGCGTGCACGTCGCCGCCGGGGCCCAACGCGGCGCCGAGACGGTAGCGCGAGTCCAACGGCTCGGGCTCCGCGACCGTGCTGTCGGCGCAGCGATGCCCGCGCGCGCCGTCGGGATGGTGCCGGTCCGCGGGCCATCCGACACCCGCCGTGCGCATGGAAAGCGGCGCGAACACCAGTTCCTCGAGCCCGTCCTCCCACGGCTTGCCGGTGACGTTCTCGGCCATCGCGGCCGCCAGCGTGTAACCGGCGTTCGAGTAGTCGAACGCCGCACCGGGCTCGTGCGCAGGCGCTTCGTTCACGACGCGGCGCACGAAATGGTATCGGATCACATCGGGAGCGCGGGCCACGGCATTGAGCTGGCGCAGCGTGTCCTCGGAGACGTCGTCATAGGGCGGGATGCCGCCGCGGTGGGTGAGGAGCTGGCCGAGCCGCACGTTGCGGTAGACGGGAAGGGTCTCCCGCAACAGCTCGGGGATCGCGTCCACCAGCGTCGTGCTCCACTCGAGCCGGTGCTTCTCGACGAGCCGCGCGATCGCGAGCGCGGTCATCGACTTGGTGCACGAGCCGATGTGCAGCGGATCGTCCACGGTGAGTCGTCGGCCGCCGCCCGCCACGGTGACGCCCGCCGCGCCGATCGCCACAACGCGGCCCCGCTCCACGACCGCGGCGGCGAGGCCGGGGACGTGGTACGCGAGCCGGAGGGAGTCGAGCACCGCGTCCAGCCGGAGCACGCTGTCCGCGGCGGATGTGTTCGCGGCTTTGGGCGGCGCGGACTTCGGCGGTGCGGCCGGTCGCGCGGCGAGCAGCGGCAGCGCGAACGCCAGCGCGCACGACTTCATCGCCAGTCGGTGCGACGGGGGCCGGGTGAGCATCGCGCGATGCTGCCACAGCCGGTCGCGCCTCGCTGGCGCGCCCCTGACGCGCGCTCCGGATTCCGTTATTCTCCGGCGCCTTGTGCCCGGTGGTTGCGGTGTCCCCGCGCCCCGGCCGCGCCGCGGCGTTCGCAGGGCCGCGGCGACCGATCGCCCCCCGGAGTCCGGATGTCCCCGACCAGTTCGCTCAAAACCGGCGCCGAGCTGCGCCGCGCGTTCCTCGAATTCTTCGTCCGACACGGGCATACCGAGGTGCCGTCGTCGCCGCTGGTTCCGCATGGCGACCCGACGCTGATGTTCACCACGGCCGGCATGGTGCAGTTCAAGCCCTACTACTCGGCCACGGGCGACGTGCCGTACACGCGCGCGACGTCCGTGCAGAAATGCCTGCGGCTCACCGACCTCGACAACGTCGGGCTGACTCCCCGTCACGACACGTTCTTCGAGATGCTGGGGAACTTCTCGTTCGGCCCGCGGGCGAGGGGCGCCTACTTCAAAGAGGAGGCGACCGCGTTCGCATGGCACTTCGTCACCAAGGTGCTGGGCCTGCCGCGCGAGCGACTGCACGTCTCGATCTTCCAGGGCGAGAAGAAGCTCCCGCGTGACGACGACGCGGCAGCGCTGTGGAAGAAGCTCGGCGTGGCCGCCGACCACATCGTGGCGCTGGGACGGAAGGACAACTTCTGGGGCCCGGCGGGCGGCGCGGGCGCGTGCGGGCCGTGCAGTGAGATCTACTTCGACCTGGGTGAGCGGCGGCCGGACTACCTGCCGAAGGACGCGTTCTGGGGCGAGAGGCCGGGCGACGCGGGCGATCGTTACATGGAGTTCTGGAACCTCGTCTTCCCTCAGTTCGACGCGCAAACGGACGGCACGCTCATTCCGCTCCCGAACCCGGGCATCGACACCGGCATGGGGATCGAGCGCCTGGCGCTGATCCTCCAGGAGCGGAGCACGATCTTCGAGACCGACCTGTTCGCGCCCCTCGTCGACTCGGTGCTGACACGCGCGAAAGTCACGCCCGCGAACCGCCTGGCGGCCACGCGCGACGCCCGCATCA
This sequence comes from Candidatus Methylomirabilota bacterium, assembly GCA_035606545.1. GTDB lineage: Bacteria > Eisenbacteria > RBG-16-71-46 > RBG-16-71-46 > RBG-16-71-46 > JAIOPA01. Next base: position 2,904 of record DATNFC010000037.1, read on the forward strand.
TCGCCGACCACGTACGGGCTCTGACGTTCGCGATCGCCGAGGGGGCACTCCCGGGCAACGAGGGCGCGGGCTACGTGCTGCGCCGGCTGCTGCGGCGCGCGGTCACGCGCGGCCGGTCGAAGCAGGGGCTGGCGCTCAGCGGCGCGTTCCTCGCCGAGGTCGCCACGCGCGCGATCGAGCAGTTCGGCGGCCACTACCGCGAGCTGACGCAGCATCGCGACCGCATCCTGCGCCTGCTCGAGCAGGAGGAAGCGGGCTTCGGCCAGACGTACGAGCAGGGCATGGAGCGGCTCGAGCGGCTGCTCGCGCAGGGAGCGAAGAGCATCCCGGGCGCGGAGGCGTTCGCGCTCCACGACACGTTCGGCTTCCCGATCGAGCTGACGCAGGAGATCGCGGCGGACCGCGGAGTGACGGTCGACCTCGCGGGCTTCGAGGAAGAAATGTCGCAGCAACGAACCCGCGCCCGTGCGGCCAGTCGGTTCGAGAAGACGGGCGGCGGCGAGAAGCGCGCGTGGACGACGCTCAACGAGGGCGCGGACTCGGTGTTCACGGGCTACGACGGCACCGCCGCCGAGAGCGCGCGCATCATGGCGTGGCGCGAGGCGGGAGAGGAGCTGGAGCTGCTGCTCGACCGCACGCCGGCGTACGCCGAGTCGGGCGGCCAGGTCGCCGACCAGGGCTTGATCACCGCGGGCGGCACGCGCGCGGGGTTGGTGCACGTCTACCGCGAGGACGACCACATCGTCCACCGCGTGAGCATGGCCGCGGGCTCGCGCGACGATCTCCTGAAATACGGCGCGCAGGGACACTGCACCGTACGCGTCGATCCTGTCGCGCGAGCGTCGACACAGCGGCATCACACCGCGACGCACCTGCTGCACGCGGCGCTCCGCACGGTGCTGGGCGGGCACGTGCATCAGGCGGGCTCGCTCGTGGCGCCCGACCGGCTGCGCTTCGACTACTCGCACTTCGAGGCGCCGAGCGCGCTCCAGAGTTCGCTCATCGAGCAGCGCGTCAACGACTGGGTGCTGGCGAACGTCGACGTGAGCTGGAAGGAGATGCCGCTCGCGGAGGCGAAGGAACTCGGCGCGATGGCGTTGTTCGGCGAGAAGTACGGCGAGCGTGTGCGCGTGGTCAGCGTGGACGGCGTGGGCGAGGCCGAGATCGAGCCCTCGCGCGAGCTGTGCGGCGGCACGCACGTGCGGCGCACGGGCGACATCGGGCTGTTCGTGATCACCGAGGAGACGGCCGTGGCCTCGGGCGTGCGCCGCGTCGAAGCGCTGTGCGGCCCCGCGGCGCGCATGTGGTTCATGGAACAGCGCGGCCTCCTCGACCACGTTCTCGGCGTGATCCAGGCACCGGCTGACCGTGCGGTAGAGGTGCTGCAAAAATGGCGCGACGAGCTGACGACGCTGCGCAAGGCGTCGGCGCAGGCGAACCGGCAGGGGCTCGAGGCGGAGTTCGCGCAGCTGGCCGCGGGCGCCACCAAGGCGCCGGGCGGTCGGTGGGTGGTGGCGAAGCTCCGCTCCGCGGGCGACATGAACACGGTGCGGGACGCCGCCGACAAGCTGCGCGGCGCGTTGGGCCGCGGCGCGGCCGTGCTGGCACTCGAGGCCGACGGCAAGCTCACGTTCCTGGCAGCCGTCACGGATGACCTGGTTGCGGAGAAGAAACTGCGCGCGGACGAGCTCGTGCGAAACGTCGCCAAGATCACCGGCGGCTCGGGCGGCGGCAAGCCGCACCTGGCACTCGCCGGCGGCCGCGAGCTGGACAAGCTCGAAGCCGCGCTCGCCGAGGCGAAGCGGCTGCTCTCCGAGGCGCTGGCGTGACCGTCGGCCAGATCATCGCCATGGTCGTGATGGGGCTGTTCATCATCATCGCCTTCTACGGGTACATGCGGAGCAAGCATTGAAAGCCCTCGTCCTCGCCGGCGGCCGCGGCACACGCCTGCGGCCGATCACCCACACGCGCGCCAAGCAGCTCGTGCCGGTCGCTAACAAGCCGGTGCTCTACTACGGCCTGGAGGCCATCGCCGCCGCCGGCATCCGCGACGTGGGCATCATCGTCAGCGACCCGCGCGAGCTGCTGCAGCCGGATCACCGCACGGGCGAGCTCGTGACCACGCTCGTCAACTCGCAGGCGGAGATCCGCGCCGCGGTCGGCAACGGCGCCGCGTTCGGGCTGCGGGTGACGTACATCGAGCAGGAGGCGCCGCTCGGCCTGGCGCACGCGGTCAAGATCTCCGAAGGCTTCATGGCCGGCGACTCGTTCGTCATGTACCTGGGCGACAACCTGATCAAGGACGGCATCGTGCCGTTCGTGCGCGAGTTCGAGAAGGAGAAGCCCGAAGCGCAGATCCTGCTCGCCAAGGTCGCGCGTCCATGGGAGTTCGGCGTCGCGGAGCTGAACGGCGAGCGCGTGGTGCGGCTGGAGGAGAAGCCGAAGCAGCCGCGGAGCGACCTGGCGCTCGTGGGCGTCTACCTGTTCACGAAGACGATCTTCGACGCCGTGCGCGCGATCCAGCCGTCGCCGCGCGGGGAGCTGGAGATCACCGACGCGATCCAGCACCTGATCAGCAGCGGCCGGAACGTGCGCTCGCACGTCATCCACGGCTGGTGGAAGGACACCGGTCGCGTCGAGGACCTGCTCGAGGCCAATCGCATCGTGCTCGCCGACCTGGTGCCCCGCATCGAGGGCACGGTCGACTCGGCGTCGCTGATCGAAGGCTCGGTGCAGATCGGGCCGGGCACCAGGGTGGAGCGCTCGCGGCTGCGCGGGCCGCTCGTGATCGGCGCGAACGCGCACATCGCCGACGCCTACGTCGGGCCGTTCAGCGCCATCGCGGATGGGGTCAGGATCGAGCACTGCGAGATCGAGCACTCGATCGTCCTCGACCGCAGCCATCTCCGCGGCATCTCCGGGCGCATCGAGTCGAGCTTGATCGGGCGGGACGTGGTGGTGACGGCGAGCGATTCGCGGCCGAGTGCGCACCGGCTGATGCTCGGCGACTCGAGCCGCGTGGAGCTGGCGTGAAGGTGCTGGTGACGGGCGCCAACGGCATGCTCGCGCAGGCCGTGATACCGGCGCTGGAGCGCGCGGGCCACGAGGTGGCGCCGTTCACCCGTGCGGCACTCGATGTGACCGACGCCGCCCGCGTGCATGCGGCGGTGGCGGGTGCGCGCCCCGACTGGGTCTGCCACCTGGCGGCATACACCGACGTCGACGGCTGCGAGACGAACCTCGACCACGCGATGGCCGTGAACGGCGCGGGCGCGGGTCACGCGGCCGCGGCCGCACGCAAGGCGGGCGCCGCCGTGCTGGCGATCTCTTCCGACTACGTGTTCCCGGGCGACGACCCGCGGCCGCGCCGCGAGAGCGATGCGGTGGGACCGGTCTCGGCGTACGGGCGCAGCAAGCTCGCGGGCGAGGAGGCGGTCCACGCCGCGAACCCGCGCCACCTGATCGTGCGCACGGCGTGGCTCTACGGCCGGGGCGGTAAGAACTTCGTGGACACGATCCGCGAACGCGCGCTCGCCGGCACGGCGCTTTCCGTCGTCGACGACCAGCATGGCTCGCCGACGTGGACCGTGGATCTGGCGGCGGCGCTGGTGGAACTCATGGAAAAGTCAGTCACCGGCACGATGCACGCGACGAACGATGGCGAATGCACGTGGTACGAGTTCGCGCGCGAGATCTGTGCGCAGGCGGGCGCGCGCGTCGATGTCGGACGTCGTTCGAGCGCCGACCTGGGTCGGCCGGCGAAACGGCCGGCGTACTCGGTGCTGGACACGGGCCTGCTCCAGCGCACGCTGGGCCACGGGATGCCGCATTGGCGGGACGCGCTCGCACGCTACGTGGCGCTTCCCGTCGGGGTGACCGGACAGGGGAGGTAGCGATGGCCGCACGGAAGCCCGCGAAGGAGAACGGGCCGCTCGAGCGCGCTGCAGTCGCGGCGCTGCGCGAGACGGCGAAGACGCTCGCGGCGGTCGAGAAGAGGAACGCGTCGGCCGTCGCGGCCGCGGCGGAGCTGATCCTCGGCTGCTTCGAGAACGGCGGCACCGTGTTCTTCTGCGGCAACGGCGGCAGCGCCGCCGACGCGCAGCACCTGGCCGCGGAGTTCTCCGGGCGGTACCTCGTGGATCGACCCGGCCTGCCGGCGGTGGCATTGACCACGAACTCCTCCGCAGTGACCGCGATCGGCAACGACTACGGCTACGACCAGGTGTTCTCGCGGCAACTCGAGGGCATCGGCGCGCCGGGCGACGTGCTGGTGGCGATCACCACGAGCGGCCGCTCGGAGAGCATCCGCCGCGCGGTGCGCGCGGCGCACAAGCTCGAGATGACCGTGATCGGCATGACCGGCGCCAAGGGCGCCGAGTTCGCGGCGATGTGCGACGTGGCGCTGGTGACGCCGAGTGCCTCGACGCCGAACATCCAGGAGGGCCACATCGCCATGGGCCACGCGTTCTGCCTCGTGGTGGAGCGGGCGATGTTCCCCGACGGCGCGCCGGGCCGCGGGCCGGTGAGCGTCCAGCGCACGCGACGCACGGGCAAGCGCCACGCATGAAGGCACTCCTCCAGGCGCTCCGCCCCAAGCAGTGGACCAAGAACCTGCTCGTGTTCGCGGGCGTGGTGTTCTCGCAGCACGCCGGCGATCCCATCCTGCTCATGCGCGCGGTCGCGGGCTTCGTGGCGTTCTCGCTGCTCGCGAGCTCGGTCTACATCGTCAACGACCTGAAGGACGTCGAGGTCGACCGACTGCACCCGAAGAAGCGCCACCGGCCGATCGCCTCGGGCGCGCTGTCGCCGGCCGTGGCGTGGACGGTGGTTCCGGTCCTGCTCGCGGGCGTGGCGGCGCTGTCGTCATGGCTCGGGTTCGGCTTCCTGCTCGTGCTCGCCGCCTATCTCGTGAGCAACGTCGCCTACAGCTTCGGGATGAAGCACCAGGTCATCATGGACGTGTTCCTGATCGCCTCCGGCTTCGTGCTGCGCGCGGTCGCGGGCGTCGAGTTGCTGAAGCCGGTGGCGCCCGAGACCCAGCTTTCGGCGTGGCTGCTCGTGTGCACGTTCTTCGGCGCGCTGTT
>DATNFC010000038.1:0-5476 GCA_035606545.1 Candidatus Methylomirabilota bacterium
GCTCGGCGACGGCCCCGTGGCCGTCCACCAGTAGGGCTCGACGCACGTCACCACGTCGGCGAGCGCCAGGCCTTCCATCTTCGGGCTCTTCCGCGCCTTCTCCACCAGCTCGTCGGCGTTCGTGCTCTGGGTCGACAGACAGCCGCGCATCGTCCCTTTGTCGCGCAGGTGGCGCGTGAGCGCGCGCGTGTCCACGCCCGAGAGCCCGGGCAGGTTCTTCTCCACGAGCAACGCATCGAGCGTGCCGGTGGCGCGCCAGTTGCTCGGGATCTCGCACAGGTCGCGGCACACCATGCCCTGCGCGCGCAGGTCGGCGCTCTCCATGTCCTCCGCGTTCACGCCGTAGTTGCCGATCAGGGGGTACGTGAACGTGAGGATCTGGCCGCAGTACGAGGGGTCCGACATCACCTCCTGGTAGCCCGTCATCGCGGTGTTGAACACCACCTCGCCCGTGGTCTCGGCATCGGCGCCGAAGCCATCGCCCTTGAACACGCGCCCGTCCTCGAGCGCCAGCATCGCGACGCGGCGACTCATCGCACACCCAGCTGCGGGTTCGTTTCCTCGATCGTCGGCCGCTCGAAGGGCGCGTCGCTCGCGACGTGCGTGAACCGGCCGGCGAGCAGCGTCGCCAGCACGCGACCCTTGAGCCGCCAGCCCGCGAACGGCGTGTTGCGACCCTTCGAGTGGAAGGCCTCGGGCTCCACCGTCCACGGGGCCTGCGGATCGAACACCACGAGATCGGCCGGCGAGCCCGCCTCCACCGACACCTCGGGCAGGCCGAATGCCCGCCGCGGCGCCGCGGTCCACAGCTCGAGTGCGCGCGACATGCTGATGTGCCCGGGCTGGACCAGATGCGTCAGCGTGAGCGCCAACGCGGTCTCCAGGCCGACGATGCCGAACGGTGCGTCGGTGAACGGCCGCGATTTCTCGTCGGCGGTGTGGGGTGCGTGATCGGTGGCGAAGCAGTCGATCGTGCCGTCGACGATCGCCGCGATGCAGGCATCGCGGTCGGCCTCCGAGCGCAACGGCGGGTTCATCTTCGCGTGCGTGTCGTAGTCGCCGACCGCCTCGTCCGTGAGCACCCAGTAGTGCGGGCAGGTCTCGCCCGTGACGGCGAGGCCGCGACGTTTCGCATCCCGGAGCGCGTCGAACGAAGCACAGGCGGACAGATGCGCGAAGTGGACGCGGCCACCGGTCAGCTCCGCCAGATCGGCGTCGCGCCGACACATCACGCTCTCGGCCGCGGCGGGGATGCCGCGCAGGCCGAGCCGCGTCGCGGTGAAACCCTCGTTCATGACCCCGTCGCCCTTGAGCGTCGGGTCCTCCTCGTGGCAGATGATCGGGAGCCCGGTGGGTTTCGCGTACTCGAGCGCGTGGCGCATCATCGCCGCGCTCGTCACCGGACGGCCGTCGTCGCTGAACGCCACCGCGCCCGCGCGCGCCAGCGCCCCGAGCGGCGCCAGTTGCTCACCCTTCTGCCCGACCGTCACCGCAGCGATCGGCAGCACGTGACAGTTCGCCGCGCCGTCGGCACGGCGCCTGATCCACTCGATCCACGCCGCCGTATCGACGACCGGATCGGTGTTGGGCATGCACGCGATGCTGGTGAAGCCGCCCGCCGCCGCCGCGCGCGTGCCGGTCTCGATCGTCTCCTTGGCACTCTGCCCCGGCTCGCGCAGGTGGACGTGCAGGTCCACGAGCCCCGGGGCCGCCACCGCGCCACGGGCGTCGTGCACACGCGCGTGCGCGCCGGGGCGAGCAGGTGCCGGGATCACGACGCCGTCCTCGATCGCGAGCGTGAAGCGTTCGCCGGTGCGCCAGTGCGTGACGTTGCGGAACAGGGTGAGTGAACTCATTCTGGGAGCCTCTTCGCTTCGCTCATCGGGGACTCCACGACCGCGGTGAAGCCGTGCGGGCGCCGGAGCGCCTCGGCGCAGCGGCGGAGCACCGTGCAGCGCACGGCGACGCCGTTCGCCACCTGCTCGAAGATGCGCGAGCGCGGCCCGTCGGCCACCTCGTGCGCCATCTCCACGCCACGGTTGACCGGCCCCGGGTGCAGCACCACGCCGTGCGGCGCCAGCGTCGCGATGCGTTCGGGCGTCAATCCCCAGCGCCGCGCGTACTCGATACCCGCCGGCAGCAGCCCGGTCTCCATGCGCTCGCGCTGGAGCCTGAGCGCCATCACCGCGTCGGCGCCCGCGAGCGCATCGTCGAGCGCCGGGGCGACGTCGCATCCGAGTTGCTCCACGTCGGCCGGCATCAGTGTGCCCGGGCCGCAGACGGTGACGCTCGTGCCGAGCGTGGTGAGCCCGGCGATCGCCGAGCGCGCCACGCGCGAGTGGGCGATGTCACCGACGATCGCGAGCCGGCGGCCCTCGAAGCGACCCTGCCAGGCGTCCTGGAGCGTGAGCAGGTCCAAGAGACCCTGCGTCGGGTGCTCGTGCATGCCGTCTCCGGCGTTCAGCACGCCGATCGTGGCGAGCTGGCGCGCGAGCCAGGCCGGCGCGCCCGACGAGGGATGGCGCACCACCACCAGCCCGGCGCCCATGGCCTCGAACAGCCGCAACGTGTCGAGCAGCGTCTCACCCTTGTTGAGCGAGCTCGCGGCGCTCGCGAACACCACCGTGTTCGCGCCCAGGCGCTGGGCGGCGATCTCGAACGACGTGCGGGTGCGCGTCGAGTCCTCGATGAACGCCAGCACCACCGTGACGCCGGCCAGGTCGCGGCGGTTGGGCTCGCCCAACTTCAGCCACTCGCGCTCGCGGGCCGCGTCGGCGAGGAGGGTCAGCAGCGTCGCGCGCGAGAGCCCTTCCAGGGCCAGGAAGTGGCGCGGATCGCCGGCCGGGGCCTGTGCGGCCATGCCGGGAACGGCGAACTCTCCGGGGGCGAGGGCGGCACCCGGGGCGGCTGGAGAGGTAGAAAAAATCCCGGCGCCGGGCGGCGTCGGGACCGCAGCAAGCATGTCGCTGGTCATGGCACCGGTCTCCTGGCGGACTCTCAGGACCGCCTTAAGGGGTGGAGTTCTGGCACGAACCGGCGGGCACTATACGGTCCGGACAGGTGGGGCTCAAGCCCGGGGCGCGCCGCGGCGGCTTGGGGTCGAGAACCTGAAAAGAGCTTGACCTCTACGCGTGCGCGAGCGTGCAATTCCCGGCGCCGGAGCCCCGACCGGGGGCCAAGCGGCAGGGGGACACCATGACCACCCTGGGTCGGAACTCGCTCACCGTCTCGTTCCTGCTCGCATTCGCCATCGTCGGCTGCAGTCGAGCGCTTGCACCCACCGGCAGCACGCGCGACGTCTCGACGTCATTCGGGAGCGCGCCCCTGCCGGAACCCGATTCGCCGACACCCTCGCCATGCCCGAGTGCGAGATTCAATCCGCCCCCGAACCACCTGCTGCCGCCTACGCTCCCGCCCACGTTCACATTCCACTGGTCGCCCGACGTGCCCGTCCCGACCGGCCCGGTGCCGACGCGATACCGTTACAAGGTCTTCTACGAGGGCGGACCGGATTTCAACTTCACCCAGCTCCTCGTCGATCCGCAATCGATGCTGCGGTACTACGCTCCCGGGTTCGCGGGCTGGACCGAGGTGGACGCGAGCGTGACCCAGGCGACGCTGCACGACCTGAATCTCGCCCCGGCCCACGTGCTCGTGCTGATCGCGATTGACGACCATGGCCGCTTCGACAACGTGCTCTCGTACGACAAGAACATGTTCTACTTCCACCTTGAGCCTGGACTGGTCGTCGACAAGAACAACGACGGAACGCGTTAGAGCAGCGTCCCCCGCAGCAGCAGGCTCGCGATCGTGAAATAGATGACGATGCCGGTCACGTCCACGAGCGTGGCCACGAACGGGGCCGAGGCGCTCGCGGGGTCGAGGCCGATGCGGCGCAGCAGGAACGGCAGCATCGAGCCCGCGATCGTGCCGAACGTCACCACGCCCATGACGCTGATCGCCACGGTGAACGCCAGCTTGACCGTGTGCGGCGCGTAGCTGTGGAACAGCGCCTCCCACACGAACACGCGCCCGAGGCCGATCACGCCGAGGATGCTGCCGATCGAAACGCCCTGCACCACCTCGCGGTGCACGACGCGCCACCAGTCGCCGAGCTTCACCTCGCCCAGCGCCATGGCGCGGATCACGAGCGTGCTCGCCTGCGAGCCGGAGTTGCCGCCCGAGGAGATGATGAGCGGGATGAACACCGACAGCACCACCGCCTTGGCGATCTCGTGCTCGAACCGGCTCATCGCGGTGGCCGTCAGGAGCTCGCCCACGAACAGCACGGCGAGCCACACCACGCGCTTGCGGAGCATGGATTCGTACTTGACCTGGAGGTAGGGCGCCTCGAGGGCCTCGGTGCCGCCGATCTTCTGGATGTCCTCCGTGGCCTCCTCGCGCAGCACGTCGACGATGTCGTCCACGGTGACGATGCCCTGCATGCGGCCGGTCGCGTCCACGACCGGGATCGCCTGCAGGTCGTGCGCCGCGAACAGGCGCGAAAGCTCCTCCTGGTCCATGTCCGCGCGTGCGGTGACCAGGTCCGTGGACATGACGTCGCGCACGGTGCGGTCACTGGGCGCCGCGAACAGCTCGCGTAGCGACACGACGCCGACCAGCTTCCGCTCGGAGTCGTTGACGTAGACGTAGTAGACGTTCTCCAGCTTGTCGCGCGCCTGCTTGCGCAGGTAGCTGATCGCCTCGTCCACGCCCACGTCCGCGCGCACGCTGGCGTAGCGCGGGTTCATGAGGCCGCCGGCGTCGTCCTCGGCGTAGGCCATCAGCGCCATCACCTCGCGACGGGTCTGCTCGTCGAGCAGGGCCAGGAGGGCCTCGCGCTCGTCCTCGACCGCCTGCTGCACCAGGTCGGCGGCGTCGTCGGGCGCCAGGATCCGCATCCACGAGCGCCGCTGTTCGGGCTGGATCGCGCGCACCATCTCGTACATGTCGCGCGCGGTCAGCTCGAGGAAGAAGTCCTCGGCCTCGGGGCGCGGCAGCTCGAGGAAGGCTTCCAGCCGGTCCTCGGGCGCCAGCAGCCGCCAGCTCTCGCGGAGGTCGTCGGCGGCGAGGCCGGTCTCGCTCTCGGCTTCGCGACGGAGACTCATGGACCACGCTCCTGGCCGGCGGCGGAATCACTCGTCGATGAACGGTGTTCCGCTTGAAGCTACCGTGCGGCGCGCGCGAACGTCCAGCGTTTACGCTACGGACGCCTCGCGGGAAGCGGTCCGACGCCGGCCGTGGCGCCCTCGCGTCGCGCCGCGGCGGGCGCGGTGGTGATAAGCAGCACCGCGGCGAGCACCACGGCCGCGGCCGCGAGCGTGCGCGGCGAGAGCGACTCGCCTCCGACCAGGGTGCCGAGCAACATGGCGACGATCGGGTTCACGAACGCGTACGTGGCCACGAGCGACGGCGGGTGGCGCCGCAGCAGGTAGAGGTAGGCGCTGAAGCCGAGCACCGAGCCGAACGCCGCCAG
>DATNFC010000039.1:0-5995 GCA_035606545.1 Candidatus Methylomirabilota bacterium
ATCGAGGACCCGGTCGAGTACATCCACCTGCACAAGAAGTGCATCGTCAACCAGCGCGAGGTCGGCGCCGACACGGCGTCGTTCCCGACCGCGCTCAAGTACGTGCTGCGGCAGGATCCCGACATCATCCTCATCGGTGAAATGCGCGACCTGGAGACGATCGAGGCGGCGCTCACGATCGCGGAGACCGGGCACCTCGTGTTCGCCACGCTGCACACGAACTCCGCCTACGAGGCCGTGAACCGCATCGTGGACGTGTTCCCGGCCGACCAGCAGAAGCAGATCCTCACCCAGCTGGCGTTCGTGCTCGAGGGTGTGGTGACGCAGCAGCTCATCCCGCGCAGCCGTGGGGCCGGCCGGATCATGTGCGCCGAGGTGCTCGTGTGCACGCAGGCGATCAAGGCGGTCATCCGCGAAGCGAAGACGCACCAGATCTACAGCCTCATGCAGGCCGGGCAGAAGTTCGGCATGCAGACGATGAACATGGCGCTGCTGCAGGCCGTGCTCGACAAGCACCTGACGCCCGAGGACGCGCTGGACCGCAGCACGGATCGTGTCGAGTTGGACGGCATGATCCAGAAGGTCATGCACAGAGCGGCCTGAACGGAGGACGACCATGGCGGTATTCGTGTGGAAGGGCCGCACGCTCGCGGGCGAGGCCCAGACGGGTGAGATCGAGTCCGGGCGGCAGGAGGAAGCGCTCGAGATGCTGCGCAAGAAGCGCATCCTGGTCACGTCGTTGCGCCCGAAGACGGGCGGCGTGTCGATGCCCAGGATCGGGGGCCCGGGCGTCACGACGAAGGATCTGGCGATCTTCACGCGCCAGTTCGCGACCATGATCTCGGCCGGTCTGCCGCTCGTGCAATGTCTCGACATCCTCGCCAAGCAGGCGAGCAAGCCGTCGTTCGGCAAGATCATCTCGGACACCACCCGCGAGGTGGAAGCCGGCTCGACGCTGTCTGACGCGCTCGGCAAGCACAAGGGCGTGTTCGACGACCTGTTCCGCAACATGGTCGCGGCCGGCGAGGCCGGTGGCGTGCTGGACGAGATCCTGATGCGCCTCGCGACGTACATCGAGAAGGCCGACGCACTGAAGCGCAAGGTGCAGAGCGCGCTCGTCTACCCGGCGGTCGTGCTCACCGTGGCGATGGGCGCCACCGCGTTCATGCTCATCTTCATCATCCCGACGTTCGCGAAGATGTTCACCGACTTCGGCGGCGAGCTGCCGCTGCCGACGAAGATCGTGCTCGTGCTCTCGGATATCCTCGTGCACTGGTGGTGGGTCGCCCTGCTCGGCATCGTCGCGAGCCTGCTGGCGTTCCAGCGCTTCTACGCCACCGAGAACGGCCAGCGCGCGGTGGACGGTTTCATGATCCGCATGCCGGTGCTGGGCGACGTGCTGCTCAAGGGCGCGGTGGCGCGGTTCACGCGTACGCTCGGCACGCTCATCGCCTCCGGCGTGCCGATTCTCGGCGGCCTCGAGATCACCGCGCGCACGGCCGGCAACAAGGTCATCGCCGAGGCGATCATGAGTGCCCGCGCCTCGATCCGCGAAGGCGAGACCGTGGCCGCGCCGCTCAAGGCCTCGAACGTGTTCCCGCCCATGGTCACGCAGATGATCGCGGTCGGCGAGCAGACGGGCGCGCTCGACGAGATGCTCACGAAGATCGCCGTGTTCTACGAGGCGGAAGTGGACACGGCCGTCGACACACTGACGTCGATCATCGAGCCGGTGATGATCGTGATCATGGGCGGCATCGTGGGCGGCATGGTCGTGGCCATGTACCTGCCGATGTTCAAGCTCATCAACGTCGTGGCGGGCGGCAACTGATGACGTCACGGCTGGCATTGCTGCCCGGCCCGACGGGCACGCTTGCGGGTAGCACCGCCGGTGGTACGGCCACCGACGGCGGCCCCGAGCGCGCCCTGGGCTGGAACGCACTGCGCCAGCTCGTGCTCGGCCGCATCCTCGTGGCGTCGCTCGCGCTGCCGTCGGGCCTGCTGCTCCGGCCCGACGTCACGTCGCGGCCGCTGACCTTGCTCGCGCTCGGGCTCGGGGCAGTGGCGGGCGTCTCGATCGCGTGGACGCTGGGCCGTCGGCTCGCCCGCGGCCTGCGGCTGCAGACCGCGACGCAGCTGAGCGTCGACCTGATGCTCGTCACCTGGCTCGCGGCGTACACCGGCGGTCGCGGCAGCCAGTTCGTGCTGTTCTATGCGCTGGTCGTGATCACGGGTGGCGTGCTCGGCCGCGTCGGCGGCGGCCTGCTCACGGCCGCGGGCGCCTGCGTCGGCTTCCTCGCGCTGCCGTCGCTCGCCACGCCGCTGGGTGGCGGTGACGCGGTGGCCGATGCGCTCATCAAGCCCGAGCTGATGGTCACGTTCCTGACCATCGTCGGCGTGCTCGCGGGCGTGCTCGGGGAACGCGTCCAGCGCACCGCGGGCGACCTCGAGCGCACCGAGCGCGAGCTGGACCGCATCAAGGTCGACAACGACGCGGTCCTGCGCCACCTCGCCACGGGCGTGCTCACCGTGGACGGGAGCGGGGCGATCGGGTACCTGAACCCCGCGGCGGAGCAGGTGCTCGGCGTGCGCGCCGAGGAGCTCCGCGGCCGCCCGGTCGAGGACGCGCTCCCGGCCCGTCTCGAGGGCCTGCGTGCACTCGTGCTCGACTCGCGCAACCAGGGCCGCGGCCGCGCCCGTGCCGAGCTGACCGTGACCACCGCGAACGGCCGCACGCTGCCGCTCGGCGCCTCCACGAACGTGCTCCGGCACGAGGACCAGCTCACCGGTGTCGTCGCGGTGTTCCAGGACCTCACCGAGGTGCGCGAGATGGAGCGTCGCGCGCGTCGCAACGAGACGCTCGCCGAGGTGGGCGCGCTCGCCGCCGGCATCGCGCACGAGCTGCGGAACGGTCTGAAGCCGATCAGCGGGTCCGTGGAAGTGCTGCAAAGGGAGCTCAAGCTCGAAGGCGAAACCGCCGACCTCATGGACCTCATCGCGCGCGAGTCCGCGCGCCTCAACAAGTTCGTGACCGACCTCCTGAGCTACTCGCGCGAGCGCGACCTGGCCCTGGAGCCGGTGCCGTTGGACGACCACCTGCGCGAGCTGGTGAGCACGCTGCGCCACGATCCCCGGCGCGCGCCCGGCGTCGAGGTGGAGTACCGCGGTTGTGTGGACGCGCCCGAGGAGGCGCGGCTCTCGATCGACCGGGAACAGATGCGACAGGTGTGGCTGAACCTGGCGGCGAACGCCCTCGAGGCGCTCGGCGAGCGCGGCACGCTCACGGTGTCGTGGAGCGTGCGCGACGAGGACCAGGTCACGGTGGAGTTCCGCGACGACGGGGCCGGCATCGGCGCCGAGGACCTGCGTCGCGTCGGCGAACCCTTTTTCACAACCAAGCGGGGAGGCACCGGCCTCGGTCTCGCGATCGCCCTACGGATCGTCGAGCGGCATGGCGGCGGGCTGACCCTCGAGAGCGAGGCCGGTCGCGGGACCACGGCCCGGGTGACGCTGCCCGGACTTTGCGTCCCGCAGGCCCAAGCCGCGTGATCGGCGAACACGCATCGAATCCAGCGAGGTGAGTCCATGGCTGCCGAGAAGATCCTGGTGGTCGACGACGAGCAGAGCATGACGCAGTTCCTGGGCATCGTGCTCAGGAAAGAAGGCTTCCAGGTCACGACCGTGAACAGCGGCAGGGACGCGCTGGACAAGATCCGCATGGAGCCCTTCGACGTCGTCATCAGTGACATCAAGATGCCCGGGATGGACGGCATCCAGCTGCTCCAGGGCATCAAGAAGCACGATCCGAACATTCCGGTCGTGTTGATGACGGCCTATGCCTCCCAGCAGTCGGCGATCGACGCCGTCAACCTGGGGGCGTTCCAGTACCTGCTCAAGAACGCGAAGAACGACGAGATCCGGCTCGCGGTGCGCAACGCGCTCGAGATGCGACGGGTGCGGAGCGAGAACCAGTTCCTCAAGCGCGAGCTGAAGAAGGGTCACGAGGAGAAGACGATCATCGGTTCGTCCGAGGAGATTACCAAGGTCTTCAAGATGGTCGACAAGGTCGCCGACAGCGAGGCCACGATCCTGATCCAGGGCGATTCGGGCACCGGCAAGGAGCTGATCGCGCGCGAGATCCACTATCGCAGCCGGCGCCACTCGGGACCGTTCGTGAGCATCAACTGTGGCGCCATCCCGCGGGACCTGCTCGAGTCGAACCTGTTCGGGCACGTGAAGGGCTCCTTCACCGGCGCGGTGAAGGACTCGCCGGGTCTGTTCCTGGTCGCCGAGGGCGGCACGTTCTTCCTCGACGAGGTGGGGGAGATGCCGCTCGCGACGCAGGTCAAGCTGCTCCGGGCGCTCCAGGAGCGCGAGATCATCCCGGTCGGCGGCACGCAGCCGGTGAAGATCGACTGCCGGCTCGTGGCGGCGACGAACGTGGATCTCGAGCGCGAGGTGGCCGAGGGTCGCTTCCGGGCAGACCTGTTCTTCCGCCTGAACGTCATCCCGCTCCGGATGCCGGCCCTGCGCCAGCGCCGGGACGACATCCCGCTGCTCGTGGACCATTTCCTCAAGCGCCACGCCAAGGGCGGCTCGCAGAAGACGGTGAGCAAGGAGGCCATGGAGCTGCTGCTCAAGTACGACTGGCCGGGGAACGTGCGCGAGCTCGAGAACGTCATGGAGCGGGCGATGATCCTCGACGAGGGCGGCGTCATCACCGCCGAGGACCTGCCGGACAAGATCCGCTTCGGCCACAGCCAGAAGGGAAGCCTGGTCATCGACTCCCCGAACATGACGCTCGAGGAGCTGGAGAAGGAGTACATCCTCAAGGTGCTCAACTTCACCCGCTGGCAGAAGAAGCGCTCCAGCGAGCTCCTGGGCATCAACGCCTCGACGCTCTACCGCAAGCTCATCAGCTACGGCCTCGAGAAGCCCGGCAAGTCGATGCCGGGGATGGGCGAGCACGGCGAGCACGAGGACCTGCACGAGGGCGACGAGCACGCGGCCTGACCGTGCACGAGGCACGGCTGGTTCGGCCGGTCGTCCAAAGTGCACGGATCCTGGCCAGCGTGGGGGAAACGACCCAAGGAACCACAGAGATGCAACGTAAGACGCAGTAACAGGTTGTACAGATTCGGTCAGCCCAGGGCAAATGGCATCAACGTTGCGACAAGACGGTTAAGCGTCCGCGTCACTGGATGCCGGGCGACAGAACGAGTCACTCGAATCGGGAGGAATTCAGAAATGCTCAAGTCGCAGAAAGGCTTCACTCTCATCGAGCTGATGATCGTGGTCGTGATCATCGGCATCCTGGCCGCGATCGCGATTCCGAACTTCATCGCGATGCAGAACCGGGCGAAGGAAGGCAGCACGAAGGCCAACATGCACACGTTCCAGCTCGCCTCGGAAGACTACGGCGTGCAGAACAACGGCACGTATGCTGCCGGCGCCGGTACGCTGGAGTCGCTGCTGCCGCAGGCCGGTGCGAACTTCAAGAACCCGTTCACGAACACGCAGGGTGCCGGCGTGGCGTGGGTGGATGTCGCGGCGTTCGCCCGTCCGCCCGTCGTGCCGGCGACGCCCGGCATCGTGGCGTACACGGATTCGCTCACGCTCACGTACGTGATCGCCGGCGAGGGCAAGTCGGCTCCGCTCACGTTGACGCTCACCAGCGGTCAGTAAGGTCGAGGCTCCGGGCGCGGGGGCGCAAAGCCCCCGCGCCGCAGGGGTCCGCATCCCCCGGCCGGTCCGCACGCAGGCTGCCGCGGGGTCTCGCGAGGAACCAAGTGTCACCGATGAGGCGGGAACAAGGGTTCACACTCGTGGAGCTGATGCTCCTGCTCGTGATCAACGGCGTTCTCGCCTCGATCGCCATCCCGAACATCATCAGCATGCTGAACCGCGCGAAGGAAGGCAGCACGAATTCGAACATGCACACGTTCCAGCTCGCCGCCGAGGACTACAACGTCCATAACGATGGCCGGTACTCGAC
>DATNFC010000040.1:0-6916 GCA_035606545.1 Candidatus Methylomirabilota bacterium
GCCGTGGCCCGGGTGGCCGATACCATACGGACCGTGGAAGCGGACTCCGTGGTGGTGGGTCTCCCATTGACGCTCAAGGGCGAGCGCGGCGAAGCCGCGCGCGCCGTGGAGCATTTCGTTGAGGCCCTCCGGCGCGCGACGCCGGTCGAGGTGGCGCTCTACGATGAGCGGCTCACGTCGGCCCTCGCCGCGCGCCGCATGCACGAACTCGGAGAGCGAAAGCGGGGCCGCAAGGGGAGAGTGGACCAGGGCGCCGCCGTGGCGCTGCTGGAGGGCTGGCTGGCGAAGCTTCGCATCGAGCGCGGGGACGACTCGGCATGAGCGGCGGACCGGGGGATCGCAGGCACAGGGACACGCGCACCGCGAACCGCCGGTCGGGGGAGCAGACGCCGCGTGCCTGGGGGCGCGGTCCGACCCGCAAGCGCCCGTTCCGCCCGCTGCGCTGGGCGTGGCTGCTGCTGCTCGTCGCCCTGTTGGCGCCCGCCTACGACCTGTTCCTGCCCGCAGGCTGGCGCCCGGCGCGCGAGCGCCGCACCGTCGTCATCGAGCGCGGCGAGTCGCTGCACAACATCGCCACCGAGCTGCAGCGCGTGGGGCTCATCCGCAGCCAGGTCGGCTTTCTCGTGCTCGCGCGCGGCATGCAGCTCGACCGCAGCGTCAAGGCCGGCCAGTACTCGTTCCGCGTCGGCATCACCGTGCCGGCGCTGCTGCGCGCGCTCGACAAGGGCATGTTCGGGCTGAACCTCGTGACCATTCCCGAGGGCCTCATGATCAGCGAGACCGCGCGGCTCATCCAGCGCCAGGTCGGCATCCGTGCTGCCGCGATCGACTCGCTCGCGCGCGATCCCGTGATGCTGGATTCGCTCGAGGTCAGCGCGCCGTCGCTCGAGGGCTGGTTGGCGCCGGACTCGTACGAGTGGCTGCCGGGCACGAGCCCCGAAGTCATCCTCCGCACCATGGTGGCGCGCACGCGTGACCGCGTGCAGCGCGCCACTGCCGGCTACGACTCGCTGCCGCTGGGAATGAACGCGCACGAGGTGCTCACGCTCGCAAGCATCGTCGAGTCCGAGTCGCGCGCCGAGGAGGAGCGCCCGCGGATCGCGCGCGTGTACCTGAACCGGCTCGACCGCGGAATGCTGCTCCAGGCCGACCCCACCGTCGGCTACGCGCTGGGCCGCGGCCCGCGTTCGCGGCTCACGTTCAAGGACCTGCGCGTCGAATCGGCCTACAACACCTATCGCCACGAGGGCCTGCCGCCGGGGCCCATCTGCAGCCCCGGCCTGAGCGCGATCGAGGCCGTGATGCACGCGACGCCGGGCACGACCGATCTCTACTTCGTCGCGAACGGCCAGGGCCGGCACATCTTCGCCCCCTCGTACGAGAAGCATCTCGCGAACATCGCGTTCGTGAAGGGCCGGAAGGCTGCCGCCGACGCGGCGGCACGGCGTGAGACCGCGGGCCGCGCGGCGCCCGACTCCACCGAGAAGGAGCCGGCGTCGACGCGGGCGCTGCCGCTCGCGGCCGCGACCAAGACCACTGCCGGCACCACGGCTGTCCCGCCGCACACGCCGGCCACCACCGGCACCGCCACCACCACCCGCCCGAGCAGCATCAAGACCGCGGCCACCACCCCGGTCCCCGACGCCCCCGTGCCCGCCACCGGGACGCAGGCGACCGACACCACCAAGCGCGTTCCCGCGCCGGCGAAGCTCGCGAGCAAGCCCGCCGGGACGACGACTGCCACCGACACCACCCGCAGGACGACCACGGCGGCGAAACCCACGACCCGACCCACGACCACGGCCGCCGACACGACGAAGAAGGCAGTATCCAAGCCCGCCGCGAAGCCCACCGCCTCGGCGGCTGACACGGTGAAGAAGGCGGTCGCAAAGGCGACCACGAGGCGCACGTCGAGTGGGGCCTCCACGGCGCCTGCCGACACGGCGAAGAAGGCTGCCGCGAAGACCACCAAGCCCGCGGCCAGCAAGCCCGCGACGCCCAAGCCGGCGTCGACCACGGCGGACAGCTCGCAGAAGCAGTAGCTTGTGCTGCGACGATTGTTGCCGCGTGAGTGGGCGACCGTAAGTCCCTGCGGACCGGGGGTGGGATCCTGCCCAGGGAGCCCCTTTCAGCCGCAGCAACAATTCTCGCAGCACAACCAACGGCGTCGGCGCTGCGTCACCGGCGTCGACGGGGCGACAGGCAATCGCTACGATACCCGGCCCAATGACCACCCAGCCCGGCATCGACCTCGTCGCGATCCATGACCCCCAGCTCCGCCCGCACGCCGAGGCCGGCTGGGCCGCGCGGCTCGACCTCCTCCGCGCCGAGATCCGCCGCCTGGGCCGCGTCATCGTGGCCTATTCGGGCGGCGTCGATTCGAGCCTGCTGCTCGCCGTGGCGCACGAGCAGCTCGGCGAGCGCGCGCTGGGCGTGATCGGCGTCTCGGACTCCTACGCCACGCACGAGCTCGAGCTGGCGCTCGCGCAGGCCGCGCGCATCGGCGCGCGCGTCGAGACCGTGCCCACGGGCGAGCTCGCCGACCCCGAGTTCGCCAGCAATCCGGCCGATCGCTGCTATCACTGCAAGCACGCGCTCTACGAGCAGCTCGCGCGCGTTGCAACGCGTGAAGAACGCGCGGCGGTGATCGACGGCACGATCCACGATGACTTGTCCGACCATCGCCCCGGCCGCCGCGCCGCGGGTGAGCACCAGGTGCGCTCGCCGCTCGCCGAGCTGGGCTTCACCAAGCGCGACGTGCGCGCCGCGGCCGAGTCACTGGGCCTCACGAGCGCGCTCAAGCCGGCCTCGCCCTGCCTCGCCTCGCGCATCCCGTACGGGACCCGGATCACGCGCGACAACCTGTCGCAGGTCGAGCGCGCCGAGGCGCTGCTCCGCGACCTCGGGTTCACCGAGTTGCGCGTGCGCCACCACGGCGAGACCGCGCGCATCGAGGTGCCGGTCGCCCAGCTCGCGCGCTTCGCCGAGCCCTCGCTCCGGGCCCGCATTGTGGACGGTTTCAAGTTGCTGGGCTTTCGTTGGGTGACGCTTGACCTGGAGGGCCTCCGGTCGGGTAACTTGAACCCCCCACGGGGTTAGCCCTAGCCCTGCTGGGTAAAGCCGCGCACAATTCCGGAACCGTCGTCTCCCGGGTCGGGTACGAGTCAATGCGCCCCAATGGAGGCGGCGGCACACCGAAGCGGTCTTCGCTGAGATCGCCAGTGCCCCGGGCCTCGAACAGGCCCGGCCCAGCGCCGGCGAACTCGCGCGGGAGGAAGCTCCCGGACGGGATCGTCGGCGTTTTCGCTCCACCTCCGGCGGGGAGCCGCAGGACAGGGGGATGGGAATGAGCCCGAAGCCTATCGTCGTTCGCCCCAAGAACTTGAAGGCCAAGACAGCGGCTCCCGAGGTGGACCTCGGGTTTCGCTGGGGGATGGTGAACACCGTCCTCCTGGTGCTCGGGGTGGCGGTGCTGGCGGGCGGCTACAAGAGCCTCGCGGGAGGCTCCCTGACGCTGGCGCCGGTGCTGCTCGTGACCGGCTACTGCGTCCTGATCCCAGCCTCGCTGCTGGTGCGCGGGAGCGGTTCGAACGAGGGCGAATAGCTCAGCTGGTAGAGCACTTGCCTTACAAGCAAGGGGTCACAGGTTCGAGCCCTGTTTCGCCCACCAGCGGTACATGGTCCAGCGGTGCGGAGATAAGAGGGGGGAGTCACCGGAGGTCGTCGCCAGAAGGTTAAGAAATGACCCGCGCGAAGACCCCCGTAATACTCCCAACTCAGAGCGACGAAACGAGTTCCATGGCGAACAGGGGTTAAAAACTTTCTTGACACCGCGCGAACACGGACCCTAGACTTCATGGTGTCTTGGAAAGCCTTGTTAGCGCGAAAGATAAGCTCGCCAAGGCGCTCGAACTCAAAGCTCATATGCGAGATATAACGAGTTCGAAAGGAGGTGGCTCGCAGCCAGACCTGATTGCGCGCAACTGAGCCTTGCCTGGAACACAGCAACAGGTTTTCACCCTTTAGGGAGGTGCAACGATGACTGGTTTGGTTCGCAAGGCCACGCTCCTCACTGCGGCGGGTCTGCTGATCGCGTCCGCCGCGATGGCGGGTGTACCCAGCGCCGCTAACTCCACGACCCCTGCGTGTATCACGCTCGTCGGCTCGCTCGCCGGCTCGCCTGATGCTGCTGCGGGACAGTTCACGGTGATCGTTCGCGATCTCGCGAACAACCCGCTGAACGGCGCGTCGGTCGTGATCGATCTGTCGAACGCCCTGGACCTCGCGATCTGCGACGACCAGCTGGATGCCAACGCGACGGTGAACTGCGGTGCGAAGACCACGCGCAAGTTCACGGACGCGCTCGGTAGCGTTACGTTCACGGTGCTCGGCGGCTCGAACGGCGCCGGCAATGCCTCCACGCTGCTCGGTGGCGGCAGGATCTTCGCGAACGGCACGCTGATCGGGTCTCCGACGGTCTCGGCGTACGATCTCGATGGTTCGAACGGCGTCGGCGCTGCTGATCTGTCCGCGTGGCTGACCGACTTCGGCTCGGGCAACCCCTACGGCCGGTCGGATTTCGATTGCAACGGCACGGTTGGCGCTGGCGATCTGTCGTTCTGGCTCACCGAGTTCGGTGCCGGCACGTCGGCTGCGTCCTGCGCGGTCGCCTGCCCGTAAGCAAGAACATCTGGGTGTGACGGGTCATGTCGCGTGGCAGCGCGACATGACCCCGCCCCATCTCTCGAGCAACACAATCTCTCCCCCGACTCTGAAACACAGCACCACCCCCACATCCCCTCTCTGAGGTTTCGGAGGCTGTAGCAATGAAGAAGATCACCCTGCTGTGCGGCTTGCTCCTTGCCGTGACCGCCAGTGTCGCGGCAGCGGGCCCTGGCGTAGGACTTACTTGGCTCAACTGTTCCACTGACGGTGGCGTGCAGAACCGCAGCTTCGCCTGCAACAGCAACGGGGGTTCCAACCAACTCGTCGGTACGTTCGAGCTGGGTGCGAGCCTGCCCGGCGTCGTGGGCACGGAGATCGTGATCGACATCGCAACGGCCAGCGCTGTGCTGCCGGCGTGGTGGGAGTTCAAGAACGTGGGCACGTGCCGTACCGCGTCGCTCACGATGAACCAGGTGCTCTCGGCCGCGGCCGTGAACTGCATCGACTGGGCGCAAGGTGCGTCCGCCGGCGGTATTGGCGCGTACAACATCGGCGCCCGTGGCCCGAACACCGCCCGCATGGTCGCCGCGCTGGCTGTGGCGGCCTCCGGTGCAGCCGATCTGGAGCCCGGCACGGAGTACTTCTCGTTCAACCTGCTGATCAACAATGCGAAGTCCGTGGGCACCGGCTCCTGCGCCGGCTGCTCGACTCCGGCTTGCATCGTGTTCAACTCGATCAACGTCGTGCCGCCGGCTCCGGCCCCCGGCGTCAAGCTCAGCGGTGGATTGAACCCCGGCAGCGACTTTGCCACGTGGCAGGGCGGCGCCGGCGTCATCACGAACCCGCCACAGGGTGGCGGCGGCTCCGGTTGCCCCGCGGCCACGCCGACGACGAACAAGACCTGGGGTCAGGTGAAGACGCTGTATCGTTAGTCGTACCGATTCATCGTTGCACCTCGAGGCGGGCGCTCCGGCGCCCGCCTCGAGTTTTTGTTACGACGGGCATGTGAATGGAGCTGAGAGCGCCGCATCGACAACGTTCGATGGTGCCACCCGTGAAGCGAGGTTTGGTGCCGGAAAACGCGGCTCTGCTGACTCGCGAGCCGCAGGCGGCGGAATCCGTTCGCGCGCTTCTGACTGGACGATCACAAAGCGCTATTCACATTCGCGGTCGGTTCGACTCAGCAATTCCACGTACGTGCAAAAAACACCTGAATTGGTTCCTTAGATTTCAAAAATCCCTGTCCTTCGCTGGGACCCCACGCTAGAGTACTTCTGGGACGGGTCGTCTCACCCACTGTGGGTGACCCGTCAGATCGTTCGCTGAGGCCCCTTGTCGAGTAGTCCCCCTATCCCCTCTCAGTGAAGAGGTTTCCGGAGGCAGACGATGAAGAGAGTTACCCTGCTGTGCGGCCTACTCCTCGCGCTGACCGCCACCGTTGCGGCCGCTGGTCCAGGAGTCGGCCTCCATTGGAATGCGTGTATTGGTGACGGCGGCCTCGTCAACAAGAACTTCGCATGTAACACCAACACCGGCACCAACACGCTCGTCGGTACGTTCGAGCTGGGCGCGAACCTGCCCGGCGTCGTGGGCACCGAGATCGTGGTCGACATCGGCGCGGCCGGCGCTACGCTGCCGGCGTGGTGGGCGTTCAAGAACGTGGGCACCTGCCGTGCGACGTCGCTCGTGATGAACGCCACGATCAGCCCGATCGCCGCGATCTGCGCCGACTGGGCGTCCGGTGCGGCGGCCGGCGGTATCGGCGCGTACAACATCGGCGCGCGTGGCGCGAACACGGCCCGTGTGGTCGCGGCGCTGGCGGTGGCGGCAGACGCTGCCGCCGACCTGGGGCCCGGCCAGGAGTACTTCTCGTTCAACCTGCTGATCAACAATTTGAAGTCCGTGGGCACGGGCAGCTGCGCCGGCTGCAACAACCCGGTCTGCATCGTGTTCAACTCGATCAACGTGGTGCCCCCGGCTCCGGCCGTCGGCGTCAAGCTCACCGGCCCGTCGAACGGCACCGACAGCCACTTCGCGACGTGGCAGGGCGGCGCTGGCGTCGTGGTCGGTGCGTTGATCGGCTGCCCCGCGGCCACGCCGACGACGAACAAGACCTGGGGTCAGGTGAAGACGCTGTATCGTTAGTCGTACTGATTCATCGTTGCACCTCGAGGCGGGCGCTCCGGCGCCCGCCTCGAGTTTTTCCCATACGGGCTTTGGCGACACATGTCGTGCGATGCGCTGCGGCGGT
>DATNFC010000041.1:0-9101 GCA_035606545.1 Candidatus Methylomirabilota bacterium
CCCGCCCGCATGCATGTCGAGCAGAAGTTTCCGTACACGTGCTGGTGAGTTTGAGCGACCGCCGGCGCGGTAATCGCGATGAAGGCCAGAAGCAAGCCGACACTGACACTCGTCAACTCGCGCGTGAGTCTGCTGGGGATGAGTTTCATGATCCCTCCCAAGTCCGCGCATCGTCCATGTGGCATCGTTCCGATCAGTCCTTCGACCGAGCCGACGTGAAGAGGCTATGGACTTGGTCAGACCGGGGATATGCGTCGCTGGGAGCAGCAGCGATGCGCAATTCGGCTACCGCTCGAAGACTGAGCCGATGGCGGTGGATCGCTTCGCCGAAGGGTCGGCTCAGTCTCGAGAGCGCTGCGCCCGCGCCACCTCGGCCAGCCGCTCGCGAACCCGGGCTGGTCGGAAACGCAGTCGAGGATGGACCGGGGCCGGTGGTCCACCGGACGCTGCGGGGGAGCGGCTTCCCGCCCCTCCGGGGCAGCTACCTCACGCGCGCGAGCCTGCGGACGACCGCTCCGTTCGTGGTCTCGAGCCGGACGACGTACACGCCCGGGTCCACGGGGTCGCCCGACGCGTCGGTGCCGTCCCACGCCGTGGCGTGCGGGCCCGCGCTCATCTCGCCGATCGGCAGCTCCCGCATGAGCCGGCCCATGCAGTCGAACACGCGCAGCCGCGCCGGGCCGGCGGCGGGGAGGCTGAAGCGGATGAACGTCCCTTCGTTCGAGGGATTGGGCACCACGTTCAGCGACACGTGGGCGAAGGCGCCGTCGGGTGTCGCCAGCGTGGGATCGGTCACCGCCCGCTGCACGTTCAGCTTGGGCCCGATCGGCTGGTCGTAGGCGACGCCGTCGCCGGTGGCCACCATGTGCGAGCTCACCACGAGCGGCGCCCACTCGGGGTGACGCGACCGCACGAGCGCGCACGCGCCGGCCACGAGCGGCGCCGAGAACGACGTGCCGTCGCCGCCCATGTAGGGCCGAATGCCGTCCCAGCCCATGAACACTTCGTAGAAGAGCTGGCTGAACTCGTCGATCTCGTAGTTCCGGCACATGGCCGACCACATCGCGGCCCCGGGCGCGGCGATGCGCACGAGCGGGCCGAAGTTCGAGAACTCCGCGCGCGCGTTGTCGGCGTCGGTCGCGGCCACCGATAGCACGCCGGTGCACGCGGCGGGGAAGTTGGGATCCGAGGTGCCATCGTTGCCGGCCGAGGCCACGACCAGCACGCCGGCAGCCGTCGCGGCGTCCACGAGCGCCTGGAAGTACTCGGCGACGCCGTCCGAATCCGGCGTGCCGAGGCTGATGTTCACCACCTCGATGTGGTTCGTGGCGGCATAGCCGAACGCCTCGGTGATGGCGCCAAGCGTCAGCTCGCCGGCGCTGTTCGCGACCTTCATGGGCACGATCGGGCAGTTGCGCGCGGCGCCGGCGATGCCCTCGCCGTTGTTCGTGGCCGCGGCGGCGATCGCCGCGACGAACGTGCCGTGGAAGCCCACGTCGAGGTCGAACACCGACGGGTCGGGCACCGGGTTCGGATCGGGGTCGGCATCGCCGTCGCCGAAGTCCCAGCCGTGGACGTCGTCCACGTAACCGTTGTCGTCGTCGTCCATTCCGTTCGCCGGGATCTCCCCGGGGTTGTTCCAGATCTTGGACGCGAGATCGGGATGACCCAAGTCCACACCGGTGTCCATGATGCCGATGCGCACGTGGGTGCTGCCCTGCTCCACGTCCCAGGCCGGCACGAGGCGGACGTCGGCGAAGCCGCCGTCGTCCACCCACCACTGCAGCGGTCGGTCGGGGTCGTTCGGGACCGCATGCAGGCGCAGGCGCACGTCCGGCACCGCCGCGCGCACGAGGCCGGTCGCGCGGAGCGCCGCGGCGGCGGCGGCCGCGTCGAAGCCGGGCCGCGTGCTCGTGAGCTGCAGGAATCGCGTGCTGCTGTCGTGCACGCGGCACAGCGTCCGCCCGCGCGAGAGTCCATGCCGCGCGAAGAGTTGTGCGACCGCCGAGTAGTGCGAGCCCACCTCGCCGCGAGCGCCGAGGCTCACGCACGCGGCGTCGTCCGCGATCAGCACCCGGCCCACGACGGGGCCGTCGGGCGCGGCCGGATCCTGGGTGCTCGGGTCAGCGGCCCGGGCAGGGCAGGCCACGAGTGCCAGGACGAGGACGGTGAAGATCCGGAGACGCATCGTTCGTCCCTCCTTATGAATGAAGCGGCACGATCGGGACCTGGTTCGCGAACCCGTTGGGCGTGTCCGCGCTCGGCGGTGTGCAGATCGCCCACTTCCGGCAAGCGTTCTGCAGGCATGGACGCGTACGCGCCACGACTTGCGTCGCCGCGCACCCACACGAGCTGCTCGAGCACGACTCAAGCCGGTGAGCGTCACGAACCGGCAAGAGGTGACGCGGCCACGCGCCGTACCCCGTTCAGTTCGTGGAGCTTGAACGCCCCACGCGATTGCCGCATAGTTCATCAACTTGACGCGTACTTGACCCGCCCCCGAGGGCCGACTTCACTCGCGGGCTCCGGCATGCTCACCCGTGCCAGGACCGGAGGCGCGACGTGGAGCGTATGGACGAAAGTCTGGCGGCGACCGGGTCCGGGCAGCCCGCACCCGGGTCGGGTCGCGTCCATGCCGAGCGCGGCAGTCCGTCGCACGAGCGCGAGGTGGCCCCGGTCCCCGACGCCCGAACGTCAGCCTCGTGGCCCCAGTTCCACGTCGGCTGGATGAGCCTGATCGCTGCCGTCGTCTGCGCCGTGGTGGTCCGCCTGTTGCACATGGACCAGTACTCGAACCCCGACAGCCACGCCTTCATGGCGATCGCGCGCTCGCTGCTCGAGGGGCGCGGCTTCGTCTACAACGAACCGATGTTCCCGAGCGTGCCGCTCTATGCGTTCCGCTCGCCGGGCTACAGCGCGTTCCTCGCCGTGGCGATGATGCTCGGCGGCGTCGCCACGGCGGTGACGGTGCAGGGAGCGCTCTCGGGGGTCTCGGCCGCACTGGTCGGCGGTCTCGCGCGCGACCTCGGGGGCAATCGTGCGGCGTGGATCGCGTTCGCGTTCCGGCTCGCCTGGCTCGGGTGCTGGTCGTTCGCGGGGCAGATCGCGACCGAGTCGTTCTTCGAGTTCACGATGATCCTCACCGTGTGGCTGGCGTTCCGCGCCGCGCTGAAGCACAACGTGGCGTTGGCGGCGACCGCCGGCGTGGTGGCCACCCTGTCGATCCTCACGCGGCCCGCCGGCGTCGGCCCGTTGGCCGCGGTCATGTGGTGGCTCGTGCGCCGCTTCCCGCGCGGCGCGATCGCACTCGCTGCGGCGCTGTTCATCACCTGGCTGCCGTGGCCGATCCGCAACTACGCCAAGCTGCACACGTTCGTGCCGCTGCTCACGATGGGGGGCGTGGCGCTGTGGGACAGCCACAGCGAGAACCCGCCGATCGTGGCGTGGACGTACATGGCGGAGCATCCCGAGCTGGGCGAGGTGGGCTACGACAAGCACTTCGCGCGCGCCACGGTCGAACTGATCCGCGAGAACCCGACCGGGTTCGTGCGCCGCGTCGCACGCGCGACGCTCGAGTACATGGGCCCGATCAAGGACCGTCGGCTCAACACCTGGCTCCACCGCTTCGCGTTGCTCGCGCTGCTCGCCGCGCTGTGGTGGCCCGCGGCGCGTGTCCGGCTTGCGCTCCCGGTGATGGTGTGGGCTAGCTTCGGCGCGCTCATCATCCCGATCGCCGTCAACTACCGCTATCGCTTTCCCGCGGAGTGGTGCGTCATGATCGGGGCCGCGATCGGACTGGACGCGTTGAGCGAGCGCCTCGGCGGGCGTCGCACGGCGGTGCTCGCGGCCGTGGGTCTGGCCGCCTGCATCGCGTTCACGCTCGTGGTGGGCAGGCCCGGGTAGCGCGCGCTCTGGGCCGCCGGAGATGAAGCAGGGTTCGCGCCCACGGCCCGGGGCCCCGGGCCGCACGCCGCCACCCATCGCGCTGGACGAGACTCGACGCGCGCCGATCGACGCCGTGGTCGCCGCGGTGTGCGCCGCCGCGATCGCGGTGTGGACGTTCCGCGGCGCGCTCGGCTACGGCTTCTCGCAGGACGACTTCCTGGGACTTGCGCGGGCCACCGGGCACGCCGAGCGCCTGCCGTTCGGCTGGCGCTGGCTCTCGCACCAGCTGTGGTGGGACGTGGTCGCGCAGTGGACGGGAAGCAGTGCCGCCGCCGCTCACCTGCTGTCGATCGGCGCGCATGCGCTCGTCGGCGCCGCGCTGGCTTGGCTTCTCGCGCGACGGCTGCCGGCCGCCGCGGCGCTCGCCGGGGCTGCGTTCGTCGCCAGCCATCCGTCGGCTTACACGGCCGCCTATTGGGCCTCGGCGAACGGTGACCTGCTCGCCACGCTGCTGTCGCTCGCGGTGCTGGCTTGCGCGTTCACGCCGCGCGTGCGCTGGCTCGCGCTGCCCTGCTTTGGCGCGGCGCTGCTCGCCAAGGAATCCGTGCTCCTGCTCCCGATCGCCTGGGGAGCGGTCGCCGTGTGGGGGCCGCACGCGCGCGCAAGCGTTCGCGACGTCGCGCGCGACCGCGTGTGGTGGGCGTGCGTGGCGCTGGCGGTCATCGCGGCGGTCACGGCTCGGCTCGGCTCGCGCGCACCGGCGTTGGGCGGCGAGGCGTATGCGCTCTCGCTCGCCGCGATCCCGGGGAACGTCCTGAGCTACGACGGCTGGCTGCTCGACCGCTGGCTGGCGACGGTGAAGGCGTTCAAGGACGGCGTGGACTCGGGCGTGTTCGCCTGGGGCGTGGCGTTGAACGTCGCCTGGCTCGCGGGGGTGTTCGTGCCGGCGCTGCGACGCACGGGTTGGATCGCCGCGGGGATCGCGTGGTTCGCGATGCTGGCGCCGGTGCTGCCGCTCGCGAACCACACCTACCACTACTACCTCTACGCCGGGCTCCCGGCGGCCGGGCTCATGATCGCGTCGCTGCTCGCCGCCGTGTGGCCGCGGCTGCCGCGCGCGGCCGGCTGGTCGATCGCGCTCGTGTTCGCGGCGTTCTGCGCCGTGGACGGCCACGTGCTGGTCACGAAGATCGAGCGGGCGCCGTTCGTGGTCGAGGGGCTCCGCTCCGACGCGATCGTGGATCGCGCGCGGATCGCGGCCAACGCGATCCACGACCTGCGCGCCGCGGCGCTGCCGCCGCACACGCGGCTGCGGATGTGGTCGCCGCAGTCGCAGGCCATGTCGGCAGCCGACGGCGTCCCCGCAGGGCAGGAGGGCTACTACGAGGCGAACGTGCGCGCGGCGCTGCTCGATGGCCTGGCGCTGCGGGTAACGTTCCCGAACGTCGACTCGGTGTCGTTCGTCCGCGCGTTCGATCCCGCGGACACGCTCGCAGGGTGGGCCGTCTATCGTTACGACGGCGGCCTCCGAGCGCTCCCGGCCCGCGATCTCGAGCGCATGCTGGCGTCGGGGCCGCCCAAGCCGTAGGGCGCCGAGCAGCGGCGCCGAGCCACCGCACTCTGCAATGGGGCGGCGTGCCGCGCGCAATCCCCGCGGCCGCGCGCGCTCCCGGCGCGGCTGCCAGCGATGCGCTGCTGGCCGGCGCTTCGTGCACTTTCTCCATGAGCGGGGCGCGCGCGGCACCGTACCTGCTGAGCCCCGGCCGGTGGGGGTTCATCACCCCCCGACGCCCGCGCAGGGTCAGGACGACCCCCACAGGTCCCTCACCTCGCACGCCGCTCGACCCCTTCGAGGAACGCGTGATCAGGTCGCGCCTGGGTTCCGCCGCATCGATACTCGTGCTGGCGCTCGCAACGGCCGCGCCGGCGCGTGCGGCGGACGAGATCCACTGGACGATCGTGGGCCCCTCCACGGTCACGTTTGACTGGCGCGGCACCGAGACCACGATCCGCTACGGACTCACGACCGCATACGGCCTCACCGTGAACGCGGTCGCGCCGAGCCCGCTGCCGTTCTCGTCGGCCGGGCCGTTCCAGGAGGCACGGCTCAGCGGGCTCCAGCCGAACGCGCGCTATCACTACTCGATCGGCGGCGGCCCGGACCACACGTTCCGCACCCCGCCGCCGCGGGGCAGCGCCGGCTTCACCGTGTGCGCCGAGGGCGACATCGGCGATGCGGGCTCGTATTCGGAGGTGGCGCCCGTCCAGACGCTCATCGCGGGCGTGGCGCCGGCGTTCGTGCTCATGGTCGGCGACCTCACGTACGCGAACGCGCACGGCCAGGCGGTCGTGGACGCGCACTTCAACGACATGATGGCGTGGTCGCGCGACGCGGCCTACATGCCGGCGTGGGGCAACCACGAGTGGGACAAGCCTGCGGCCGACGACCTGCGCAACTACAAGGGCCGGTTCGAGCTTCCGAACCCCCAAACCTCGCCCGGCGCGCCGGCCCCGGGCTGCTGCGGCGAGGACTGGTCGTGGTTCGACTACGGCAACACGCGCTTCATCGCCTACCCGGAGCCCTACACGGGTGCGTCGTGGACCGACTGGCGGACCCAAGCCGGCGCGCTGATGGACGAGGCGCAGGCCGACCCGACGATCAGGTTCATCGTCACCTTCGGCCACCGGCCAGCGTTCTCGTCCGGTCACCACCCGGGCGATTCGGGACTGCAGTCGATCATGGCGGCGCTGGGCGACGCACACAGCAAGTACGTCTTGAACCTGAACGGCCACAGTCACGACTACGAGCGCAGCCACCCGCAGCATGGCGTCACGCACATCACCGCGGGCACCGGCGGCGCGAGCCTCGAGGAGGATGGCACCTGCCTGTGGCTCACGTGCACGCAGCCGGCGTGGTCGGCGTTCCGCGCCATGCACCTCGGTGCCACGGTGCTGCGGTTCACGGACACGGCGATCCAGGTACAGTTCCTGTGCGGTCCCGCGGGCGGCGGCACGACGGACTTGAGCTGCACGGCGGGGAGCGTCGTGGACTCGTTCACCATCCCCGCGACGGGGAGTGGCGGCGGGCCGGTGACGAATCCGGCCACGGTGTTCAGCGAGCCCGCGGTGCCGAAGCCCGGCTACCTCGCGCCCACGACCGATCCCACGTTCCACACGCAGGTCACGCGCATCGCGAACGACGTGGGTGCCTCCACCGCGCCGGTCTCGGGCACCTGGGGCGCGGACGCGCGGCATCACTACTCGAAGGATCAGCCCTGGAGTGCAGACGGCTCGCTGATCGCGATCGAGAACCGCGGCGGGCCCTCGCCGCTGTTCCTCGACGGGAACACGTACGTGCCCCGGTTCGCGAACTGCTCGGGGAGCCCGCTCTACGACTTCCGCTGGCACCCCTCGCGCACGCACTCGCACGAGGTGATCAACGTCAACAGTTCGGGCAACGAACTGTCGTGGTACGACGTCGTCGACTGCGTCAAGACGCGGAGCTGGCCGCTGCCGATCACGTCCGAGACCGGCGTGGGCTCGGGTGAGGGCAATCCCTCGAACGACGGCCGGTTTGTGGCGATCGCGAACGCCACCGAGATGGTGATCGTGGACATGGACCCGCAGCCGCCGTACGCGCCGTGGCCCAGCCGGCGTATCGGCCCGACGCGCACGATCGCCGACTGCGGGCTCACGAGCTGCTCGATCGACTGGGTGAGCGTCTCCGCCTCCGGCCGCTACGCGGTGGTCAACTACAACGGCGACTACCCGCGCGTGTTCGACATCGATCCCGCGACGCTGGCGCTCACGCCGCACCTCTATCCCGCGAACACGCCGGAGTGCCTCGGCCACGATCCGGCGAACGGCTACATCCTCGACCTGGGGCACGCCGACTTCGCGCTCGATCCATTCGATGGCAACGCCGACGTGTTGATCGGTCAGCGGAGCTCGGGCTGCCCGTCAACGGTGAACGGCGCGACGATGGCCGGCGTGGTCAAGGTGCGCTTGCGCGACGGGTTCGTGACCATGCTCACCGATCCCGCGAACGAGGCCTTCCCGCACCACATCTCCACGCGCAACCTGGATCGGCCGGGCTGGGTGTACGTGAGCTACTACCCCGAGCCGGGCAAGCGCTTCGACGACGAGGTGGTGGCGATCAAGATCGACGGTTCGAAGGCCGTGGAGCGGCTGGCGCACATGCACGGTGATTTCAACGGCTGCTATCGCTGCGAGACGCACGCCGTGCCGTCACGCGACGGCCAGCGCGTGATCTTCGCCAGCAACTGGGCGACGTTCTGCGGCACCGGCTGCGGCACCCTGTCGAACATCCAGGACTACGTCATCGGCGTGGCGCCGCCCGTGCTCGCCGACATCGTGCCGCCCGCCGCGGTCCGCGACCTGCATCTGAAATAGTGGCGGTCGGCGCCGGCGTGGCGAATGGACGCCGGCCGACGCCGGATGCGATGCTCGCCGCATGACCGCGCCCGCCGCGAGCTCGATGCTGCAGCGCCTCCGCCGCGTGCTGCTCGCGGCGTGCCTGCTCGGGATCGCGACCGCGGCGGCCCCGCGCCCGCCCGCCTGGCGCGTGTTCGCGATCCGCTACGCGACCGTGCCCGCGTTCCCGGTGCGCTACCTCGTCACCGGGGCGGACACCACGCGTACGGTCGACATCGCCATGATGTGCTGGCTGCTGGAGGCTCCGGGCCGCCACGTGCTCGTGGACGCGGGGTTCTATCGCGCGAAGTTCGTGGACGAGTGGAAGCCGGCGAAGTTCGTGAAGCCCTCGGAGGCGGTGCAGCGGTTCGGCGTGGCCCCCGACTCCATTACGGACGTGATCGTCTCGCACGTCCACTGGGACCACCTCGACGGCGCCGACCTGTTCCCGAACGCGCGCATCTGGATCCAGCGCGAGGAGTACGCGCACCATGTGGGCGCGGACGGGCTGCCGCTCGCGGGTGCGATCGACACGGTCGACGCGGCGATGCTGTTCAAGCTGAACGCCGCGGGCCGCGTGACGCTCGTGGACGGCGACGCGAAGGAGATCATTCCCGGGATCCGCGTGTACACCGGAGGAAAACACACTTTCGCCTCCCAGCTGGCAACTGTGAACACGGCGAGCGGAACGGTCGTCATCGCGTCCGACAACATGTACACGTACGAGAACATGGCAAAGCATGTCCCGATCGCACAGACGCTGGATCGCGAATCGAACCTGC
>DATNFC010000042.1:0-9151 GCA_035606545.1 Candidatus Methylomirabilota bacterium
TCTCGAGCTTCTCGTCGTCCACGCGCACCAAGCGCGCGGTGAAGCGCTCAGCGGACGGCGTGGCGTAGTCCACCTCGATCGTCCAGTACTCCTCGGGCACGAACGCGCGGATCTCCTCCTCGCGGTCGCAGATCAGCCGCAGCGCCACGCTCTGCACGCGGCCGGCGGCGAGGCCGTACTTGACCGTGCTCCACACGAACGGGCTGACCTTGTACCCGATCAACCGATCCAGGACTCGGCGCGCCTGCTGCGCGTTCACGAGGTTCATGTCGAGGTCGCGCGGATTCTTGAGCGCCTCGGTCACGGCGCGCTGGGTGATCTCGTTGAACGTCAGCCGGCGCACGGGGCGTTTCGTGCCCTTCAACTGCGACGCCAGGTGCCAGGCGATCGCCTCGCCCTCGCGGTCGGGGTCGGGCGCCAGGTACACGATCCCCGCGTGACGCGCGGCGATGCGGATCTTCGCCAGCACCGCCTTCTTGCCGTGGATCGGCTCGTACATCGGCTCGAAGTCGTTGTCCACGTCCACGCCCAACTTGCTCTTCGGCAGGTCCATGACGTGGCCGTTCGACGCCAGCACCATGAAGTCCTTGCCGAGGAATTTGTTGAGCGTCTTGGACTTGGTCGGCGACTCGACCACGACCAGGTTCTTGCCGCTCGCCTTGTCGCCCAGGCTCGCTTCGATCGCGGCCTCGTCGACCTCGGCTTCCGGCTTCTCCGCGGCCGCCGGCCGGCCGAAGCGGCCGCGGCGCGCCGGCGCCTTCGCCGTGACGCCGAGGGCTTCCGGCACGCCCGCCGCCGGCTTCGGCGCGCGCTTCGCCTTTGCGGCACGGCCTGCCGGCTTCGCCTTCGCGGTCGCGGATACAGCGGTCGGTTCGCCCGTGGCATCGGCTGCGGCCTTGCTCACGGCCGACTTCTTCCTGACGGGCTTCTCGCCGGCGGGTGAACCCGCCGTGCCGTCAGTGCGCGACTTCCTGGTCGCCATGCGGGTACTCCCCAGGGATGGATCCGTCCTCCGGCTCGAGCGCCACGCGTGCCGCCACGTCGCGCGCACGCGCCACCTCGACCGGTCGCTCCTCGTACGTCGTCAACGCCTCGAGCACGCGCTCGAGCTGGTCCGCGTCGAGCGCGCCGCTCGAGCGCAGGTCCACAAGATAGCCCCACGCCTCGGTCGTGAGCAGGTCACGCTCCTCGGCCGAGAGCACGCGCTGCGCGTCACGGCCGGCGTGGCTCGGCACGGGCGGCATCGGCTCCAGCGCCCGGCCCGCACCGTCGCCCACGGGCGGACCGGCGAGCCCGCGCAGCCCGAGCACCGCCGTCTGCACGTCGTCGGGCGTGACGCCCTCCTGATCGAGCGCCTCGGCCAGCGTCTCGAGCGCCAGCTCGTCGCCGTCGAGGTACTCCTCGAGCTTGCGCGCGATCAACCGCAGCACGCGGGCGGCCCCGGCCTCGTCGCGGCTCACGCGCCGGTCCCCACGCGCTCGTCGGCAGGCATGTGGCACTTCTTGTACTTCTTGCCGCTGCCGCACGGACACGGATCGTTGCGACCGACACGCGGCATGGCGCGCATCGGCTGCGCCGCGGGCCTGGGTCCGGGAGCACCCGCCGGGGCGCGGCTCTGCTGCGGTCCCGGCGCGGGCGCGGACTCGGGTGCCGCGGCAGCGCCGCCACTGCCCCAGGCTTCGGCCTCCGCGTGCTGCGCCACCATCTGCCGTGGCTGCCGCGGCGCCTCCTCGATCACCTGGCGCGCGGCGGCCGGCTGCACCTGCACCCGGAACAGCCGCTGGACGAAGTCCTCGCGCACCTCGGTCATCATCGTCTCGAACAGGCCGAATGCTTCCTTCTTGTACTGCACGAGCGGGTCGCGCTGGCCGTAGGCCTGGAGCCCGATGCCGCCCTTCAGGTAGTCCAGCTCGTGCAGGTGCTCACGCCAGTGCTCGTCGAGCGTGAACAGATAGAGGTGGCGCTCCAGCTCGCGCATGACCTCGGAGCCGAACTGCGCCTCGCGCGCACGATAGGCCTTCTCGGCGAACTCGCTGGTCTTCGCGACCACGGCCTCGCGCGTCTCGGCCTCCACGTCGGCCAGGCTCGCCGGTGCCATGCACACGTAGGACAGCTCGTCCGCCAGGCCGCGGAGGTTCCATTCGGCGCGGTGGAGCTTGTCTTCCGCATAGCGCTCGGCGCGCTCGCTCGCCACGTCCTGCACGTCCTCGAGCACGCGGGCGCTGATGTCGGTCGACAGCAGCGCCTCGTCGCGCTGGCGATAGACCTCCTCGCGCTGCTTGTTCATGACGTTGTCGTACTCGAGCAGGTGCTTGCGGATGTCGAAGTTGTGCGCCTCGACGCGCTTCTGCGCCTTGCCGATCGCCGACG
This sequence comes from Candidatus Methylomirabilota bacterium, assembly GCA_035606545.1. Classification (GTDB taxonomy): domain Bacteria; phylum Eisenbacteria; class RBG-16-71-46; order RBG-16-71-46; family RBG-16-71-46; genus JAIOPA01. The sequence goes on from DATNFC010000042.1 coordinate 2,371, forward strand.
TCACCATGCCGTGCTCGATGACCTCGCCCTCCTCGACACCCATCTTCTGCATGAGCATCGAGATCCTCTCGGCGCCGAACAGGCGCATGAGGTCGTCCTCGAGCGAGAGGAAGAACCGCGACGAACCGGGGTCGCCCTGGCGACCGGAGCGACCGCGGAGCTGGCGGTCGATGCGGCGCGATTCGTGGCGCTCGGTGCCGAGGATGTGGAGCCCGCCCAGATCGGGCACGCCCGGCCCGAGCTTGATGTCGGTGCCGCGGCCGGCCATGTTCGTCGCGATCGTCACCGCACCGCGCTGGCCGGCGTTCGCCACGATCTCCGCTTCCTTCTGGTGGTACTTCGCGTTCAGCACGTTGTGCGGCACGCCGCGGATCTTGAGGAAGCGCGACAGCAGCTCGCTCACCTCGACCGAGATCGTGCCCACGAGCACGGGCTGGCCGCGCTGGTGGCAGTCGGCGATCTCGTCGATCACGGCCTTGAACTTCTCGCGCTTCGTGCGGTAGACGAGGTCGTTGTGGTCGGCGCGGCACACCTGCTTGTTCGTGGGGATGACCGAGACCTCGAGCTTGTAGATCTCCCAGAACTCGCCGGACTCGGTCTCGGCGGTGCCCGTCATGCCCGCGAGCTTCTTGTACATGCGGAAGAAGTTCTGGAGCGTGATCGTGGCGAGCGTCTGGGTCTCGCCCTCGACCTTCACCGCCTCCTTGGCCTCGATCGCCTGGTGGAGGCCGTCCGAGTAGCGGCGGCCCGGCATGAGCCGGCCCGTGAACTCGTCGACGATGATCACCTTGCCGTCCTGGACCACGTACTCGACGTCGCGGTCGAACAGCGCGTACGCCTTGAGCAGCGCCCCGATCGCGTGGCTGCGGTTGTTCGCGACGCCGTAGCTCTGGTAGAGCCGGTCGCGCTCCGCGATCTTCTGGTCGGGTGTGATGTCGTCGCGGCCTTCGAGCTCGGAGAGCTGCCCGGTCAGGTCGGGCACGGTGAAGCGGTCCGGGTCCGACGGCGACATCAGCTTGCGCGCCTCTTCCAGCAGGTCCGTGTTCCGCGACTTCTCGTCGATCGTGTAGAACAGTTCCTCGTCCAGCTCGTGCATGCGCTTGTCGCGGAGGTACTCGAGCTCGGCGCGGATGATGAGCTTCTTGAGCTCGGGCTTCTCCGAGAGCAGCTTGATGAACTTCTTGTGCTTGGGCGCCGCGCGCTGGATCTGCAGCAGCTTCACGCCGGCGTCCCACTCCTTCTCGGGCTCGGACAGCAGCTGCTCCGCCTGCGCGAGGGCGGTCGTCGCCCACTGCTGCTGAGCGCGCACCACGCGCTCGACGAGCGGCTTCATCTCGTCGAACAGGTCGTCGCCGCGGTCCTCCACCGGTCCCGAGATGATGAGCGGCGTGCGGGCCTCGTCGATCAGCACCGAGTCCACCTCGTCCACGATCGCGTACGTGAACCCGCGCTGCACCCGGTACTCGGGGCGCACCGCCATGTTGTCGCGCAGGTAGTCGAAACCGAACTCGTTGTTCGTGCCGTACGTGATGTCGCAGGCGTACTGCTCGCGGCGGCGGGCGGGCTCCATGTTCTGCTGGATGCAGCCCACGGTGAGCCCGAGGAACTTGTAGATCTCGCCCATCCACTCCGAGTCGCGCCGGGCGAGGTAGTCGTTCACGGTGACCAGGTGCACGCCCTTGCCGGTGAGCGCGTTCAGGTAGAGCGGCAGCGTGGCGACCAGGGTCTTGCCCTCGCCGGTGGCCATTTCGGCGATCTTGCCCTCGTGGAGGATGACGCCGCCGATCAGCTGCACGTCGTAGGGCACGATCTGCCAGGTCATCGGGATGCCGCAGACGTCCCAGGTCTTCCCGCACAAGCGTTTACAGGCCTGCTTGACCGCCGCGAACGCCTCCGGGAGCAGGTCTTCGAGCGTGTCCTCCCCCTTCTCCAGCCGGGCCCGGAACTCCACCGTCTTGGCCTGGAGGGCGTCGTCGGGAAGGGCGTCCCACTCGGTGAAGTGGCGGTTGATCGCCTCGACGAGCGGCCGCGTCCGGCGCAGCTCCCGCTCGTGCCGGGAGCCGAAGACGGACTTGAGAAGGTTCTCCAACATGGCGGGCAGGATAGGGCCTCATTGGGGTTGGGGCAACGCTTGGGGCTCCCCGGACGTCGCCGGATCGGCCCGTGGCGGTCGGTCGGATGCCGCGGAGCGCGATGCGGTGCAACGCGCTCGCCGCTCCGGGATCCACGACGCGAAGCGTCGTGCGCAGCGAGCGTGGTTGTCACGCGAGGGTCAGGAGCACGCGCGCATGCGCGCGCGTACGCGCGCGAGGGCGACGACGGTCGGACGAAAAGCCACGCGGCCCGATGCGTCGCATCGGGCCGCGCGGTGGGTCGTCGGGCGAGGTGTGAATCAGACCTTCAAGACGTGGGTCGCCTCACTGCCTCGCGTACTGCTTACGACTTCGTACTCGACTCGCTCGCCTTCGTGGAGCGTCCGGAACCCGGAGCTCTCGATGGCGCTGAAATGGACGTAGACGTCGGAACTCACCTGGTCCTCGGGTGTGATGAACCCGTAACCCTTCTGGTCGTTGAAATACTTGACCGTGCCACGCGCCATGGATGTTCCTCCCTGGCTCGCTGAGGGACGATTGGGGATCGCCCGGACCCACCTCCACCTTGCCCCCGCGCTCGAGCGCCGGTCAAGGAATTCGTGCCGGGTGCGTCCGGCCGCGCCTCGCTGCGGCTCGGGGGGGCTCAGGGGGATCTCGCCCGGCGACGCGCCCGGCGGCGTCGTCGCGCCGAACCCACCCGCAGGCGTGGGGCTCAGCCCGCCATCAACTTCATCGTGTAGCCGGCGGCCAAGGTGATGCCGAGGTTGTCGTCGAGGGGGATCGGGAGGGCTTCGATGAACGTGGCGACCACGGCGCCGGTGAGCGTGACCGACCAGGGGAGGCCGGAGGCGGTCGTCACGCAGGCGGCCCAGACGAGGCAGGCGACGAGGCAGCCGGCGGCGCCTTCCCATGACTTGCGGAAGAAGCGGTGCCGGCCCCAGGCGCGGCCCACGAGTGCGCTTGTGGCGTCGCCCAGCACGGTGAAGCCCAGCGCCACGGCCGCCACCGGCTGCGGGAACACCTCGATCGCGATCAGCGCCGCGAGCAGCAGGTAGGTGGAGCCCAGCAGGCTCAGCCGCTCGTGCTCGCGGATCAACTCGCCGAAGAAGCGGCGGAAGATCGTGCGCACGTTGCGCTCGTGGATGCGCAGCACATCGATCGTGATCGCGACCACGGTGAGCCCGAGGAACAGCACCCGGAACTCGCCGCGCGTGCGCGGCCACGGCAGCACCTCGAACAGGAGCTCCAGCGGCAGCACGATGAACGCGAGGTGGATCGCCTTGCGGCGCGCCTCCGCCAGCCACTCGGGGCGGCGCAGCGGCGCCAGCGGATCATTGGATTGCGCCCGCCTTCGGCGGGCTTCTTCCGCCGCGATGCGCCGGCGGCTGTCCGGGCCGTTCACGGTCCGTCCGCGGTCACGGGCTTCAGGTCCCGGTAGGCCTGCCGGTAGCCGAGGATGCGGCGCACGTAGTCCTGCGTGTCGGCGTTGGCCGCCATCTCGCAATAGAGCGCCCAGCCGCCGCGGTCGATCAGGAGCCGCCAGTCGGCGCGCACCCGGCCCGGGCCGGCGTTGTAGGCGGTGAGGGCTACCGGCGTGACGTTCTCGAAGCGCTCCATCAATTGGTGGAGGTAGAACGCGCCGTAGCGGAGTGCGCGGTCGGGCTCGAACAGCAGCGAGTCGGCGGTGAAGCGCTCGCGCAGTGCGCGCGCCACGTCGCGCGCCGTCCCGGGCAGCAGCTGCGCCAGCCCGAGCGCGTTGCTGCGCGAGACCGCACGCGGGTCGAACCGGCTCTCCTGGCGCACGAGCCCCCACAGCAGCGCGCGCTCCACGCCCACGTTCATCGCCGCGGCATTCAACTCGCGCTCGTAGGCGGGCGGGAACGCCCACGGCACGAAGCCCCACGCCGTGCTGTCGTCCGCCGGTGCGATCAGGGCGCGGTCGGCCGCCTTCGTGGCACCGAACAGGTCGCCGCCGCCGTACGACGCCACCGCGATCGCGCGCCACGAGCTGGCGGCGAGGCCGCGCTTCGGACCCTGCGGCAGCCGCGCGTCGCCGCGGTCGCGCGCCGAGACGATGCGCGTGGCCGCGTCGGGCAGCGCGAGCGGCCCGGAAAGCGCCACGACCGCGGCGACGAGACGCGGCTCGGATGGATCCTCCTCCGCACTCCACACCTCGCCCGGCCAGCTCGGCATGTCCAGCGTGTCGCGCGCCGCCACCGCGTAGACGTCGAAGCCCGGCCGGGTCGCGAACTCGGTGCGCAGGATGCGGTCGCCCTCCGGGTCGCGACGGCGGCGGAGCGCGACGCCGAGCCAGAAGCGCGAGCGCCGGTCGTCGCTCGCGCGCCAGGCCGCGATCGCCTCCGTCTCGCGGCCCAACGTCCAGTCCATCAGGCCCGCGAGCGTCAGCGCGTTCGGCACCGACCCGCGGGCGTCGGCATTTCCGGCCGCGATGCTGTCGGCGACGCGGAAGCCGCGCGCGGCGAGCGCCCAGCGGCTCTCGTCCTGCGCCTCGCGCGCGTACTCGTACCAGGCCAGCGCCCGCATCGACCGCTCGGCGGCACCGCCGCCGAGCCGCGCATACGTCACCATCGCCGACTCGCTGTGTCCCGCGGCACGCAGCGCGCGGGCGCGCTCGAGCTGCGCGCGGTCCTCGTCCGGCGTGCCGCGCGTCCACAACACGGCGGTGTCCGACGCGGCGATCGCCGCCGAGTAGCGCCGCAGGTCGCGCAGCCACTGCGTGCGCTGGATGGCGTCGGCGCCGCGCTCCGCCTGCGGGACCTGCATCATCACCGCGGAGAGCCGCGCGAGCGCCCGGTTGCGATTGCCACTCGCCCACTCGGCCTGCGCCGCGCGCCGCGAGAGCCGCGGCGCGAACGTCTCGCCGCGCTCGCGTGCGAGGTTCTCGAGCAGCACCAGCGCCTGGCCCGAGGCGGGTGCCAACGACGGGGTGTCCTCGAGCACGCGCCGCGCCAGCGCCTCGCCGCCGGTGGTGTCGCGCGCGGCCACGAGCACCGGCGCCATCGTCGCCCGCCACGCCGCCTCCTCCGATTGCGTCCACGCCCGCCGGTCGGCCTTGTCGAGGATGTCGCCCGCGGCCTCGACGTCCGCGCGCGCGAGCGCGAACGCCGCACGCCGGCGCACCGCATCCCACGCCCACAGCGAGCGCGCGAGCCGCGGCGACTTGAGCAGCGAGTCCGCGCGCAGCGTGTCGCCGTCCGCGGCCGCCTGGTCGGCGAGCGGCACCAGCACCGCGGTGCCGGTGAGCCCCGTGTCGCGCGCCGCCGACCACCACAGCGCGAGCGGCCGCGCCGCGCCGGCAGCACGGCCGCCGAGCTGCGCTCCGTGCCAGCGCACGCCGGCCGGCGTCGACTCGAGCCTCGGCGCGGGGGCCGACGCCACCGGCGGCACCGCCGCCGGCGCACACGCGAGCGCGAACGCCAGCGGCAACGCACGCAGCGCACGCCAGCCGGGCGTGGTCACTCCCATTCGATCGTCGCCGGCGGTTTGCTGGTCACGTCGTAGACCACGCGGTTCACGCCCGGCACCTCGTTCGCGATGCGGCTCGCCGTGCGCGCGAGCAGCGCGTACGGCAGCCGCGTCCAGTCGGCGGTCATGCCGTCCACCGAATCCACCGCACGCAGCGCCACCACCTTCTCGTACGAACGCTCGTCGCCCTTCACGCCAACCGTGGACACCGGTAACAAGACGGCGAAAGCCTGCCACGTCCTTCCGTACCACCGGGCCCTGCGCAGCTCCTCCAAGAAAATCGCGTCCGCATGGCGCAGCACCTCGAGGTCGTGCTCGCCGATCGCGCCCAGCACGCGCACCGCGAGCCCCGGACCCGGGAACGGGTGGCGGTCGACGAGCGCTGAGGGCAGCCCCAACTCGCGGCCCAGCTCGCGCACCTCGTCCTTGAACAGCCACCGCAGCGGTTCCACGAGTTTCAGGTGCATGCGCTCCGGCAGCCCACCGACGTTGTGGTGCGTCTTGATCACCTGCGCGCCGAAGCCCGCGGACGCCGACTCGATCACGTCGGGATAGAGCGTGCCCTGGGCGAGGAAGTCGACGCGCCCGAGCGTGCGCGCCTCGTCCTCGAACACCGCGATGAATTCCTCGCCGATGATCTTCCGCTTGCGCTCGGGATCGGTCACGCCCGCGAGCCGGTCCAGGAACCGCCGTTGCGCGCTGACCACGCGCAGGTTCAGGTGACGGTTCGCACCCAGCTCGCGCTCCACGTCGGCGGCCTCGTTCAGGCGCATGAGCCCGTGGTCCACGAGCACGCACACCAGCCGGTCGCCGATCGCGCGGTGAATGAGCGTTGCCGCGACCGTCGAGTCCACGCCGCCCGAGAGCCCGCACAGCACGCGACCCTCCGCGCCCACCTGCGCGCGCACCTCGCTCACCGTCTGGCGGAGGAAGTCCTTCATCGACCAGCCGGCTTTCAGCTTCGCGATTCGGAACAGGAAGTTCGAGAGCACCTGCTTCCCGTACGGCGAGTGCACCACCTCGGGATGGAACTGGATCAGGTGGAGCGGCCGGCTCACGTGCCGCGCGGCGGCGAACGCGCAGTTGGTCGTGTGCGCCACCTTCACCCAGCCGTCGGGGAGCGAGCGCACCTCGTCGCCGTGGCTCATCCACGCGCGGAAACGCTTCGGCACGCCCGCGAACAGCGGCGAGCGACCGTCCTG
>DATNFC010000043.1:0-4258 GCA_035606545.1 Candidatus Methylomirabilota bacterium
TCGAGGACATCGCCGCGTTCGCGCGTCCGATCGTCCCCACGGCGACGAAGCCGGGCATCGTGGCCTATTCCGACTCGTTGTCGCTCACGTACGTGATCGGCGGTGAGGGCAAGGCGGCTCCGCTGAGCCTGCAGCTGACGAGCGGCCAGTAAGCTTCAACTCCTGAGCGCGCGGGGGCCCAAAGCTCCCGCGCGTTCTCGTTTCGGGGCCCGGGCGAAGCCGCCTGGGCCCTGTGCATTTCGCGAGCGGAAGCGCGTCGCGAATCGATTCTGCACGGTGTTCGCATCGCGCGGGTGGGCACACCCAATGCGGTGCAACAGCGCAAGGCGATGCTCTGAAACAAGCTGGCGGCGATCCGGGAGCGTTCCGACCGGTGGCACAGCGGTTGCGTGGAAGCCCTGTTGATGCCCTCAGGATCCACGGCGGGCGTCATTCGAGACTCGAATCGGGAGGAACCGGAAATGCTCAAGTCGCAGAAGGGCTTCACCCTCATCGAGCTGATGATCGTGGTCGTGATCATCGGCATCCTGGCTGCGATCGCGATCCCGAACTTCATCGCGATGCAGAACCGGGCGAAGGAAGGCAGCACGAAGGCCAACATGCACACGTTCCAGCTCGCCTCGGAAGACTTCGGCGTGCAGAACGATGGCACGTACGCCGCGGGTGCCGGATCGCTGGAAGGGTTGCTGCCGCAGGCCGGTGCGAACTTCAAGAACCCGTTCACGAACACGCAGGGCCTCGGCGTCGCGTTCGAGGACATCGCCGCGTTCGCGCGTCCGATCGTCCCCACGGCGACGAAGCCGGGCATCGTGGCCTATTCCGACTCGCTGACGCTCACGTACGTGATCGGTGGTGAGGGCAAGGCGGCTCCGCTGAGCCTGCAGCTGACGAGCGGTCAGTAAACCTGTGGCCCGAGGCGCGGAGGCGTAAGGCCTCCGCGCCCAGTGGGCCCGAATCACCCCGTCGGCGCACGCAGGCCGGCGCGGGTGCCGCGAGGAACCAAGGTGTCCGTCACGAGGTGGGAACGAGGGTTCACGCTGGTCGAGCTGATGATCGTGCTGGTGATCATCGGCGTTCTCGCCTCCATCTCCATTCCCAACTACATCAGCATGCAGAAGCGGGCGAAGGAGGGGAGCACGAAGTCGAACATGCACACCTTCCAGCTCGCCTCCGAGGACTACAACGTCACGCACGACGGCCGCTACGCGACGCTGGCGGACGCGATCGCGTCGATGCTCGACACGTACGGCTCGTCGTTCAAGAACCCGTTCGACAACTCCACCGGATCGGGCAGCGCGTGGCTCGACCAGGCGACGTGGACGTTGCCGCTCGTGACCGGTGCCGCGAAACCCGGTGTCGTCGCCTACGGCGACTCGCTGACGGTGACGTACCAGATCGCCGGCAGCGGCGCGAACTCCGACCTGCGGCTCGTTCTCTCGCCCGGCAGCCAGTGACGCGCGGCTGAGGGCACGTACCGCAAGTGGGCCCGGCGGCCGCTTCCCTCGGGGGAAGCGGCCGCCGCGCCGTTCCGAGCGCAACGGGCACGGGCATTGCATTCCGCCCGACCCGGATGCCATCGGCCCGCGTGGGGGCCGCCCACAACCCCTTGCCAGGACGACGATGCCGGAACCCAATACCGTGAAGCCCCCGAGATCGGACCGCCAGCCACTGGCCGGCGAGCGGTCAATCCCTGGCCATGCCCGCCGGGGCGTTGACCCCGCGGCCGGCCCTGCGGTCAGCATCCGCGGGCTGACCAAGAGCTATCGCCACCCGTGGACGCAGAAGGTCACGCGCGGCCTCGAGCCCTTGACGCTCGACGTCCACCGCGGCGAGGTGTTCGGCTACCTGGGCCCGAACGGCGCCGGCAAGACCACGACGCTCAAGATCCTCACCGGGCTCCTCAAGCCCACGGGCGGCACGGCGATGATCCTCGGCGAGCCGATCGAGCGCGTCTCCAGCCGCGCGCGCATCGGCTTCCTGCCCGAGCAGCCCTATTTCTACGACTCGCTCAACGGCCTCGAGTATCTGGAGTTCGTTGCACGCCTCTCCGGCATGCCGGGTCGCGACGCCACGCGCGCCGCGCGCGCGTGGCTTGCCAAAGTCGGTCTCGGCGAGCGCGAGCGCCAGGTGCTGCGCAAGTACTCGAAGGGCATGCTCCAGCGGCTCGGGTTGGCCGCGGCGATGGTGCACGAGCCGGAGCTCCTCATCCTCGACGAGCCGATGAGTGGCCTCGACCCGTTCGGCCGCCGCGACGTGCGCGACCTGATCCTCGAGCAGCGCGAGCGCGGCACCACGGTGCTGTTCTCGTCGCACATCCTTCCGGACGTCGAAGCGCTCTGTGATCGTGTGGCGATCCTGCTCGAGGGCAAGCTCGAGCGCGTCGCGACCGTGGGCGACCTGATCGATGGCACCGCACCGGTGGTGGAAGTGCACGTGGAAGGCGCCCGGGTGTTCGAGATCCCGCCGCGCCTCGCGCCGGTGATCGAGCGCTCCGATGCGGGCGGCTCGACCGCGCTGCGCCTGCGCGAGCCCGAGCGGCTGCAGGAACTGCTCGGCTGGCTGCTCTCCGAGCGGATCGCCGTGAACAGCGTCACGCCGGTGCGGCCTTCGCTCGAACAGCTGTTCATGGCCGCGGCCGAGCGCAGCGCGTTCCAGGCGCAGAGCGAGCGGAGGCCGGCATGATCGCGTTGCTCGTGGCCCAGAACACGTTCCGCGAGGTGGTGCGTGACCGCGTGCTCATGGGACTCGTCATCGGTGGCCTCGTGCTGCTCGCGGTGACGAGGATCGCGAGCCCGCTCGCGATGGGCGAGGGGCTGCGCCTCACCGTGGACCTCGGGCTGTCGTCGATCTCGTGGCTGGGACTGCTCGTCGTGCTCACCGTGGGCACGGCGCTCGTGTCCAAGGAGATCGACCGGCGCACGATCTTCAACCTGCTGTCGCGGCCGCTACCGAGACCGTTCTACCTGTTCGGCAAGTGGCTGGGTCTCACGGTGGCGCTCGCCACCGTCGCCGCGATCCTCGGCAGCGTGCTGTGGCTCGTGGTCGCGCTGCTCGGTCACGGACATTATGCCGGCTCGATCGCCGAGGCGGTCTACCTTGCGACGCTCGAGCTGGCGGTGATCAACTCGCTCGCGGTGATGTTCTCCGCGCTGTCGACGCCGCTCTTGTCCGCGCTCTACACGCTTGGGTTCTTCCTCGGCGGGCAGTGGTGCGGTGACCTGCGCCGGCTCGCGAGCCACTGTCCCGACGGGTTGAAGGTGATGCTCGAGAGCGCGGCGAACGTGCTCCCGAACCTGCCGCTGTTCAACATGCGCACGCTCGCGGCGGCGGGCGAGCTGACGTCGTGGACGCACCTGGGGCTCGCGAGCGCGTATGCCGCGCTCTACTGCGCGTGCGTGCTGTCGCTCGCCGCGGCCGCGTTCGAGTCGCGGGACTTCAAGTGATCGTGCGCGTGGTGCCGGCGGCGTCGCCGGTGCGCGACGCGATCCGCCGCCGCATGGCGCTGGCGTGGGCCGCGGCACTGGCGTTCGGCGCCGGCGCGTGCAGTCTCGCCGGATACGCCGCGGCAAAGCTGCCCGCTCCCGCGCCGTTCGAAGAGCTGGCGTACTACCCCTCGGGCCAGGCGCTGCAGCCGGCAACGCTGGGCCACGCCGAGTCCGCCGCCGATCTCGCGTGGCTGCGCGCGGTGCAGTACTACGGCGAGCATCGCCAGACCGACCTGCGGTTCACGCAGATGCAGCACGTGTTCGAGGTCCTCAGCGCGCTGTCGCCGTCGTTCGAGAGCCCGTGCATCTTCGGCGCGTTCGGGCTCGCGCAGGAGGGACGTGACTTCCCCGCGGCCGAGCAGCTCATGCTCCACTCGCTCGAGCGTCGCCCGCGCAGCGGCCGTCTCGCGTTCGAGCTGGGATTCCTATACTTCGTGCGCCCGGGCGGTCGCGACCTGCGCAAGGCGGCGGAGTACTTCGAACTTGCGTCTCGACTCCCTGGAAGCCCGGCCTCGGCCGCGCGCTTCGCGGCAGCATCGAGGCAGAACGCCGGCGACCTGAGGATGGCGTACCAGCTGTGGTCGGAGGTGCGGGCGAATTCACCCAACCGCTATCTGCGCGAGCTCGCGGAGCGCGAGATCGACAAGATCGCAGAGGCTATCGCCACGGGCCGTGCGGAGATAGCGGTGCGGCGCATGGGCACTCCGGCGGTGATCCTCCGCTGAGTCAGCGCACCCGGTGTGAAACCTCCCGGGTGGCGTCCTGCAGTCGAA
>DATNFC010000044.1:0-2020 GCA_035606545.1 Candidatus Methylomirabilota bacterium
CGGCTCGATCGAGGTGATCGTCGGCAGCATGTACAGCGGCAAGACGGAGGAGCTGATCCGCCGCCTGCGCCGCGCCCAGATCGCCCGCCAGCGCGTGGAGATCTTCAAGCCGACGATCGACGACCGCTATGCGAAGGACGCGATCGTGTCGCACAGCGAGCTGCGCATCCCCTCGCGCGCGGTGAAGAAGGCTTCGGACGTGCTCAAGCATGCGCACGAGGCACAGGTGATCGGCATCGACGAGGGCCAGTTCCTGGGCGCCGAGCTGGTGGACGTGTGCGAGAAGCTCGCGCGCATGGGCAAGCGCGTCATCGTCGCCGGTTTGGACCAAGACTATAAGGCGCAGCCGTTCGAGCCCATGCCGCAGTTGCTCGCGATCGCCGAGTACATCACGAAGACGCTGGCGATCTGCGTGGTGTGCGGCGCGCCCGCGAACCGGACGTATCGCAAGGTGCAGCGCGGCGGCCGCGTCGTGGTGGGCGGCGCCGAGATCTACGAGGCGCGCTGCCGGCGCTGCTTCGACCTGGGCCGCCGGGCGCGTCCGGTGGCCGAACCCAACGGAGACCTCGATGGCCAGCCGAAAGCCGCTCGCGCTCGTCGTCCTCGCACTGTTCGCCGCAGCCGGGTGTAGCAAACCCGCGCCGGAAACCGCGACGCCCGCGGGCGCCGCGTTCCCGGTCGGGCTGGTGTTCGACATCGGCGGCCGCGGCGACAAGAGCTTCAACGACGCCGCGTTTGCCGGGCTCACCGAGGCGCAGCAGAAGCTGGGCATCCACTTCACCACGCTCGAGACCAGCGAGGGCTCGGACCGCGAAGCGCAGCTCCGTCAGCTCGCCTCGGGCGACTCGAAGCTCGTCTTCGGCGTCGGCTTCCTGTTCACCGACGATGTGCGCGCGCTGGCGAAGGAGTTCCCGGAGAAGAAGTTCGCCTGCGTCGACTACACGGTGACGCCCGGCGACACGCTGCCGCCGAACCTGGTGGCGCTCAAGTTCCGCGAGGAAGAAGGCAGCTTCCTGGTCGGCGCGCTCGCCGCGCTGCTCACGAAGACCAACAAGATCGGTTTCGTGGGCGGCATGGAGATCCCGCTGATCCGCAAGTTTCAGGCGGGCTACGTGGCCGGCGCGAAGGCAGCGAACCCGGCCGTGCAGGTGATGGTGAAGTACGCCGGCACCACGGGCGCCGCGTTCAAGGACCCGACCAAGGGCAAGGAGCTGGCCCTGGCCGAATATCACGCCGGTGCGGACATCATCTTTCATGCCTCGGGCTCGACGGGGCTGGGCGTGTTCGAGGCCGGACGCGAGCTGAAAAAGCTCGCGATCGGCGTCGACTCCGACCAGTACGACGAGGCTCCCGGCGTGGTGCTGACGTCGATGGTGAAGCGCGTGGACACCGCGGTGTTCGACACCATCCAGGAGCTGAAGGACGGAAAGTGGCAGAACGGCGTGCGCGACTTCGGCCTCGCCGAGAAGGGCGTGACGTGGGTGTACGACGACCGCAACAAGGCGTTGATCCCCGACGCCGTGAAGGCGAAGGTGGATTCGCTCCAGGCCCTGATCGTGGCGGGCTCGCTCCACGTGCCCTCGGAGCCGTGAGCGCGTGGTCTGAGCCCGTCCCCGGCGTGCGCGTGCGCACGAGCCGCTGCTATGCCATGAACTCGGTGATGCTCGCCGCCGAGCAGCAGGCCCTCCTGATCGACGCCGGCGTGCTGCCGAGCGAGCTGGACGACATCGCCGCCGCGGTCGCGGCGGTCGCGCCGCGATTCGAGAACGTCGCGCTGGCGTTCACGCACCCGCACTGGGACCACGTGCTGGCGCTGCCCTGGTTTCCGGGCGCGACCACGTTCGCGCACGCCGGGTTCCACGACGAGCTGGACCGCGACGCCGCGACGATCGCCGCCGACGCCGAGAAGTGGATCCGCGAGTCGGGCGAGACCCCGCCGCAGCCGTTCCGGCCGTTCACGCCAACGCTCACCGCGCGCGGCACGGCGCTGTTGCGGCTCGGACCGTTCGACGTGGTCACT
>DATNFC010000045.1:0-3826 GCA_035606545.1 Candidatus Methylomirabilota bacterium
CTCGATCGCGCGACGGCCCGCGCCCGGCGCGACCGGTGCGGCCGCGGGCGTGGTGAGCGCACCGTTCGCGATCGGCGACAGGGCACCGCTCGGACCCGTGCGGTTCGCGAACTTCGGCACGAGCGTCAGCTCGCGCACCTCGCTCGCGCGCAACGCGCCGGTGGCGTCGTCGGTCCAGACGACCGCCCACCACAGCTGCGTGTCGGTGCGGTCGGCGAGGCCGAGCGTCGCGAGCGCGATGGGCTCGCCGCCGCAGGGGAGGATCGTCCAGCCCGCGCCGCCCGGCAGCGTGGTCCATCCCGCGGGCTCGAACGCCCAGTGGGCGAGCACGACCCGCACGTCCCTCGCGCCCGGCGCGCTCGCCACCTCGAGGCGCGCGGTGCCCTCGGGCACGCGCTCGCCCTGGAGCGGCCGGATCGGGCGCGGCCCGAGCGGGGGCGGGCCCGGCGTGCCGCGGTTCGGGATCCGGGCGTGGCTCGCGGTCGCCGAGGCGGCGAGGAGCATGGCGAGAAGGACTGCGCGCAGGGCGCGCGGACGAGGGGCAGAGGACACGGAGCGCTCGCTTTCGGCGCGGCTGGGGCTGGTACGGCGGCGGACGGCCGCCGACGAGCGGGCGCTCGGCAGGCCGCGGCCGGAGCGTCGCGACCGGGCACGCTAGGGGATGGAGCCGCACTAAGTCAATGCCATTCTCTGAGAGACGCCAATACCGTGTATCTGGTGGTATTTCAGAAGTATAACTACTGACCAGTTAGTCTGCTGGATTTCTCTCAGATTCCTCTTGCGTCCATTTTTGCAGGCCTGTAGGGTCCCCGCCGTCGGCCCCCACTCCTTGAACGCCGACCGGCAATTGACCCCATCCCAGCGAGGTTTCGCATGCAAGTTCGTCACGCTAAGGCTCTCGTCCTGGCCGCGCTCATGGCGCTGTCGTATGTCACGGCGGCGAGCGCCGTGGTCCTGTGGGACCAGTCCAACTGGGACATCAACGGCGATGGTTCGGTGAACCTGTCCTCCACCAGCTGCAGCCAGATCTCCGGGAACACCAAGGCCCACACGGCCTGCGACGTCCACTTCGACAACCCGGTCCACATCACGACCATCCGGATCTACGAGACCACCGGCAACGTGCAGACGGCCACGCAGGCCTACCTGTGGATCTCGCCCAAGACGGGTTCGCTGCCCACGACGCCCAGCGACCAGGTGAACAACGCGGCGAACATCGTGCCGATCACGATCAGCACCGAGACGATCGGCGGGCAGACGGCCGTCATCGTCACGGCGGGCGGCCTCAGCCGGGATCTCCCCGCCGGCGACTACTGGGTGTCGCTCACGCCGCGGCACTCGCTCGGCATCTTCCCCTACTCGGTGCACCGGATCACGTCGGGGCCGGTCGTCAACGACCCCACGCCCACGATCGTCGCCTGCACCGTGAACTCGAACTGGGTCTACAGCCTCGCCCCCAACAAGCCGGACTACGCGATCAAGATCGAGGGCGACCTGCCGGTGCCGACGATCCAGTCGTCGTGGGGCCGGGTGAAGTCCATCTATCGCTAGTGCGCGGGCCGAGCGAGACCGCGGAGGCGCCCATGCTGGCCTCCGCGGTCCCCGCGAGCGCCCCACCGCACCACCGGTCGTCGTGTCCCCGCGACCGCGAACCCACCCGCAGCCGCATCGGCTGACCCAGGGAGACGGAAGATGATGAAGAAGACCGTCGCTGTCCTTGCCACGGCCGGCGTGCTGCTCGGTGCGCCCGCCCACGCCGCGGCCACGTTCGAGTTCCTGTTCGACGGCGGCTATCCCCTGTCCGTCTCCAGCAACGGCAGCGTGGTCGTGGGCAACGATGCCAGCGGCAGCTACACGCCGTTCCGCTGGACGCAGTCCACGGGCTTCGTCTCGTTGGGCCGCCCGCAGGTGGGTGGCGGTGGCGGCACGGCTGGTGTCTCCGCGGACGGCACGCGGGTGGCATCGAGCATCGGCAGCCTCGACCACACCTACAACACGCAGGGCGTGTGGACGCTGGGCTCGGGCTGGCAGGAGCTGATGCCGCCCCCGCCGGCGGATGGCGGCCTCTCGGATGGCTCGTACGGCAGCGCGTGGGCGATCTCCGGCAACGGCACGACCGTCGTCGGCCTCTACTGGCGGCCGGGCAAGGGCAACCGCGCCCACGCCTCGAAGTGGACGCAGGCCACCGGCGTCGTGGACCTCGGCGGCACCACCACGGGCCAGTCCAGCCGGGCCAACTGCGTCAACCATGACGGCTCCGTGATCGCGGGCTGGGTGGAGACGCCGACCGGGCCGTGGCGCCCCGCGGCGTGGGTGAACGGCTCGCTCGTGCTGTTGACGCACTACTCGGACTCCGGGCCGGTGCTCGTGGGCGCGGGCGAGGCCAGGGCCACGAACTTCACCGGCGACATCATCGTCGGCTTCTCGAGCGACTCGCTGAGCCAGCAGCGCGCGGCGGCGATGTGGAAGCGCACGAACGGCGTCTGGGGCCCGACGCAGGTGCTGGGCTGGGTGGACGGTAGCGAGCCGCAGAACGGGAAGAACATCGCGAGTGCGGTGAGCTACGACGGCAGCATCGTCGTGGGCTACTGCTCGTTCGACGGGACGCCGTTCACCACCACCGGTTTCGTGTGGACCGCGGCCACCGGCGTGATCGACGTGAACGAGTTCCTCGCCAACAACGGCGTGCTGGTGGATCCCAACTTCACGATCCAGAACATGACCGCCATGACGCCCGACGGCCGGCAGCTGTTCGGCTACGGCCAGATGCTCACGCCGCCCTACGCCAGGCGGGCGTTCAAGGTCACGCTGCCGACGACGCTCGACGCGCCGCGGCCGGCGACGGTCGCGCGCGTGCAGCTCTCGGCCCCGAGCCCGAATCCTTCAGCGTTGGATTCGCGTCTCGAGTTCGAGCTGCCCTCCGCAGCGACCGCCGAGCTCGCGGTGTTCGACGCCGCCGGCCGGCGCGTCGCGACGCTCGCACGGGGGGAGCTGGCGGCGGGCCGTCACACGGCCTCCTGGGACGGGCGTGCGGCCGGTGGCGAGCGCGTCGCGGCAGGGCTCTACTTCGCGCGGCTCATCACGCCGCAGGGCGCGGTCGCGCGCCGGATCGTCCGGTCGAACTGAGGGCCCGACGCCACGTGCGCATCGCGGTGCTTGGGCTCGCCGGCATGCTCCCGGGCGTTCAGGTCGGTCAGGCTGTTCCGCTCGCCACTTGCGGGGTTGACGGTCCCTTCCATTTCGCGAATATGGCCGGATGTTCGACGACTCCACGGGTGGCGAGCGGCCGGAGCTGGGCCAGGGGGCGCGCGTGATCCGCTCCAACGTGACCAGCGAGCTGGGCCGCGGCGAGCTGCGGCTGCGGATCGAGGTGACCGGCCGCGAGCTGCGCCGGGCGATCACCAGCGTGCTCGAGGCGGTGGCCGGGCCCCGGCCGCGCCCGACCCGCGTGGCGCGCGCGATCGGGCTCGACAAGAGCCTCGCGAGCCGGCTCGTGCGCTCCGTGCGTGCCACGTCCGACGTGGACCTCATGCACTTCGTGCCCTCGCCCGGCGGCCTGCACATCTTTGCTGACCTGGCCCGGCGCTACGCCGACCCCGCCTCGATCGAGCACCTGAGGGCGGCGGCGGATCGCTTCGCGGAGCTTCTCGACGCCGTCCCGGGCGGCCGCGCGTCGATCGACGCGCAGATCGCCGAGTCCTCGCGCGTGGCGCTCGAGAAGCGCGAGCACATCGCGAAGCAGGCCTCGTTCAAGAGCATGTCGTTCCTGCTCGGCCACTTCTGCGACGTGCTCACCACGTCGCTGTTCCTCGTCCCTTCCGCGAAC
>DATNFC010000046.1:0-23001 GCA_035606545.1 Candidatus Methylomirabilota bacterium
ATGGGTCCGTTCTGGAGCGTCACCAGGCTGGGCGCCACGAAGACCGGGGCGAAGAAGTCCGGCAGCCCGGTGGGATGCGGCGACGGCGACGTGCCCTGCGGCCCGTCGTGCGGCAGGCGATCCCCGGTGGTCTGCGCCCACACGCGGTAGGTGAACGCGTCGGAGGCCATGAGGTCGTGCCGGAACAGCAGCGAGCCGTCTTCGGCCGCGACCACGTAGAGGTAGGCCTGGGCGGGCGCCATGACCTCGACGCTCCACGCCGGGACGAGCGCGTCGGGCAGGTGGAAGAGCACACGCTTGACGCGCACCGGCCCTCCCGGCTGCAGCTCCTCGGGCCATGCGGCCGTCGCGGCCGAGACGTCCCAGCGCGCGTAGCCGCCCGCGGCGGATTCCGCGAAGCGCGCGGCGCTCGAAGAGGCCCGTCCCGAGAAGTCGGTGAGCGCGAGGTCCAGCGCGCGCTCCGCGGTGAGCTTGAACGTGGGTGCGCTTCCCAGCTTCGCCGCGAGCCCGCGACTCGGGATGTAGCCCGAGACCCCGAGCAACGAGTGGTCGCGGGCCATCAGCACCTTCACCTCGTCGCGGAACACGTCGATGCCGGCTATCGTCTGGGTGAAGGCGGCGACGATGCCGCCGCGCCCGGTGTCGTGGATGTAGCGCAACGGGGCCTCGGCCACGTCCACCGCCTGGAGCGCGTAGAAACCGGAGACCATCCCCAGGTGGCGGCGCGCATCGCCCTCGACCGAGGACCGTGACGGCCGCAGCGCCGTCGCGGGTGCCCCTGCCGCGCGCGTGGCCCACAGCATCGTCGGCACCTCGTAGCGCTCGTCGATGCTCCTCGGCGTCGCGACCCGGAGCAGCGTCGCGGAGGCGCGGGTGCGCGCCGCGAGCGCGCGGCTTGCCGCCGCGGGGCGCAACCCCGCGGTCACGTCCAGCTCGGGGAGCGGGCCCGCGGAGGCATGGACGGCGGTGATCGCGAACAGGACCAGCGACGAGGCCGCGATGCGGCCGGGACGGCGACGCGACTCCATGTGAGCGCCCCCTGCAAGCCGGGGGCGAGCATCCCCCGGGCGGGTGTTTGTTGGGATGCGTTCGACGGGATCGATGCTGAGACTAGCCGCTCTCCACGGGGCCAGACAATGGTGGATCGTGGCTCCACCGTCGGGTGATGAACCCATGGCCCGCGTGGGGCCGGTTGGCCCGGGAATGGCGCGACGGCCGGGCGCTGGAATCGCCCGGCCGTCGGATCGCCACGAATGCCGATTCGGCTCTAGAAACGCACCACGCGCCGCATGAGGACGACGTCACCCACCTTGGCGCGCACGAAATACATACCCGAGCCCACGCGCTGGCGGCTCGACGACAGGCCGTTCCAGCTCAACGTGCTACGGCCGGCCGAAAGCGACCGGGCCTCCTGGTACACGCAGCGGCCCTGCATGTCGAAGACGCCGAGGTCCACGTCCGAGGCCTCGGGCAGGTCGAGCGTGAAGTTCATCTCGCCCGCCGACGGGTTCGGCCACGGCTGCGACATCGCCACCACCGGCACCCCGACGGGTTCGGGCTCGGCGCTGCCGTCCTCGACCTTCTTGCTCGCAGCCTTGATCTGGATGCTCGTCGTCGCCGAGCCGGAGAGCGCGTTCGCAGCCACGAACTTGACCGAGAACGTGCCCGTCAGCTTGGCGCCGGGGTTCCAGGTGAACGTGCCGCCGGTGTTCGTCGCGTTCGGGGTGAACGTGGCGCCGTTGTTCGCCGGCATCTTCACCGCGACCATGGTCAGCGACGTGATCGCGTCGCCATCGGAGTCGGACGCCGAGACGGTGAACGTCACCACCTGTCCCTTGACCGACTTCACCGTCGCCGGCGCGATGACCACGGGCGCATGCGGCGTGGGCACGACCGTCCCGGGGTCGAACTCGAGCGCGCCCATGTCGCCGAACGCGACCGCGCCGTCGCCCTGGTTCGCGCTCGCCGGATCGTCCATGCGCGCGGCGCCCATCGCGTCGGTCGCCGGCCAGTTGAGCGCGGTCGACGAGCCGGCGTCGATCGCCGGTGAGCCGGCGAGCAGGCGGAAGTCCCCCGCCGCGGCGTTCGTGAACTTGGGATCGGCCCCCTTCGAGTGCGGCTCCGGGCCGCCCAGGGACGCCTGGTAGGCGGCGAGCGTCGCGTAGGTCGTGCTGCCGACCTTGATCGCCGCCTGGGCGGTGCTGTTCCAGAACAGGTTGTAATCGGAGACGAAGCTCGGGAGCGAGCTGTCATCGACCCAGAGGTCGTACTCGCCGTTGTTCACCGCGATGCAGTTGTGCACCTGGCCGCCCGGCGCGGTGCCCTCGAACGAGAAGCCGTCGAGGAAGTTGCCGTAGGCGAGGTCGTTCACGTGGATCATGCCGGTGGAGCCGAGATGGTCGTAGCCGTGGTCACCGTTGGACCACGAGCGGTTGTTGAACGACACGTTGTTGTTCGCGGCGCCGCTGAACTGGAGCCCGGTGTCCTGGTTGTCGTGCAGCCGGTTGCCGCTGATCGTGTTGCCGGTCGCGCCGAACAGGTAGATGCCGTTCGCGACGCGCGTGCCCGGCTTCGCGTTCCGGAACGACTCGTTGTTGCTCACGACGCAGGCCGAGGCGCCGGCGGTCACGCCGATGCCGTGGAAGTTGCAGTCCGAGACCGTGTTGCCGCTGATCGTCATGCGCTGGCCGTTCACGGTCTGGATGCCGTAGCTGTTCGCGAACGTGACCTTGTTGTTCGACACGATCAGGTCGGTGCAGCCCGTCTGCATGTTGATGCCGCGATCCTCCGTGTGCGAGATCTCGAAGCCGTCCATGGTCACGAACGACTTGGTGGAGAGGTTGAAGCCGTACTTGCGATGGCCCACGAGCGCCATGTGCGTGGCCGGGCTGCCGCCGCCGGCGTTGACGTACAGGCCCGAGCCCGACACCCACCGGTAGCTCCTGGAGGGAAGCGAGGCAGGCGCGACCGTCGAGGAGTCGATGCGCGCCCCGTCGAGGAACACCTGGAGCGGGCCCCAGCTCACCGACGACGCGAGCCAGACGTTGCCCGAGAGCAGCGTCCACTGGGCCGCGTTCGAGAAGTCATCGGAGCCGTCGATCACGACGCCGGGACCGGCGGCCTGGATCACGAACGGCGAGCCGGAGGCACCCGAGGCGGGCACCGTGACCTGCTCGCGGTAGATGCCCGGCTTCACCATGATCGTGATGCCGGCGCCCTTGTGCGCGGTGACCGCGGCGGTGATGGTGCAATACGGCTGGGCTTCGGTGCCCGCGCCGCTGTTGGAGCAGGAGCCGCTCAGGGCGTCCACATAGAAGGTCTGCGCGTGCGCGGCGGAGCCGAGCACGGCGAGCAGAGCGGCGCTGGGGGCGACGGCGCGGACGGCATGGCGGAGCCGCCCGCGCAGCGCCACGAGGGCGTGCGACGAGTGCAGCATGGTGCCTCCGGATCGAGATCCGTGGAGAGAGATGGGGTGCTGGGGGGAGAGAGCGGGAGAATCCGACCCGGTCGCGCGCGGGCAGCGGGGATGGGTGTGAGCGCACGCGATCGTGATGGGTATGCATTGAGATTAGGGTGTCGCTCGTCACGCACCGAAGAAGAAAGTTGCGGGATGCGCTCACATTCGTACGCCGGCACGCAACATCGTGCGCTATGCGAGACCCACGCAGAATGCGTCGCGTGCGCCGTGACATTGTCGCGCGTCGCCGAACGCGCATGCGCCTGGCGAAAAGCGCGACGGCCGGGCGCTGGAAGCACCCGGCCGTCGAAACGCTGCGAGGAGGATCGCTCTAGAAGCGAATCACGCGCCTCACGAACACCGCCTCACCCACCTTGGCGCGGACGAGGTAGATGCCCGTGCCCACGCGCTGGCGGCTTGCGGACAGGCCGTCCCAGCTCAGGATCGAGCGACCGGCCGAGACCGAGCGCGATTCCTGCCACACCTGCCGGCCCTGCATGTCGTAGACGCCGAGGTCCACGTTCGACGCCTCGGGCAGGTCGAGCGTGAAGAACACATTCCCCGCCGACGGGTTCGGGGACGGCATCGACATCGCCACCACCCCGCCCCGCTCGGCGCCGAACTCCACGACGGCCTTGCGGATCTGGATGCTCGTCGTGAGCGAGCCCGTGAGCGCGTTCGCGGCGACGAACTTCACCGAGAACGTGCCCGTCGTCGACGTGTTCGTCCACGTGAACGTGCCGCCGGTGTTGTTCGCGTTCGGGGTGAAGATGGCGTCGTTGCCCGCCGGCATCTTCGTCTTGACCATCGTCAGCGACGTGATCGCGTCGCCATCGGAGTCGGACGCCGAGACGGTGAACGTCACGGTCTGGCCGCGGACCACCTTGACGCTGGTCGGCGCGGTGACGACCGGCGCATGGTCGATCAGCGGCGGCACGAACTCGAGCGGGCCCATGTCCGCGTAGGTCACCGGGCCATCACCCGTGTTCGCGGTCCTCGAGTCGTCCATGCGCGCCCCGCCGGTCACGTCCTTCGCCGGCCAGTTCACCGCGCTCGACGAGCCGGCGTCGATCGCCGGCGAGCCGGCCATCAACCGGAAGTCCGCGGTCGAGCCGCTCGTGAACTTGGGATCGGCCTGCTTCGAGTGCGCATCCTGGCCCATCGCCTGGTAGCCGGCGATCGTCGCGTACGTCGTCGCGGCGATCTTGATCGGCGGCTGCGCGGTGCTGTTCCAGAACAGGTTGTAGTCCGAGACGAAGTTCACGAACGAGTTGGCATCCACCCACAGGTCGTACTCGCCGTTGTTCACGGCGACGCAGCTGCGCATCTGGCCGCCCGAGGCGTCGCCCTCGAACGAGAAGCCGTCGAGGAAGTTGCCGTATGCCAGGTCGTTCAGGTGCGTGACACCGGTGGAGGCGAGATGATCGTAGCCGTGGTCGCCGTTGGACCACGAGCGGTTGTTGAACGACAGGTTGTTGTTCGCGGCGCCGCTGAACTGGAGCCCGGTGTCCTGGTTGTCGTGCAGCCGGTTGCCGCTGATCGTGTTGCCGGTCGCGCCGTACATGTAGATGCCGTTCGCGACGCGCGTGTCCGGCTTCGCGTTCCGGAACGACTCGTTGTTGCTCACGACGCAGGCCGAGGCGCCGGCGGTCACGCCGATGCCGTGGAAGTTGCAGTCCGAGACGGTGTTGCCGCTGATCGTGATGCGCTGGCCGTTCACGGTCTGGATGCCGTAGCTGTTCGCGAACGTGACCTTGTTGTTCGACACGATCAGGTCGGTGCAGCCCGTCTGCATGTTGATGCCGCGGTCCTGCGTGCGGGTGATCTCGAAGCCGTTCAAGGTCACGAACGTCTTGGTGGAAAGGTTGAAGCCGTAGTTGCGATGGCCAACGAACGTTGCGCGCGATCCCGGGTTGACACCGCCCAGGTTCACATACAGGCCCTGGCCGGACACCCAGATGAACGAGTTCACCGGCATCGTGCCCGGCGCGTTCGTGGTCGGCACGAGTCGCACCCCGTCCACGATCACCTGCTTCGCGGTCCACGTCACGCTGGCGGCCAGGAACGAGCCGCCGAGCGAGGGCGCCCATAGCGCCGTGTTCTTGTAGTCGTCCGAGCCGTCGATCACGACGCCGGGACCGGAGGCCATGATCACGTACGGCGAGCCGGCCGCCCCGGACGCGGGGATCGTGACCTGCTCACGGTAGATCCCCGGCTTGACCACGATCGTGATGCCGGGACCCTTGTGCGCCGCGAGTGCGGCCGCGATCGAACAGTAGGGTTGGGCTTCGGTCCCCACCCCCGCGTCGGAGCAGAGGCCGTTCACGCCGTCCACGTAGAAGGTCTGGGCATGCGCGGCGGAGCCGAGCGCGGCGAGGAGGACGGCGCTGGGAGCGACCGCGCGGACGGCCAAGCGGAGCCGTCGGCGCAGCGCCATGAAGGCGTGCGACGTGTGCAGCATGATGCCTCCGGATCGAGATCCGTGGGTGGGGAGAGAGAGGTGCAGGGAGAGAGAGTCCCGATCCGGTCGCGTGGGCGGGTGGGCAATGGGAACACGCGCGATCGCGATGGGTATGCATTGAGATTAGGGCGCGATTCGCGACGCACCGAAGCAGAAACTCGCGCGTCACCGCCACATTCGTACGCTCACACGCAACATCGTGCGAGATGCCCGACCACGCGCACGTTGCGTCACGCAGGGCTGGACGATGTTGCGTGCGGTCGAACCTGCGCCTACGCCACGCCGCGCTGCGCGATCCGCTCCTCACGCAGGCGCGTGAGCCGGGGCCCCAGTGCCGCGTGTCCGGCCGCGACGAGCAGCCCGGCGCCGAGGCAGCCGAGCCACAACGGGGTGCTGCCGAAGTGCTGAAGCACCGCGGTGCCGACGAGCGGCGCCGCGAAGCCCGCGAGCCCGAAGCTCAGGCCGTAGGCGCCCTGGTAGCGACCGCGCATGTGCGGCCGCGCGATGTCGGCGACCACGGCGTTCGCGGTGGGCAGCAGGAAGATCTCCCCCACCGTCCACACCACCGTGCCGAGCGAGAACAGCGCCGGGCCCGAGGCGATCGCGTTCAAGCCGAAGCCGGCGCCGAGCAGGATCGAGCCCACGGCGAGCACGCGCGAGCGGTCGAAGCGCCCGAGCACCGGGGCCAGGAACGGCTGGACGAGCACGATGACCATGCCGTTCAGCCCGAGCACGAACCCCAGCCACGCCCGCGACACGCCGCGGTTCCCCATCTCGATCGGGAGCGCCGCCATGTGCTGCATGAACACCATCAGCGCGAGCACGCTCAGCAGCACGAACACCGCGAACGGCCGGTCGCGGTAGGGCGCGAGGAAGCCGGCCGCGAAGCCGGGCCGTTGGGCCGGAGCGGCGTCCGCGTGGGGCGCGTGCGCCGGCCGGGTCTCCGGCACGGCGCGCAGCACGATCAGGGCGAACGCGATGCTCGTGAGCCCGTCGCCGAGGAACAGGTAGAAGAACGAGCGCGACGCCAGCGCGCCGCCGAGCACGAGCCCGATCGAGAACCCGAGGTTGATCACCCAGTAGAGGATGCCGAACGCGCGCACACGGTCACGCGCCGGCACCAGGTCCGCGATCGCGGCCTGCATCGCGGGTCGGTAGCACTCCCCCAGCAGCGCCACGAAGAACACCGCCGGCGCGATGACCGGGAGGTCGCGTGCGAACCCGAGCGCGATCATGCCCGCGCCGCCGCACAGCAGCGCGCCCGCCATGGTCGCGCGGCGGCCGACGTGATCCGCGAGGTAGCCACCGAGCGGGCTCGCCACCGCGGCGCCGGCGCCGTAGACCGAGGCCACCACGCCCGCCAGCGCCGGTGAGAACCCGCGGCCCTGCGTGAGGTAGACGGCGAGGAACGGCAGTACGAAGCAGCCGGCGCGGTTCACGAGCATGCCGCACCACAGCACCCAGTAGGTGCGCGGCAGCCCGGCGCCGATCGCCCGGGCGCGCGTCCGAATCGTGTCGATCGCGGTCATCGCTCCATATGCCAAGGAGGGCCGGCTTGCGCCGGCCCTCCTTCGCTCCCGTCCGGGGGTGGCGCTCAGCTCGGCCGGATGTTCATGTTCATGCGGAACAGGTTCGTCGGGTCGTACTTCTTCTTGATCGCGATCAGCTTCGCGTGGTTCCCGCCGTACGCCATCTTCACCCGCTCCTCCTCGTCGGCGGTGAGGAAGTTGACGTAGACGGCCCCGGTCGAGAACGACCCGGCGGCCTTGAACAGGTCGCGCGCCCAGCCGATGCACTTGCTGTCGTTCGCGGCACCGTCCCAACGACCGTGAATGTTGACGGTGAACTTCGCCTCGCGGTGCGAGTACGCGGTGGCGTCGTTCGGAACCCGGCCAATCGCGCCGCCCAGCTGCGCGAACGCGATCTCGGTCTGCGGATCCGGCAGCCGGCCCGCGAAGTCCACGAACACGTCGATCAGCCCCTCGGGGACGTCGAGGAACTCGTGCGACTTCCAGTAGTTGCGCATGCCGGGCGTGAGCAGCGGGTCCAGCACCTGCTGCCAGGCGGAGAACGGGTGCGGCGCGATGATATCGGCGATCGGCTGGCCGAACGCGCGCAGCGGCTGGAGCACCTGCTCGCCGGTCTTCAGATCGCCGGTGTAGCAGGCCGCGACCGCCAGGATCTCCTTGCCGTGCCAGCTCTCGGGCAGGAACGGCAGCGGTGGCGCCTTGCGCAGCACGAACCACACCGCCAGCTCGTCCGGAGCCTTGAGCGCGAAGTCGCGGTAGAACTTGAGCACCTTCTTCGCGTCCGCGAGCGGGTGCACGATCAGCCCGGACAGCACCTCGGTGCCGGTCGCGTGCAGCCGGAACTCGAACGACGTCACGACGCCGAAGTTGCCGCCGCCGCCGCGGATGGCCCAGAACAGGTCGCTGTTCTCCTTCTCGCTCGCGGTCAGCTTCTCCCCCGCCGCGGTCACGACCGTCGCCGAGAGCAGGTTGTCGATCGTGAGCCCGTACTTGCGGCTGATCCAGCCGAAGCCGCCGCCGAGCGTGAGGCCGGCGATGCCGGTCGTGGAGTTGATGCCCGTCGGCACGGCGAGGCCGTGCGCCTGCGTGGCCTGGTCCACGTCGCCGAGCAGCGCGCCGCCCTCGACCCGCGCGATCTTCTTCGCGGGATCGACCTGCACGGTGCGCATCAACGACAGGTCGATCAGCAGCCCGCCGTCGCACACGGCGTTGCCGGCGATGTTGTGACCGCCGCCACGCACGGCGACCAGCAGCCCGTGCTGCTTCGCGAACTTCACGCACGCCACCACGTCCTCGGTCGTCCGACAGCGCGCGATCAGCGCCGGCCTGCGGTCGATCATGGCGTTCCAGATCGCCCGCACCTTGTCGAACTCCGGCGTTTCGGCGGTGAGGATCTCGCCCTTGATCGACTTCGCGAGTTCCTTCGCGACCGAAGGATCCAGCGTGGTGCTCGAGCCAGCGAACGTCTTGAACGTGAGACCGGACATGAGGGGCCTCCATGGGGATGCGCCGGGCACGGCCTTGCCTGCGGCGCGTGAATACGATCCCGGCAACCTAGCACCACCGGGAGCGAACCCGTGTGTGAATTGGATGTCGAGTCCACCGGTCGGGGGCACACCGCGCCGGCGCCTGACGCCCTACGCGCGGCCGCGCGGTCTTGTGACGCGCTCGTCCACATCGCTGCTCTCACACGCGACGAGGCC
Source organism: Candidatus Methylomirabilota bacterium (assembly GCA_035606545.1). GTDB lineage: Bacteria > Eisenbacteria > RBG-16-71-46 > RBG-16-71-46 > RBG-16-71-46 > JAIOPA01. The sequence continues at coordinate 9,151 of DATNFC010000046.1, forward strand.
GCATCCACTCGCGATCCGGAGCCCATCCCATGACCCTGAACGGCAGTCGTCGCCGTCCGTTGCGCACCGGGCTCGCGCTGTTCGCGGGCTTCGCCGTGATCGTCGTGCTCTCGACGGTGACCGACCCCCCGGCCGAAAGACGTTCGCGGCCTGATCCGGCCGCCGGCGGGCTGACGCCGGCGCGGCTGCCCCACGCGCCGGCGTGCGACTCAGAACGTCAGGGCGTCTCGGTCGACACCCGCACCGCGCCGCCCGGGGGCGCATCCGCGGCCACGAACCCCGCGCTCTCCAGCCGCGCGGGATCGCCGAGCAGGTGCGGCCCCATCCACTTCATGAGCCGGCCGCCCAGCGCGTTCGCCTCGGCCGCGCTCCGCGCCGTGACCTCGATGCGCACCCGGCGCTCGCTGGGCTCCTGGTTCATCTCCGACGCCACCTGGATCACGATCGGCGGCGTCTCCTCGGGGCCCCACGGCGCGCCGCCGGGACGATCGAGCTCGCTCGCCGCGAACACCAGCGTCGGGCCCTCCGGCGTGTCGTAACGGAACGTGTTCACGCGAAAGCCCTCGCCGACGAAGTTGCGCTTGTTGCCCGCCTTGTCGCGCGCCTCGAACAGGTACGAGTAGCTGGCGCCCGGGAGCACGGGCGTGCCGTCCGTCGAGCGGCCGTCCCACGCGATCTCGCGCGGCGGGTTGCCCTCGCCCCGGAACACGGCCACGGATTCGGCGCGCGCATTCACCACCAGCAGTCGCCAGCGCGCCACGTTCGTCACCGCGGGCCGGAACCGCGCCACCGCGCCGTCCGGGAAGTGCGAGAGCCAGGGATGCGCGACCCAGGGCGTGGCGTCACGTGCCGTGGACGAGCGCAGCGGCGATTCGAGGTCGGGCGTGGTGCGATCGAGCACGTCGCGCACGGTGCCGCGGTCCAAGCCCGGGGCCTTTGTCGGATCCACGTCGAGCCGGAGCACCGGGCGCTCGACCTCGATGTGGATGCGGTCCTCGCCCTCGACGGTGAGCGTGCGGAACACGGTGCCCTCGTCGCCACCCTTGAGCCGCATCCCGCTCGAGCTGTCCGCGCCCGCGGCGGGCTTCGCCTCCACCTTCTTCACCGCCGGCGCCGGCTGCGTACGCTTCGCCGCCGTGGCGCCGGCGCTCGCGGCGCACAGCGCCGAGACCGCCACCGCGGCCAGCGCTGGGACCAGCCTGGACGGAACGCTCGGACGCATCGCGCGCCTCCTTCTCATGGATTCCAGGGAACTCACGGGCTCAAACGTCCTTGAGCCGGAAGTGGAACGTGATCGTGCCCCATTGCTCGCCGGTGCGGCCGGCGCCGAGCGGTGCGAACCGCCACGCCGCGAGCGCGGCGCGGGCGCTGTCGTCGAAGTCGCCGAAGCCGGCGGTCTTCTGGACGAGGATGTTCTCCTTGACGCTGCCGTCGGGGCGAACGATGAAGTAGAGCGTCACCTGGGCCTCGACGCCGTCGCGCTTGGCCCACTCCGGGTAGTCGGGCGTCACGTGCCGGAGCACTGAGCGATCGGCGATCGGGCCCGCGAGCTGGGCGCCGGCGAGCGTGCGCCGCGCATGCGCGTCGCCCTCGGGCGCGCTCGCCGGCGCCTCGGTGAGGCTCGGAGTGCCCGCTGCCTGGGCGAGCGCCGGCATCGCGGACGTGCCGCCGCCGCGGCCGAGTGCGAGCGGCACGCCGCTCTCCCCCGTGCCGCCGCGGGTCAGGTTCAACGCCTGGCCGCTGCCGCCCGAGCCGCCCACCGTGGCAGGCGTGGTCCACATCGCGCTCGTCGCCACGGATGCGCTCGCGTTCGCCACAGGCACGCTCACGTCCTCGCGCATCGCCGCGAGCCGCGCGCTCATGCGATCGGCGGCGCTCAACGCGTCGGTCTCGGTCGCGACGTCGGCGCGGTCGAGCTCCCGCCGGAAGCTGGCGTCCGCGGTCACCGGGATGCGCGCGCCGACGGATGTCTCGCGCTCGTGGGCGGTCGCCGGGAGCGGGTCGCCCGCGGCCGCGGGCTCGAGGTCGCCGGGGCCGAGCAGCGTGATCTCGGTCAGCTCGGGCGTGGCCTCGCGCGCGGGCTTCGGCGCGAGGATGTAGGCGAACAGCAGCGCGTGCAGCACCATGCTCACGGTCATGGTCCAGCGCGTGCGGCGGCGGACCTCGTCCGTGTCGGCGCGCAGGGCGCCAAGTCGGAGCGCGCTCACTTCCGGTCCTCCCCGCGCTGGCGCGTGGCGATCGCCAGTCGCTTCGCACCCGCGGCGCGCGCCTCGTCGAGCGCGTGGCGGACGGTGGCGAACGGCACGCCTTGATCCGCGCGCACGACGACGAGCACGTCGCGATTGCCCGGCTCGGCGAGGCGAAGGGCGAGCGCGGGCTCGAGGCCCACCGTGCCGACGGTCTTGTCGTCCACGGCGATCTCGCCGGCGGCGCTGATCGTGATGCACACGTTGCGCTGGTCCTCGGCCTCGCGCGTCTTCGCCTGCGGCAGGCTCACCGGCAGGGTGCTCGCCGACATCATCGGCGCGGTGACGAGCAGGATGATGACCAGCACCAGCGCCACGTCGATGATCGGCGTGACGTTCACCTTCGTGATCAGCTCCGGCCGGTGGACGCGGGTGCGCATGGCGTTCAGCTCCCCACCACGGCGATCTTCGCCGCGCCGAGCTGGCGTGCCTCGTCGAGCACGCCCACGAACGTGCCGTGCGGCACGCCGTCGTCGCAGCGCAGGATCACGAGCCGGTTCGGGCTCAGCTGGAGGAGCGGGCGGAGCGCCACCGCCAGGGAGTCTCTCGGGACACTCCGACGGTTCACGTCCACCCGCCCGTCCTGCCGCACGGCCACCTCGATACGGTCGGGCTTCGCGTGCTCGGCGGCTTTCTTGCCGCTGCGCGCCGCCGACTGCACCGCGATGCCCGACTGGAACGCCATCGGCGTCGCCACCATGAGGATCACCACCAGCACCAGCGAGACGTCGATCAACGGCGTCATGTTGGGCTCGTGGATGCCTGCCTCGGTATGCCTGCGCGAATGGAAGCGCATGGGATCAGGCGCTGCGGCGTTCGGCCTGAGCGGTGACCTGCGCCACCGGCGCGGCCTCCAGCTCCAGCCGCAACGAACGCGCCAGGTTCTCGGCCTGCGTCAGCATCACCGCGATGCGGCGCACGAACTGGTTGTAGAGCATGACCGACGGCACCGCGACCACGAGGGCCGCCGCGGTCGTGAACAACGCCTCGGCCACGCCGGCCGCGACCACGGACGGACCGGCCGAGCCGGTGCTCGCCATGTCATGGAACGCGCGCATGATGCCCCACACCGTGCCGAGCAGGCCGATGAGCGGCGCCGTGTTGCCCATGGTGCCGAGGACGCCGAGGTTGCGCTCGAGCTGCAGCCGCTGCTCGCTCAACGCGATGTGCATCTTCTCCTCGACCGCGTTCGGCGACATGTGCGCGTTGCGCAGCACCTCGGCCGCGATGGGGCCCACCGGGTGCGGCGTCGCCATGCACTCGAACACCGCTTCCTGGATCCGGCCAGTGCGCACCTTCTCGGTGGCGGCGCGGAAGAACGCGTCCGGGCGGCCGCGGCGGCGCCAGAAGTACAGCGCCCGCTCGAGCGCGAAGCCCAGGGTGACCACGCTGCAGAGGAGGATGATGACCATGACCGGACTCGAGCGCATCGCACCGAGCCAGTCGAAGTTCGTGAACATCTCGGCTCTCCTTGGGTTGGGTGGGACTTGCGCTCAGCGCGCGCGCGGCGAACCGGACAGCTGCGTCACCCGGTCCTCCGCCGCCGCAGCCAGCTCCCGGTCCTTCGAGTGGTGAATGATGTCGCGGTAGATCTCGACCGCGCGCGTGAACTCGTGACGCGATTCGTGCAGCGCCGCGAGCCGGGCCAGCGCCGACAGCCGGTACGGCTGGTCCAGGTCGGGACAGCCACGCGCGACGGTGTAGGCCTTCATCGCGCCCGGCACGTCGTGGAGCTGCTCGCGACAGCGGCCCAACCGGAAAGCGGCCTCGGCGCCCAGCGCCACGCCCGGCGAGCGCGAGAGCACGTCCGCGAAGCCCGCCTGCGCCTCCGGCATCCTGCCCGCAGCCTCGTCGAGATCGGCGAGCTGGAAGACGGCCTGCGCCACGAGCGCGCCGGAGGGGAACTCACGGCGATAACGCTCGAGGTCGACCCGCGCCGTCTCCAGCTCGCCCAGCTGTCGTTCGCAGAGCGCCAGATTGTAACGCGCCGGACCCGCGACATCGGGAGGCGCGCTGTCCTCGAGCGCGCTCGTGAACGCCACCGCGGCCTGCATGTACTCCTTCGTCTCGAACCGCAGCAGACCGAGGCGAAAGCTCACCGTGGTCTTGAGCTCGCTCTGCGGGAAGTAGCCGAGGAACTGCTCGTAGGCGTTTCGCGCCTCGTCGGCTCTGCCGTCCTTCGCGAGCGCGTCGGCCATGAGGAACTGCGCCTGGTCGGCCGACGAGCTGCCCGGGAACCGGCTGACGAGCTGACGGAAGTCCTCCGCCGCGTCGTGCCAGCGCTTCGCCTGATAGTGCCGCTTGCCGATCTGCAGCAGCGCATCGGCCGCGAACGCGCTGCTCGGGTACTGCTCGAGCAGCCGCATCAGCACGGTGTCGCCGTTCGCGCTCGCCGCTAGCCGGTAGAGCGCCAGCTCGGTGCCGCGCTTCGCCTCGGTGGCGTATGCCGTGGACGGGTAGCGTTCCACCGTGCGTGAGAACGCCTCGAGCGCCGCCGCGTCGTGACCGGCGTTGTAATCGCACTGCGCCAGGCGGAGCGACGCGAGCCCCGCGGCCGCACTGTTGCCGAAATGCTCGAGCAGGCCGGTGTAGCAGCGCCGCGCATCGGCGAAGCGCTCGGCCTGGAAGTAGACGTCGCCCGCGCGCGCCCACGCCCGCTCGGCGAGCGCCGAGCCGGCACTGTCCTTGACCACCGCCTCCCAGCGATCCACCGCGTCGCCGGCGCGGCCCAGGCGCAGGTAGCACAGACCCGCCTGGTAGAGCGCGCTCGCGCGCTCGCGGTGCTTCGGCCAGCGGCCGAGGAACGACTCGTACGCGCCCGCGGCCTCCTTGTACTTCTTCTGGTTGAACTTCGCGTGCGCCATGTCGAGCAGCGCGGTGCTCACGATCGCCTCGTCGGCGGTCGCGCCCCAGCGCGCGAGCAGGCGCTCCTCGGTGGCGATCGCCAGGCTGTCGCGGTCCTGCCGCGCATACGTCCACGCCAGCAACTGCGTCGCCGGGGCGGCCACCGGATGATCGGGGAAATCCTTCGCGAGCGTCTCGAGCGCGGTCTGGGCTTCGCCGAAGCGGCCGAGCGCGGCGACGGCGTCGGCGTCGATCAGCAGCGTCCACGCGCGCCACGGCGAGCGGCTCGGCGGCAGCTTCTGCAGCATCAGGTGCGGTGCACCGGCCACTTGGCCCATGTCGCCGGCCGCGTGCCACGTCCACTCGAGCATGCACAGCGACGCCTCGACCAACTCGCGCTGCTCGGGCGATGAGAACGCGGCGGCGCTGTCCGCCGCCGAGCGCGTGTAGCGGTCGAGCACGATCTGGAAGTAGGGCGCCGCGGCGCGGTAGGCGCCGCGCTCGAGCAGGCCCACGCCCGCGAGGTAGGCCGCGGGCAGCGCCTCGGGCTCGAGCGGGTAGCCGCTCACCACCGCCTGGTAGCTGCCGGTGGCGTCGGCCTTACGGCCGAGCGCGTCGAGACAGCGCGCCACGCGATACTGGGCGCTCGCCGCGACCTTGTGCTGGAAGTAACGGGTGAGCACGCGGTTGTACTCCGCGATCGCCGGTTCGAAGCGGCCGCGCGCGACCAGCGCCTCGCCGACCAGGAACTGCGCGCGCGCGGCCACGTCGGTGTCCGGGTGGCGCGCGGCGACGGCGCGCAGCAGCATCAGCGCCGAGTCGGCATCGCCGGTCATGAACACCGCGCCCGCGCTCCGGAGCTCAGCCTCGGCGCGGAACGACGGGTCTTTCGCCTTCGCGGCCACGCGTGCCATCTCCGAGGCGGCGCTGCGGTAATCGCGCGCGCCGAGGAACGTGTTCGCCTTGGCGAAGCGCGCCGCGTCGGCGAGCGGGCCGTCGCTCCAGCGATCGGCCACCTCCTGCCATGCGGCCGCAGCGCGCAGCGTCTGGCCGTTTCGCGCCAGACAGAGCGCACGCAGATACAGCGCGGGCGCGGTCTGCGGACGTTCGCCAAGTGCGGCCAGCGCGTCCGCGATGCGGTCCGTCTGGTAGTCGGCGAGCGCACGTGCCAGCACGTAACGACGCTCCTGCACGAGCCACGGCGAGTCGGTCGCGATGCCCTCCAGCAGCGCATCGGCCTCGGCGCCCGCCCCGCGGCGGAGCGCGTTCCAGGCCCGGTTCAACCGCGCCGCTGGAAGCAGCGGGCTCGAGGGGAAGCGTCTCTCCCACTTGAGCCACTCTCTCTCGGCCTCCCCGTCGCGACCCGCTGCCTCCAGCGCCTCGATCGAGGCGAACACCACGTCGTCGGCGAAACGGCTTTTCGCGTCGGCGTTCGCCGCGGCGGTGAAGCCCGCGACGGCGCCGGCGTAGTCCCCGCGCTCGATATCGAGCCGCGCCGCGAGCGCGCGCGCGGCAAGCTTCTGCTCGTCGTCCACGGAGCCGCGGAGCGCGCTGGCGAGCGAGCCGTCGAGCGCGTCCAGCGCCTTGAGCCGCGCCGTGCCGTCGAGCAGCCGGCTCGACTCGAACGCGTCGCCGATGTCGCGCAGCGAGCGCACGCCCGGGGCCGTGGTCTTCGCCTGCGCCTTGCCCGCGGCGTGCGCCACGGGCACGAGCGCAGCAAGCGTCACGCCCGCCAGCAGCGCTGCCGAGCCGATGCCGAGCGCGCGTCTCACTTGTCGGGGTGCTCCGCCGTCGGCACGAGCGGCACCGCGCCCTGCGGCCCGCCGGTGGAGATGGCGATGTAGCGCGCCGGGCCCGCGACCACGCGGCCGACCGCGTCCTTTACCACCAGGCTGTAGCGATAGTTGCCGTCGGGCAGCGGCAGCCCGTTCTCGTCCTTGCCATCCCACTCGAGGTGCGCCGGCGGCTGGCCCTGGCCCCCGAAGCGGCGCACGACCTCGTCCGACTTGTTCACGATCTCGAGCGCCCACGTCTGCGGGCCGGCCTTGGTGCGCGAGTTGAGCGCGATGCGCGTCACCGCCTGCTCGCCCGTGGGCGAGAACACCGACGGCGTGGCATTCGAGCTGGCGAAGAAGCCGCCGAAGTGCGTGCTGACGCCGATGCGGTGCTGGAGGCCCAGGGCGTGGTCGGCGGCGGCGTAATCGATCGTGTAGCGCGGGGCGAACTTGTACGTGAAGCCGCCGCTCGCGCCGTCGGGGCTCCAGCCCATGCGCAGCCCCATCCCGGAGAGGATCCAGTACTCGGCGCCGGCGTGGAACTGGGTGCCGAGGCCGTCGGCGTGGTCCAGCTGCAGCGCGATCAGGCCGCGGCCCTGGAGCAGGCCCAACGCGGCGCCGCCGCGGAACTGCGACGGGTAACTCTCGGCCACGTCGCGCAGCTGCAGCGTCGGCCCGCCCACGTTCATCATCGACGCGCCCAGCTTGAGGCCGGGCGTCACCTGGTAGAGCGCGCCCAGATCCACCCCGGTGCCGTTCGCACTGAACGACTCCACGGTCTGCTGGACGAGCTTCACGTTCATGCCGATCGCGAGCTTCGGCGTGAACGCCTTCGAGGCCGAGAGCAGCCAGGCCGTCTCGCCCTCCTTGAACGAGCCCAGCGGGTCGTTGACGTCGTTCGTGCGCTCGAACTCACCCGAGGACAGCGACACCATGGACACGCCGAGACTCGGCCAGCGGCTGCCGGGGACGGCGAAGCCGAACGAGTTGAGCGACGTCTCACCGAACAGGCGCGCGTTCTCGAACCGGAGCTCGTTCTGGTTCATGAACGACAGCCCGGCCGGATTCCACATCACGCCCAGCGGGTCGTCTGCGATTGCCACGTTCGCCGAGCCGAAGCCGAGCGCGCGGGCGTTCGAATAGCGGGCGAGCCATTCGCCGGGCATGCCGGCCGACTGCTCTTGTGAGCCCTGGGCGGCCGCGGCGCCCGCGCCGATCGCGATGCCGAGCAGTGCGCCGGCGAGACGGGTCGGAAGATGCCGGTTCATGTCCGTTCTCCTATCGCACCACGGCGATCTTGCGCCGCATGACGTGAAGGGTCGCGCCGTTACCCTGGGCCTCGATCAGCGCCAGGTAGCCACCGCTCGACACCGTGCGGCCGCCGCCGTTCGCGCCGTCCCACACCCAGGTGTTGAGCCCCACCGTGCCGCCCGGCGTACCGCGCGAGAACGTGCGCTGCAGCACCAGGTCGCCGCTCTGCGTGTAGATCCGCAACGTCACCGCGGCGTCGTCCGACAGCTTCCACGCCAGCGTCGTGCCCTGGACCGGCGGGTGGAACGGATTCGGGTAGCTCGTGATCGTGCCGCCCGCGGCGTCGGGACTCACGAGCGCGGTCTCGAGCTCCAGCTCGGTGTGGAGCGCGTTCGAGCTGGCGCGGATCTGGTCCAGCTCCGGCTGGCGCGGCGACTGGAAGTCGGCGCGCGCGAAGCCGGTGGCGTCGGTCGTGTTGTCCAGCGCCGTGAGCACGCCCGTGCCGGAGAGCAGCGTGAACGACACCGGCTGGCCGGAGACGCCGTTCCCGAAGTCATCCGTCACCTTCGCGTCGAGGCGCGCCGTCTTGTTGCCTCCCACCCAGCGCGGCGGGTTGACGAACGTGACCACCGTCGGCGGGCCGGGCGTGATGTCGATCGCGTTCGTGACCGCCGGAGCGTTCCCGGCGTCGTCCGTGGCGACGATGACGATCGGCTCGGCGAACGTGTACGTGGCGCTCACGGTGCGCGTGCCCTGCGAGAGCTGGATCTGCGCCGGCGTCAGCAGCCCCTGGCCGGGCGTCGGGCCCGAGGCGCTGCGGACGGTGAGCGTGACCAGCGAGTTGATCTCCGAGATCACCGAGCCGGCATCGTTCGTGACGCTCACGGTGAGCGTGAAGTAGTCGCCGGCGCGCACCGTGGCCGGCACGACCGAGGCGACCAGGTGGAAGCCGCTCGAGATCGCGCTCACCTGCGTCGAGCTGCCGGTGATGCTGCCATTCGAGACGTCGGAGACCGCGAGCTGGTTGAAGCCGCCGTGCGCGAGGCGCACGGGCAGGTCGGCGCGGCCGTCGCTCATCGGCGTGTCTGGCGGCAGCGTGTTGAGCGGGTCTGTGGGTGACGAGGTCAGGTGCACGACGTCGTTCACGCCGGTGATCGGGTTCCACCACGCATCGGTGGCGAGCACGGTCACGGTGAACGCGTAGTTGATGGATTGGTCGGTGGCGGCACCGGTGCGGCCGGTCGCCGTACCCGGCGCCACGCGCTCACCCGGCGCCAGCACGAGCACACGGGAGAACGTGCCACCGACGATGGTGACGGCCGAGCTGGTGTCGGCCGCGATCGACTGGTCGAGGTCGGTGATCCAGATGCGCTGCGGGCCGGACTTGTGCAGACGCACGGGCACGAGCACCAGGCCGTTCGCGAGCGTGGTCTCGGCTGGCATGGCCGCGAACGTGTCGCTCGAGGCGATCGCGACGCGGTCGGCGATGCCCGGCACCACGTTCCAGAACGCGTCCACGGCGCGCAGCGTCAGGTTGAACGCGATTCCCGCGCTCTGCGTCGTCGGCGTGCCGCTCCGGCCGTCGGCTTGGCCGCTCGTCGCGGTCTCACCCGGGAGCAGGATCTGGAGTCCGGCCACCGGGCCCGGCGAGACAACGAACGTGTTGCTCGTGCCCACGCGCGGCGGCGAGAAGAAGTCGCTGCACGTGAAACGCGCGCTGTTGCCCGCGCCCTTGAACGTGAGCGTGCCCGCCCAGACGCCGGCGGCGAGCGTCACGCGCTCGGGGCTCATCGTGCCCGCGCCGGTGTTCGCCGCCAGGTTCACGTCGCCGGCGTAGTTCGGGATGGTGTTGCCGGCGGCGTCGGTGGCGCGGATCGTCACCGCGACCGGCACGCCCGCGACCTGCGGCGAGGCGATCGTGGAGACGACGAAGTGATCGGCGGCGTTCGGCTGCACCAGGATGCCGGGAGTGGTCATGCCGGTGATGCCGCCGTTCGTCAAGTCGGTGACCGAGATCGTCTGCGTGCCGACGGTGTTGAGCGTGACGTTGACCTGCGCGGTGCCGCCGGCGAGCACGCGGGTCACCGGCGTGCTCGCCGCCGCGTCGGTGCTCGTCAGGCGCACGTTGTCGGCGCTCGGGACGAGGTTCCACCACGCGTCGGTGGCGTTCACGGTCATCGCGAACGCCTGTCCGGAGCTCTGCGCCGCGGGCGTGCCGCTCTTGCCGCTGCCGCCACCCGGCAGCGCGGTCTCGCCCGGCGCCAGCAGCTGCAGGCGCGAGAGCGCCGCCGGGTGCACCACGAACGGGTCGCTGGTGCCGTTCTTCCCCGGCGCCATCGACAGCCACGCGTAGAAGTTGCAGTTGCCGCGGTTGATGTTGGTTTCGTCGGCACGGAGCGCCGCGAGCCCGCCGCTCCAGGTGCCGTTCACGAGCGTGATGCTGTCGGGGGCCGCGCGGCCGTCGCCGAAGCTCGTGGTCTCCTTGAGCCGGACCACGCCGCTGAAACCGCTCACGGTGTTGCCCGCCGGGTCCACGGCGCGCAGCGTCATGCTCTCCGGCGTGCCCGCGGTGAAATGCTTCTGGCTGATCGTGCTGAACACGAAGCCCTGGAGCACCAGCGCCTGCACCGATGCGCTGGTGCCGTCGGGGATGGTGCCGTCCGTCTGGTCGTCGACGAACATCGTGAACGAACCACTGGCGTTCAGCGTGACGCCGAACGTCCCGGTGCCGCTCGCGAGCTGCGCCGGCGCCGGGAGCGTCGCGCTGGCATCAGACGACAACACCCGGACCGTGTTCGTGATCGAGGTCACGCGGGTCCAGGTGTCGTCGCAGGCATTCACCGTGAGCGTGAACGGCACGCCCACCGTTTGTGCGCGCGGTACGCCGGTTTTTCCGGATGGTGTACCGGGCGCTGCGGTCTCCCCGGGCAAGAGCACCTGGAGCCGCGTGTACGGGCCGGCGAGGGCCGGTCCCGCAAGCGTCGCACCCAGCGACGCTGCGAGCGCGAGCGTGGTCGCGCCGGATCGAAACACGGAAACGAGCGAACGCACGATGGTCACTCCACGAGTGGGTGCGATCGCCCGTCTCAGACGTCCGTCTGGCGGCACGCACCTCGGATCGACAGTTCGAAACACACTCGAACGCGATCCCTCGTGTTCGTGCTGGTTCGGTCCCCCGACCGGGGGGCTACGGGGGCGGTGGTCCTCGCATCGGATGTGCCGGGTCCAATCGTGCGGCGCGCGTGGATCGCCGCGCGATGTCCCGAACTTGTTCCGGCACACCGGGTCGCATTCGCGCCGAACGCGCTCGCGAGACGGCGTTCGTCGCAGATCGCCACGCGTTGGCGCGTCGTCATGCGCGTGCGATGCGTGCGGTTTACGAGCCGCGCACTGCAATATGTAGGCGGCGAGGCAGAGCGCGAGCGCCGCTGGTCCGTGTTGCGCCACACGCGGCATGACCGGTGGAGCGCCGTGGCGGGTGTCGCGCGACGGGTCTAAGCTGCCGCCGCGGCGGCGGGATCGTCACGCTGCCGATCGTGAGAAAGGGAGGCCGCCGATGGCGAACGCAACGAATTCGCTTGGAATGCAACTCCTCGAGGCGCTCCGGTCACGCGCCGGTACCGCGCGTTGGGTGGGGATGGCGCTCATCCTGGCGGGCGTGCTGTCCATGGCCGCACCACTCGTGAGCGGGCTGTCGATGATGGTCGTGATCGGCGTGCTGATGCTCGTGACCGGCGCGTCGACCGGCCTGCTCGCGTTCGCCGTCGGCGCGTTCGGCCGCGGTCTGTGGCTGCTCCTGCTCGCCGTGCTGATGGTCGCGGCCGGCTACCTCATCGTGTCGCGCCCGCTGGATGCGCTCGCTTCGATCACGCTGTTCCTCGCGTTCTACTTCTTCCTCTCTGGCTTCGTCGAGATCATGGCGGCGCTGGGCGCGGCCGGCTCCCCGGGCCGCGGCTGGATGCTCGTGAGCGGCCTCGTCACCGTGCTGCTGGGCGTGAGCCTGTGGCGCAACTTCCCCGCCTCGGCCGCGGTCGCGGTGGGCGTGCTGTTCGGCCTGCGCATGCTGTTCCACGGCATGTGGCTGTTCAGCGCCGGACTCGCCGCCGGCCGTGCCGGGCAACGCATCGCGGATGCGATGAAGTGACGCCATGCGGCGCCGGCCACGCCGGCGCCGTCAATAGGTGATCTTCCAGCCCACGCTCACGGTCACCAGCATCTCGTGCGTCTGGAGGGGCTGGGGCGTGGGCACGCCCTCGGTGGAGCCCGGCACCGAGGGCGTCGGCTGGCTGCCGAACGCCGCGGCGAGCCCGAGCGCGAGGTCCGAGCGCCAGACGTGCCAGGTGACGCCGGCGGCCACGTCATTGAGATCCCACGCGGTCACCGACGCGCTCGGCGTCTCGCCCTGCTTCCGCGCGCTCAGGTCCGTGTGGTAGCTCGCGAACCCGCTCACCGTGGCGCCGAAGCGGTGCTCCAGGCCCACGCCCCAGTTGAAGACCGCGTCGCGCCGGTCGGAGATCACCACCTTCACCGTGCTGTCGCCGCTGGGCTTGTGGATCTGGAACTCGGGGGCCTCCATCACCGTGTAGCGGGGCACCTCGGCGTTCCAGTCGATCGCCGCGTGCACGCGCGTGGCGCCGAACCCGTACGAGGCTCCGGCGCCCGCACCGAGCGGCGCGTGGTACTTCGCCTTGACGTCGTCCGCGTAGCTCGCGCCCATGATGTTGCCGATCGTGCCACCCTGATCGACGAGGGTGCTGTTGAAGTTCGTGGACCCGCCGCCGAAGAGCCCCGCATTGGGCGTGGTGAGCGTGAGTCCATACGTGAGCGAGTCGCGCACCCCGAAGAGGCCGAAGCGCGCCAGCATCGACCAGTGCAGGTAGTCGAACTCGCGGCTCTGGCTCAGGACGGACGCCTGGTCCGAGGCGTTGCGGCCCTCGAGCAGCAGCGCGATGCGCGTGCGCTGACCGCGCACGACCACGAACGGCGAGACGCCGAAGCCGAGCGTCGGCGAGAGCTTGTGCGCCCAGGTGAGCCCGTACCAGCTCTCGCTGAAGTCCTGCTTGAGTTGGATCTCGCCCGCGGCAAAGACCGAGTTCGGGATCGGCGCGATCGGCTCGACGCCCGTGGTCCGCCGGCTGTTCATCTCCATGTCCATCGAGGCGCGCGTGAGGAACGCGTACGCCAGGCGGTCGTGGTCGAGGATCGGGATCTCGCCGGCGAACAGCGACGGCACGGTCACGAACGAAGCGGAGACCAGCGTCTTCCCCGGGCCCGAGCCGTCGTCGACCGCCACGCGCTGGTACTGGTACGCGCTGCCGGCGAGCAGCAGCTCGGCGGCTCCGGAGAGCGCGAACGCGCCGGGGTTGTAAAAGGTGGAGCTGATGTCACCGGGACTGCCGGTCACCACGCCGCCCAGGAGCTGCGAGCGGGTGCCGTACGCCGTGGACCAGTAGTTGGCATCCTGGGCCGAGGCCGGGATGGCGCTGAGGCCGAGCAGGCAGGTGGCGAGGGCGATGGCGCTGGCGTGCGAACGCATGTGGGACGGCCTCCATCCGGTGTTGGTCTGCGTGACGGACGCGACAGCCTAAGAGCGGGAAGCCGGATTCACAATCGCACGGCACCGGCCTCGTGTCGTGGAACGCAGCGCGCGCTCGCGATACCCTCGCGAGCATGGTCTCCCCCGCCGTGGTCCTGGCCGCGGTCGTCGCGGCTTCCCTCCCGTCCGGCGTTTCGTC
>DATNFC010000047.1:0-3381 GCA_035606545.1 Candidatus Methylomirabilota bacterium
GTCGTGGTGGCGCTGCTGCAACTCGGCGTGACCGAGCTGGTCACCATCGGCGGCGACGACACGGCATTCAGCTCGATGAAGGTGCACGAGCGCGCCGCGGGCCAGATCCGCGTCGCGCACGTACCCAAGACCATCGACAACGACCTCGACCTGCCCGCTCACGTGGACACGTTCGGGTTCCAGACCGCGCGCCACCACGGCGTGGAGATGGTGAAGAACCTGATGGTCGACGCGAAGACCACGTCGCGGTGGTACTACGTCGTCGCCATGGGCCGGAAGGCCGGCCACCTGGCGCTGGGCATCGGCAAGGCCGCGGGCGCCACGATCACGCTGATCCCCGAGGAGTTCACCACCGCGCCGGTGCCGCTCGCCCGCATCGTCGACACGCTGGTCGGCGCACACATCAAGCGCCTGGCGGCCCGGCGCCGCGACGGCGTGGCGGTGATCGCCGAGGGCGTGGCGCTGGCGGTCGACCCGCGCGACCTGGACGCGTTGGAGAACACCGAGCGCGACGACCACGGCCACGTGCGCCTGGACGAGATCAGTTTCGGAGAAGTCCTGAAGCATGCGGTCCAGGAGCGGCTGCGCGATTTCCAGCTCCAGTCCACGATCAGCACCAAGAACATCGGCTACGAGCTGCGCTGCGCCGACCCGATCCCGCTCGACATGGAGTACACGCGCGACCTGGGCTACTGCGCCGCCAAGTACCTGCTGGGGGGCGGCGACGCCGCCATGGTGTCGCTCCAGGGCGGGGAGTTCGTGCCGGTCCCGTTCGAGGCGCTGCTCGATCCCGTGACCGGCCGCGCGCGCGTGCGGCTCGTGGACGTGAACACGACGCGGTACGCGATCGCGCGCCGCTACATGCTGCGGCTGCGCCGGGACGACTTCGAGTCGGACGCGCGCCTGCGGCCGCTCGCCGACGTGACGAACCGGTCGGTGGAGACGTTCCGGCGCGAGTTCGAGTACCTTGTGAGCGACGAGCCGCCGGCGCTCAGGCTGATCGAGCCCGGGACGCCGAATTCCCGCTAGCGCCGGCCGCCGCCCCAGGAGAGCGCCGTGAACCACGCCTCGACCTCCACCACGCGCACGCTCTCGACGCGCGAGCGACGGCACCCGGAGCACGCGCTGGTCGCGCGCGGCGAGGTGATCGCCAGCCCCGAAACCAGGCTCAAGTTCGTGATCGAGCGCATGCTGGGCGAGGGCGGCTTCGGCCAGGTGTACCTGGCCCAGCGGATGGGCTCGTCGACCAAGGTCGACGCCGTGCTGTGCGTGAAGGTGAGCCCGCGCATCGACGGCTGGCTGCGCGAGGCGTACTTCGGCCAGTTGCTCGCGGGCCACCCGCGCGCCATCCGCATCTTCGACGCGTTCCCGCTCACGCGCCCGGACGGCCGGCTGCTCTACTGCCTCGCGCTCGAGTACGCGCGGCACGGCGACCTACGCGCCTACCTGCACCGCGTGCGGAAGCCGTGGCCGGAGCGCGCCGTGCGCCGCGAGATCGCCGGCATCCTCGAGGTGCTCGGAAAGCTCCACCGCGGCCAGCTGCTGCACCGCGACCTGACCCCCATGAACGTGTTCGTGTGCGAGGGACCGAGCTTGAAGCTCGGGGACTTCGGCATCGTGCGGCACCAGAGTGATCGCGGCGGCGTCGCGGCGCGGACCATGAACCGGATGACGGCGCCGACCGACATCCTCGTGGGCGCCGTGCCCAAGTGGCAGGCGCGCGACGACGTCTACCAGATGGGCCAGCTGATCGGCATGCTGGTGAAAGGCGACGCCAGCGTCCGCGTGCGCACCGCGGAGATCCGCCGGCTCCCGTGTGGGGATCACCTGAAAGAGATCGTCCACCGCTGCATCGGCGAGCGCCGCAAGCGCTACGAGAGCGCCGACGAACTGATCCACGCGCTGCGCAACGCGCCGAAGGCGCTGAAGCCCGGGGTGCTGCGCAGCCTGAAAGGCGTGCACCTGGCGTTCACCGGGATCCTGAGCCGGCCGCGTGCGGACGCCAAACGTGCCGCGAAGCGCGCCGGCGCCGTTGTCCACGGCGGGCCGTCGCTCAAGACGAGCGTGCTCGTGCGCGGGCGGCCGAACACGCTCCAGGCCGCGGGCCGCGACGCCGGGCTCAAGCTCATGGAGATCAAGCGGCTCGCCGAGAAGGGCCACCGGATCACGCTCGTGGACGAGCGGCGGTTCTGGAAGCTGGTGGGGAGGAAAGGCCGCGCGAAGCGCTGAGGCGCCCGCGCCGCGTTGCCGTCTCCGCGCACTGGGCGTATCTTGTTGCGCTTCAAGCACGGGCGATTAGCTCAGCTGGTAGAGCACTTGCTCGACAAGCAAGGGGTCACTGGTTCAAGTCCAGTATCGCCCACCATCCACTTTCGAGGTCCATGGGGCGCGCGCAGGGGTGAAGGCGCCGCCCCGTTCTCGTCGCAGAGGCCCCAACCATGTCCGGTACCGTGAACGTCGCGCTGGGCCCCGACCTTTCCGCCTACCCGGGCGGGGAGGCGCTCTACCGGCTGCGGCACTCGGCGGCGCACGTGCTCGCGACCGCGGTCACGGAGCTGTTCCCCGACACCAAGGTGGCGGGCGGGCCGCCGATCGACGGCGGCTTCTACTACGACTTCGCGCGCCCGACGCCGTTCACGCCCGAGGACCTGGAGCGCATCGAGGCGAAGATGCGCGAGATCGTGGCCGCGAACCAGCCGTTCGAGGCGGGGGAGATGAGCCGCGACGAGGCCCGCCGGCACTGGGAGAGGCTGGGCGAGAAGTACAAGCTGCATTTTCTCTCCCAGATCCCCGAGGGCGCGAAGGTCACGACCTACAAGAACGGTCCGTTCCTGGATCTCTGCCGCGGCCCGCACCTGAAGAGCACCGGCGACATCCAGGCGTTCAAGCTCACGCACGTGGCCGGCGCCTACTGGTTGGGGAGCGAGCGGAACGAGATGCTCCAGCGCATCTACGGTACCGCGTTCGCCACGCAGGCCGAGCTGGACGAGCACCTGAAGCGCATCGAGGAGGCACTCAAGCGCGACCACCGGCGGCTGGGGCGCGAGCTGGACCTGTTCTCGATCCACGAGGAGGTGGGCCCCGGGCTCGTGCTCTGGCACCCGAAGCTCGGGATGGTGCGCCACGTGCTCGAGCAGTTCTGGAAGGACGAGCACTACAAGCGTGGCTACCAGTTCGTGTACACGCCGCACATCGCGAGCGAGAAGCTCTACCAGATCTCGGGGCACCTGCAGAACTACGCCGACATCATGTATTCGCCGATGCTGATCGACGACCAGGCGTACCGCGCGAAGCCCATGAACTGCCCCGGCCACATCATGATCTACAACTCGCGCAAGCACAGCTACCGCGAGCTGCCGATCCGCTTCGCCGAGCTGGGCA
>DATNFC010000048.1:0-14731 GCA_035606545.1 Candidatus Methylomirabilota bacterium
TTCGTATTCTCGCCCTCAGGTGTCGGCGTGCTTCATCCAGTCGGTCAACGACGACCTCATGTCGATCTTCGAGCTGGTGAAGAACGAAGCGCGCGTCTTCAAGTACGGCTCGGGCACGGGCACGAACTTCTCGAAGCTGCGCGGTCGCATGGAGAAGCTCTCGGGCGGCGGCACGTCGTCGGGACTGATGAGCTTCCTCGAGGTGCTCGACCGTGGCGCGGGTGCGACCAAGTCGGGCGGCACGACGCGGCGAGCGGCGAAGATGGTCGTGCTCGACATGGACCATCCCGAGATCGTCGATTTCATCCACTGGAAGGTGCGCGAGGAGCGCAAGGTCGCCGCACTCGTCTCCGCGGGCTACTCGTCGGACTTCAACGGCGAGGCGTACGCCACGGTGGCAGGGCAGAACTCGAACAATAGCGTGCGCGTGCCGGACACGTTCATGGACGCCGTCGAGAAGGACGGCACCTGGCAGACGCGGCTGCGCACGAACGGCTCCGTCTACGAGACGTTCCAGGCGCGGAAGCTCTGGCACGACATCGCCGAGGCCGCGTGGGCCTGCGCCGATCCGGGCGTGCAGTTCGACGACACGATCCAGAAGTGGCACACGTGCAAGGCGACGGACCGCATCAACGCGACGAACCCGTGCGTGACCGGTGACACGCTGGTGGCGACGAGCGAGGGGTGGCGGAGGATCGATTCGCTCGTCGGCAAGACCGCCCGAGTGATCGGCGCCGACGGCCAGCCGCACTGGGTCGAGAAGATCTTCCCAACGGGCACGAAGCCGGTCTATCGCCTGCGGACAAAGGCCGGGTACGAGGTGCGCATCACGGCCGACCACAAGGTATGGACCAAGGACCGTGGCGACGTCGCCGTGATCGACCTCAAGGCCGGCGAGACGATCGGCCTGCTCGGCGCTGGCTTTGGCAGGCTGGCCCTGAACCCGCGCGTCGCTTCCGCCATCGGCCTCGCGGTCGGTGACGGTTGTCTCGCCCGCGTGGCGCATGGCGAGCGCGTGCAGGAGTCGGTCGTCCTGACGATGGCCGCGGATGAGATCGGCGTCCTGCAGGGTGTTGCGACCGAGATGAATCAGCAGAAGCGCGCGCTGCGCGCGGCCGGGTCCGTGGGCCGTGCGGACGACGTCAGCGTGAGCTTGAGCAATGGCCGTGGGGCGGGCTCACGCCTGGCCATTTCGTCCCAGCCGGTGGTCGCCTTGTTCAAGCAGTTCGCGGCTCTCGACGAGGGCAGCGAGCACAAGCGGTTCCTGCCGGACGTATTCAACCTCGATCGCCCCACGATGGCGGCGATGCTGCGCGGCCTGTTCACAGCGGACGGCACAGTCGCCAGCTACGCAGACAAGAGCCAGTACGTGTCGCTCGACTCGACCTCGCTCGAATTGCTTCGCCAGGTCCAGATGATGCTGCTCAGCTTCGGCATCAAGTCCAAGCTCTACACGAATCGTCGCGCGGGCAAGGCCGTTTCCCTGCTCCCCGATGGAAAGGGCGGGCTTCGCGAGTACCCGGTCCAGGAGATGCACTCGCTTCGCATCAGCCGGACCTCGAGGCTCATGTTCGAGCGCGAGATCGGATTCGACGCGGAGAGCCCCAAGAGTGCTGCGCTGATGGCGCTCAACGAGAGCACGCTTGCCTACTTGGACGACCTCGTCGACGACATCGATTCCATTGAACCCGTCGGCGAGGAGGAGGTCTTCGACCTCACCGAGCCCGTGACCAGCCACTTCGTGGCGAACGGGCTCGTCGTCCACAACTGCAGCGAGTTCGTGTTCCTCGATGACACCGCCTGCAACCTGGCGTCCGTGAACCTGATGAAGTTCCGGCGCGAGGACGGGTCGTTCGAGATCGAGGGCTACCGGCACGCGAACCGGGTGTTCTTCTTGGCGCAGGAGATCCTGGTCTCGTTCGCGTCGTACCCGACCGAGCGGATCGCGCGCAACTCCGAGGACTACCGGCCGCTGGGCCTCGGCTACGCGAACCTCGGCACGCTGCTCATGGTCGAAGGGCTGCCCTACGACAGCGACGCCGCCCGGGCATACGCGGCGTGCATCACCGCGATCATGACCGGCGAGGCGTACGCGCTCTCGGCGGAGATGGCGGCGAGCAAGGGCGCGTTCAACGGCTTCGAGCAGAACCGCGACAGCATGCTCGGTGTGATGCGCCTGCACCGCGAGGCCGCGCGCGCCATCGATCCGGTGCTCGCGCCGCGCGACATGCGCACGGCCGCGATCGAGGCGTGGGACCGCGCGGTGGCGTTCGGCGGCCTGCACGGCTACCGGAACTCGCAGTCCACCGTGTTGGCACCCACCGGCACGATCGGACTGCTCATGGACTGCGACACCACGGGCGTCGAGCCCGACTTCGCGCTGGTCAAGTTCAAGAAGCTCGCCGGCGGCGGCTACTTCAAGATCGTGAATCAGTCGGTGCCGAAGGCGCTCCACCGTCTGGGCTACGACGAGCAGGAGATCGACCGCATCATCCGCTACGCGGTGGGCAACGGCACGCTGCAGGGCGCGCCGCACATCAACGACTCCTCGCTCCACACGAAGGGCTTCACCGATCCCGAGCTGAACGCGATCGAGAAGTCGCTCCCCAACGTGCTCGACATCCGCCAGGCGTTCGGGCGCGGCATGCTCTCCGACGAGCTGCTCACGCGGCTCGGCGTGAGCATGGCCGAGCGCGAGAAGCCCGGGTTCAACATCCTCCCGTTCCTCGGCTTCACCGATCAGCAGATCGAGGAGGCGAACCTCTACGTGTGCGGCACGCAGACGGTGGAGGGCGCACCGGCCCTGAAGGCCGAGCACCTGCCGGTGTTCGACTGTGCCAACCGCTGCGGCTCGCGCGGCACGCGCTTCATCAAGCCGATGGGCCACGTGCGCATGATGGGCGCGGTGCAGCCGTTCATCTCCGGCGCCATCAGCAAGACCGTGAACCTGCCGAACGAGGCCTCGGTCGAGGACGTGGAGAAGATCTACCGCGAGTCGTGGAAGCTGGGGCTGAAGGCCGTGG
Source organism: Candidatus Methylomirabilota bacterium (assembly GCA_035606545.1). Lineage (GTDB taxonomy): Bacteria > Eisenbacteria > RBG-16-71-46 > RBG-16-71-46 > RBG-16-71-46 > JAIOPA01. The sequence continues at coordinate 3,024 of DATNFC010000048.1, forward strand.
CGCTCTACCGCGACGGCTGCAAGCTGTCGCAGCCGCTCGCCACCGCCACCAAGAAGAAGGCCGACGAGCCCGCCGCCGCGACCTCCGCGGCCGCGGCCCCGACCAAGCTCCACCGCCGCCGCCTGCCGCGCCGTCGCCACGGCTTCACACAGGAAGCGCGCATCGCCGGCCACAAGGTGTTCCTGCGCACCGGCGAGTACGAGGACGGCGGACTGGGCGAGATCTTCATCGACATGCACAAAGAAGGCGCGGCGTTCCGCAGCATGATGAACTGCTTCGCCATCGCCGTGAGCATGGGCCTCCAGTACGGCGTGCCGCTCGAGGACCTGGTCGACCAGTTCTGCTTCACGCGCTTCGAGCCGCACGGCCGCGTCGAGGGCCACGACAACATCAAGGTGTCGACGAGCGTGATCGACTACGTGTTCCGCGTGCTCGGCTATGAGTACCTGAACCGAACCGATCTCGCGCACGTCGTCGACGAGGCGCCGCAGGGCAAGCTGATCCCGCGGCCGCACGCGACCGACGTGCCGGTCGGCAAGGAGCATCGCGGCGGGACGGGGGCGCAGACGGCGGGCATCACGCCGGCCAAGCCGGTGGTGTCGCCCGCGAATCACGTGACCCGCATCACCGACGCCGACGACGCCGGCGCCGCGAGCTTCACGGTGCAGAACAAGAAACTGCTGGGTGACGCACCGGCTTGCGACAACTGCGGCCACATCACCGTGCGCAACGGCACCTGCTACAAGTGCTTGAACTGCGGGAGCTCGATGGGGTGCTCGTAGGCCCGGAGTCGAGCCAAGCCTGATCTCGAAGCGGCCGGGGCCTTCGGGCCACCGGCCGCTTCGGCATTCAGCGCCGGGGGGGCGGGCCTACGGGCTGATCGCGAATCGCAGCGGTCGCGGCGCCGATGCGCAGCTCGTGTCGAGTCCCTGGGCGCTGCCGGCGATCAGGAACCGCTCGAACATCCCCGTGATGCACGGGTCCACGTCGTTGTGGCTGCGGTTCGGCACCATGATGTGCGTGCCGTGCATGGCGCGGGCGACGCTCGAGCCATAGCGCGGCGGCGTGATCGGGTCCAGGTCGCCCGAGATCGCGAGCACGGGCACGTTCGCGCTGACGGGCTGCCAGAACCCCTTCGGCAGCGGGCCGCGTGGCCACTCCGAGCATTGGCGCAGCTGCCAGCGCACGGGGAAGTCGCCGAAGAACGAGCCGCGCGTCGCGGGTTCGACCGCCGCCGCGTCGACCTGAGACATGGCCTCGCTGCAGAGGATGCACAGGAACACGCCCCGCGGCGGGGGCGGCGGACCCAGGTCGCCGAAGATGGCCTGCGCGATCGGCTTCAAGTCACCCGTGTACGCCGAGTGGATGATCCATGGCAGCCGTTCGATCGCGCGCGCGCTGCCGAGCATCCCCTGGAAGAGGTCGCGAGCGGTGCGAGCGGTGACTTCCTGGATGACGACCGCGTTATCCGTCCGGCTCCCGTCCACCGGGATCCGCACCGGGGCCGCTTCCAGTCGCGCCAGCACCGAGTCCAGTTCGGCCGCAGGCTGCGGGAACGCCGCATGGCACGCCGAGTCATCGTCGCAGGCGCGGAACACCAGCCGCAGCGAGGCCTGTGAGGACGCCGCGAGGTCGAGCTGCGTCGGCGCCGAGACCGGAACTACTCCATAGAGCACGGCCGCACGCACACGGTCGGGGTACTGGCGCATGTACACCTGCGCGGCCTTGGTCCCGTACGAGACGCCGTACAGGTTGAGCTTCGTGTAGCCCAACCACGCGCGCACGGCATCGAGGTCGTCCATCGCGATCGGCGTCGTGTAGAAGCGCAGGTCGGCCTTCGTCGAAAGCGAGTCGCGGCAGCGCCTGAGCGCGGCCATCGCCGCGGCCGTGTCCTGCGGCACGCCGACGTCACACGGCAGCGCGCCGGAGTTCCACGTGCCGCGCTGGTCCACGAGCAGGATGTCGCGCGTCCGCCGGAGCGCCGGGAACGCCCGCGAGAGAAAGCCCGCGTAGCGCGTCGCCGGCGCCACGCCGCCGCCGGCGAGGAACACGAGCGGATCGCTCGCCACGGAGTCGCCGGTCGCGGGCACGACGACGATGTTGAGCGAGAGCTTGCGTCCTTCCGGCCGAGCGCGATCCTCGGGCACCTCGAACCGGCCGCAGAGCACCGAGTCGTCGAGCCCCTGGACCCGGCAGGCGTGGAGCTTCGCCATGAGCGCCGGTCGTCGCTGGGGCTGTGCGCCAGCCCGTGTCGCGAGTGCCGTCGCTGCGAGGCAGACGACACCGAGCCATCGGGCGCATGAACGCACGCGGGACGGGAGGCGAGGCTCGCGCGGAGGGGCCATCCTCCGGTCAGACGCTTCGACCGGGCGAAAGGGTGACAGGCGGCCGTCCCTGTGACCGATAGATCGCCTTCAACCGCCGGCGCCGGGAACGGCACTCACAGCCGGCCATCTTTCCGCTGAAACGAGGGCCACCAGCGCCCGACCTCGCGCGTGTAGCGTTCGTAGTCCGCTCCGAACTTCCGCCGGAGCGTCGGCTCCTCGTAGAGGACGACGAGCAGGTGGATGCACGCGAACCAGCCCGCGATGTAGCCGGCGAACCCGGGCGAGAACGCGAGCGCCAGCTCGCCGAGCAGCACCAGCACCATGCCCAGGTACATCGGATTGCGCACGAACCGATAGGGCCCGCGCACAACCAGGTGGCGCGGCGGGTCCATGGGCATGGGCGTGCCCCGGCCGCGGGTCACGAACTCCGTGACGCACGCGATCATGAGCAGCGCGCCGGCACCGATGCCGAGCAGGCCCGCGACGCCCGACGGTGTGGCGATCGATGCCCGGCTCGGCGCCAGGCCGAAGTACGTCGTCGGGAGATAGATCGCCACGACGCCCACGAACAGCGCCGCCCAGACGAGGCCGCGCAGCACCACCCACCAGGAGATCCCGGGCCGCCCCGCTGGAGCGTTCACCGGCCCCTCAGGCCGTGGCGACCCGCGCGCCGCCCGGCGCACGGCCGCGACGCACGCCGGCGCGCGCGCACTCGACCACGAACAGGTGCTCGCGGTTCCTCGCCGGGCCGGGCTTGCCCACCTTCTCGCCGCTGGGGTTGTAGACGCCCAGCCGATGCCCGATGTACCGCGGGTGCTCGACCGAGTGCTCGCGCACGCGGCCGCGAGTGCCGAGCAGCTCGCGCAGCCGCGGCAGCGTCAGGTAGCCCTCGTCGTTGAACGAGACCACGATGCGCTTCGCGCGCACGCGCTCGAGCACGTCGGCGAACGCAGCGTCCATCGTGGTGCGCCGATTGAACAGGCTGCCGCGCTCGCGCACGTCGACGCGCTTGCACGCCACGCCGTAGACCTCGGGCTGGTCGCCGCGCGCCAGTGTCTCCCAGACGTGGTAGTTCCCGAGGTAGCTGTGCTGGTTGTACGGCGGATCGAGGTAAACCACATCCGCCGCGAAGCGCCCGGCGGCCACCTGTGCGTCGAGGCACGACGCCGAGCCCGCACCATCCAGGATCTCCGGCAGCCGCAACCGCAGCGGCTGGCTCGCGCGCGCGGCCCAGGTCTTCAAGTACGCCATCTGCAGGCCCACCGTGGAGTCCACGCGGTCACAGGCCTCGATCAGGCTCGTGAGCGCGATCGCCTCGAGCGGCGGCTCCAGTGACAGTTTCGCGATCCGCGTTCGAATGGCCTCTGCGCGCGCGGCGTTCGCGGGCTTCAGGTATCGCGAGCGCACGGCGTACGTGTCGGTGAACCAGCCCTTGCGCCCGGGCAGCAAGTCCAGCTCGGCGATCAGCCGCGTCGCCGCGGCGCGCCACCGCCGAGCGTCCGCCGCCACGTAGCAGCCGGCGAACGCGTGCGCGTAGGCGTTGTGGTCGTTCGCGTGCACGCGCACGCCCTCGCGCTTCAGCGCGTGTCCCACGCGCGACGTGCCGGAGAACAGGTCGAGCGCGGTGCGCGGGGCGCCCTCCATGAGCACGCGCACGAGACGCGGCACGAGCAGCCGCTTGGATCCGATGTACTTGATCAGCGAGACCTCCCTGTCGGTACTGCGCCGTCCCGGCGAGCCTAAGCCGCGAGGGAAGTCAGGCCAAGCGCGGCGTCGTCACCCGAGGCGATACGGGCGGGGAGGCGCCGCGCCCTCACCACGCGATCTTCGGCGCGACGGCGTTGAGCTTCGCCGGTGCGCCCCAGTGCTGGTTCGGCGGCGCATCGGGCGCGTCCTTCGCGGGCCGGTACGCCCGGATCGCGTCGAGCGCGGGGTCCTTGTGCGCGAGCCAGTCGGCGAACGTGAGCATCGCGGGCAGGTCGGGCGCGATGAACGTCCGCGGATCGCGCGGGTCGGAGCCGTTCCACATCACGGTCGAGATCCGCACACCCAGGTCGCTCGCGGGGAGCCGCAGGCGCGCGGGGTCGCCCGGCGAGTTGGGCGCACCCCCGGTGGGCTCGCCCACGAACACCGCGTTGGTCTCGCGCTCGAGGTCCGTCGAGAGCGACACGGCCGCCGAGAACGTGCCGCGGTCGATGATCACGAACAGCCTGCCGGGGCGATCGAACGCCGGCCGGCGCAGGATCGCGTGCACGAGCGGCTGGTTGAGGTAGTTGTTGCCGCCGCCGTTCCCGCGCAGGTCGAGGACGAGCCGCGGCGAGCGGAGCGAGTCCACGTGTGCGAACAGTCGCGCCACGAAGTCGGCGAGGGACTGCTGCCCTTTCTCGCTCACGATCGCGTGGATCCGCACGAACACGGTGCTGTCGTTCAGGTCCGCGAACGCGAACGGATACGCCAGGCGGCGCGTGAGCGGAAGCGGCGCACGCACGTTGCGATCGGCCGCGAGCCAGCGCGCCGTCGAGTCGGGGCGCTCCGCATTGATCTTCACGTCGCGCCGGCCGCCGGTTCCGGTCGCAACCTTGATACGCAGCGGCGCGCCGGGCCCGGGCACGAGGCCCGCGGCCGCCATATAGCCCGGGCAGCGCAGGTACGAGGGCAGCACGCGCAGCGTCCACATCGAGTTGTCGGTGGGGATGAACGGCGCCAGCGCCGCAACCGCCTCCGCGACCGGCTTGCCGCCGATCGCGAGCACGCGCAAGCCGGCGAGGTGTTCGTGACCCTCCGTCGCGCCCACGATCCACAACCCGTCGGCGAAGACCTCGAACTCGAGCGGATAGACCGTGTCGAAGCCCGGCCACGGCAGCGGCGTGAGCGTCGGCCGTCCGTGCGAGGGCAGTTGGACCTGGCTCAACCGCGAGTGCCCGTCGCGGAGCATCCCCACCAGTTGCGAGAGCGCGGCGATGGCCTGATCGGCGCGCAGGCTCGGCAGCCGGCGTTCGAGGTCAGCCGTCGCCGAGTCCCATGCGGCGCGCTTGAAGAATCGGTAGGGCTCGGGGTGGATGGAATCCACCGCAGCGACGAGGAAGCGCACGTCGCCGCCCCACGATGCGGGCTCGCTCGCCGCGCCGCGCGCGTGTGGCGCGGCTGCGAGCATCAGAGCCGCGAGGACCGACCATCGGACAATCGAACGGGGCAAGTCACGGCTCCGGGGAGTGCTCGGTCTACGGACCGGGCGAGGGCCCGGTTGCACGCGAACATACCTTCGGAGTCTAAGCCGGGGGTCGTTTGCGCGGCTATCTCCGCTCGGGCAACCTGCCGCGCCATGCCGGCTCCCGCCGCAGCCGCGAACCGCATCACCGTCACGCCGCAGATGCTCATGCAGGCGCTGCTCGTGTTCGTCCTCGTGGCGCCTCTCGCCGAGCGGCTGCACTGGGGCGCGATGTGGGTGTTCGTCGCCAGCTCGCTCGCGATCGTGCCGCTCGCGGGGATGATGGGCGAGGCCACCGAGAAGCTCGCCTCGCGCCTGGGCGCCGGTGTCGGCGGGCTCCTGAACGCCACGTTCGGCAACGCCGCCGAGCTGATCATCGCGCTCGTGGCGCTGGAGAAGGGCCTCTACGATGTGGTGAAGGCGTCGCTCACGGGCTCGATCATCGGCAACATCCTGCTCGTGCTCGGCATCTCGATGCTCGCCGGGGGCTTGAGGCGCGAGAGGCAGAAGTTCGACCGCTCGGCAGCTGCAGCATCGTCGACGCTCTTGGCACTCGCCGCGCTCGCCATGCTCGTGCCGGCGGTGTTCCATTTCGTCGCCGAGGCCGAGGTGGCGCACCAGAAGCTGACGCCCCTGCGCGAGGTGGACCTCGAGCGCACGCTGTCGCTCGAGATCGCGGTGGTGCTGTTCGTCTCCTACCTGCTCTCGCTGCTCTTCAGCCTGCGCACACACAAGCATCTCTATACCGGCGGCGCCGAGGAGCACGAGCACAAGCCCGTCCAGGTGGGCCGCGCCATCGGCACGCTGGTCCTGGCCACGGCAGGCGTCGCGTGGATGAGCGAGCTGCTCGTGGGCGCGGTCGAGGAGACCTCGCACGTGCTCGGGCTCTCCGAGGTGTTCGTGGGCGTGATCGTGGTCGCCGTGGTGGGCAACGCCGCCGAGCACTCCACGGCCGTCGTGGTGGCGATGAAGAACCACATGGACCTGGCGCTCAACATCGCCATCGGCTCCAGCATCCAGATCGCGCTGTTCGTGGCCCCCGTGCTGGTGTTCGCTTCGTACTTCATGCCGCACGGGCCCATGGACCTGCGCTTCACCGCGTTCGAGGTGCTGGCGGTGATGGCCGCGGTGGCCGTGGTGAACCTGGTGTCGCAGGACGGCGAGTCCAATTGGCTCGAGGGCGCGCTGCTGCTCGCGGTCTACGTGGTGCTGGGGCTGGCGTTCTTCTTCCTGCCGTGATGCGGATCGGCCCGGCGGCCCCGAGAGGGGTGCCGGGCCGTGTGCGCTCCTAACGGGCGCGACCGCCGTCACCGGATGATGAAGAACCGCCGCGAGACCGCGGCCACCTCCGTGCGCGCACGTACGAAGTACATGCCGTTCCCCACGAGCTGCCCGCTCGCATCGCGCTGGTCCCAACGGAACTGGTGCGCGCCGGCGGCGAGGCGCTGGCCCGCGATCAGTGTCCGAAGCATGCGGCCCGAGAGGTCGAGGATCTCGACCGTCACTGCCTCGGAAGTGGACAGCTGCAGGCTGAAGCGCACGTCGCCGCGCCCCATCGCACTGTTCACCTCGAGCAGCGCGGTCCGGGCGGGTGCGGGCTCCAGTTCGCAGTCTCGACAGGTTCCGCCGCCGCCGATCGGGAAGGTGAAGTTGCGAATCCAACCGACGAGACTGTCGCCCTGGCACTGGAGGTCGTTGTTCCGCCCGCGCACGAACTGGCCGACGTACCAGGCGACCGCGGGCGCTCCCGGCGGCTCATCGAGTGCGATGCCGGTGAAGTCGCCCCAGGCCGGGATGCCGTGGCGCCCGTTCTTCCGGAACGTGGTCTCACCGGACCTGATCAGCGTCGGAGGCGATTCCAGCGTAGCCTCGTTCGACTTCCGGCCCGAGATCATGGCCCCGGGATAGTCGGTTGCCGTGCTGACGTCGAACCCCACGTAGACGTTCTGCAGGCTGTCTTCGATCGCCGCCGGATAGGCGAAGTGCTTGTTCGCATCCTCCTGCGTGTTGGCGCTCAGGACCTGACCGCTGGTCGCGTTCACGCGCAGGACCCGAACGATGTTGACGGAATTCCCCCCGACCGTCTTGCCCTCATGCCACGAGGTGATGATGCGCCCGTTCCGGTAGTACGGATCCGAGAGCGCATTCTGCCAAGCGTCCATGTTGGAGGCGTCGATCGGCAGCGTCCCAGGGCCGGGTCCGTCCTTCTGGACGGCCGTAACGTAGAAGCCCCTCGGCGGCTGCAGCACGCCGCTCGCCGTGGTCGCCGGCTGCCAGGCGTAGTTCGCGAGCCCCGTGCCGGTGATCGTCGCGACCGAGACGTTCGAGCCCGAGACGTCGACGAACTCGAGGTCCGAGGTGGCGGACAGGTTGCGGCAGACGCCCTTCCACTGAACCGGCGACAGGGACGGCATGTCCCGGTAGTGGGTGGGCGATAGGTCCATGTGCGTCGTTCCGTGGCTGATGAGCGTGATCGGGCCCTGCAACAGCGTCTGCTTCTCGAACACTCGGATGAACTCCGACGACGGGCAGCCTGAACGCAGTCCAATGATCGCGATCTTGTCCGTGCTGAATCCGAAGCGCGGTCGATCCACGGGTGAGTTCCCGAAGCACGCCGCGCTGCCGGTCGTCATGTGATACACGGTCCACTGCCCGGTCGGGTTGTCGGTCTGGGAGATCGCGAGGTGGAGGTGGGTTGTGTACGGGGTGTTGGGATCGTTCGGGTTCGACTGGCTGAAGCACAGCGCGTAGTAGCGCTTCGCGAACGGATCGTACCCGCACGTCGGATCGTTCGCCGTCATGTGCAGCGTGAAGGGCTGCGGCGGCGGCGGACAGCTGAACTGGTCTGGATAGTTGTACGGGTCGATGACGATCGTGGGGTTGGCGCAGTTGTCCGCGATCCCGAAGAACTCGTACGGACAGTAGGTCGCGACGAGCGGCCCGGTCTTCAGGTACACGCTGATGCCGCCCTGGATCATGGAGAGCACGTGATTCGGACCCACCGCGATCGAGGGCTCCGTGTGGGTGCCGAGCGACGCAGCACCCTCCTGGTCGAATCCACCCGGGACGTAGAGCGCGGGCCCTGCCAGCGCCCTCGTTCCGAGGAGTACGAGCAGCATGATCGGTGTTGTGAACCCGCGCCTGGACATGGGGCCTCCGTTCCGCTGACCGCATCGTGACGGGTCTCGGCGCCGCCCCGGCGACCTACCCGCTTTGCGGAGTTGGTGCTTCACCCCTATGGGTCGTCCGCGAAGCCGCCGTTACGATGAACGTCCTCCGGAGGGACGCCCGGGCAGGGCGCGAGCGACGCGCCGGCCCCTGCGAATCACGGATGTCCGGCCGTCCCAAGTGCTCTAGACTGGTGAAAACCCACGGAGGTCCACCATGTCCGTCACCCCCGCCGCGATCAATCCCAAGGTGCGTGAGCTCGTCCGCCGGTTGGACGAGGCCATGACGCCACCCGACGACGCCGGCCGATGTCGCGCCGTGAAACTCGTGCTCGAAGAGACGTTTGCCCAGGGCACGGATTTCCTCGAGCAGCGTTTCCTGGAGCCGAACCCCACCCGCTACGCGCGCCGGCTCGTGCACAAGGATCCGCAGGATCGCTACACCGTGCTCGCCATGGTGTGGAACGGCGGCCAGGGCACACCGCTCCACGACCACGCCGGCATCTGGTGTGTCGAGTGCGTCTACCGCGGCCAGATCAAGGTGACGTCGTACCAGTGCTTCGGCGGCGATCCCGAGAAGGACACCGTCCAGTTCAAGCAGGAGAGGGTCATCCACGCCGGCGTCGGCAAGGCCGGGGCGCTGATCCCGCCGTTCGAGTACCACATGCTCGAGAACGCCGGCGACACGCCCGCGATCACGCTGCACGTCTACGGCGGCGAGATGACGCACTGCCACATCTTCGAGCCGGTCGAGAACGGCTGGCTGCGCAAGTATCGCGAGCTCAGTTACACGGCGTGAGCACGGCTTCGGGCACGGCAGCGCCCGGCGCCCCCCTGCGCACGATCTTCCCCGGTCTGGTGGTGAGCGCGATGCTCGCCACCGTGGCGTTCCTGCTCGCCGACCAGCCGCTGGTCAAGGACACGCTGCACCTCTCCGCGCTGCTGCTCGTGATCCTGGTCGGTATGGCGCTGCGGACGATCATGCACGTGCCCGATTGGGCGGCGCCCGGCGTGCGCGTGGCGCAGCGACCGATTCTGCGCTGGGCGGTGGCGGGGCTGGGCTTCCGGCTGTCGTTGGGCGAGATCCTGAAGATCGGCGGCCCGGCGCTCGCGGTGGTGGTGACGAGCACGTTCATGGCGCTGCTGGTCGGCTGGTGGGTGGGGCGTCGACTCGGGCTCGGCGACAAGCTCGCGACGCTGCTCGCCGTGGGCGGCGGGATCTGCGGCGCTTCCGCGGTCGTCGCCGCCGACAGCGTGGTGCAGGCGGACAAGCGCGACTCCGCGCTGGCGCTCGGCATCATCACGCTCTTGGGCACGATCGGCATCGTGATCTATCCGTGGATCGGCCGCGCCGCCGGGATGGGCGACTTCCACTACGGCGTCTGGGACGGCGCGAGCCTGCACGAGATGGCGCAGGTGGTGGCGGCCGCCTCGGGCTTCAGCAAGGAGTCGACCGCGATCGCCACCGTGGTGAAGCTCGTGCGCATCTGCCTCCTGGCCCCGGTCGTGTTCTTCCTCGCCTGGCGCATGCGCTCGGTGACGCACTCGATCGAGGGCGGCCGGCCGCAGGTGTCCGCGGTGCCATGGTTCCTCGTGATGTTCGTGGTCTTCGCTGCGGTGAACAGCACGGGCTGGCTGCCGAAGGAGTGGGTGCAGCTGATCCAGCGCGGTGACCTGTGGCTCCTCTGCGTGGGCATGGCGGGCGTGGGGCTGCAGACGAGCTTCCACGACCTCGGCCGCGCGGGATGGACGCCGATCGCCGCGGGCGTCGCGCAGTGGGTGGTGCTCGCGGGGATCTCGTACGGGCTGGCGAGGCTGATCGTCCGCTGACACCGCCGCTCACTGCACCCGCCGCAGGAACGTTGTCGACATCGCGAACGCACCCACCCTGCGCCCGCTCATGCCGCCGATGCTTCGGCCGCGGCCGAAGCATCCGTGCGCGCGTTCCGCTACGCTTCACCCATGCTCCGCGTGGAGCCGCGCGGGCGTCACCGCTACGCGAGGGGCGAACCGGGCTGGCGAAGACGCTCGGGCTACGAATTGCGTGAAAAGGCCAACGAAAACGGGCCACACACCGAATTGACTATCCCTCCGCGCCCATATGCCCGATATTGCCCTCAGTCTTCGGTTGTGTGTGGATGAGCAGCCCACGTTCAGATCCGCCAGAGACGTCGCTGGCGGGTTTTTTGTTGGGTGGCGGAATCCGACGCCGAGGCACTGGTCACAATGACCAGAAGTGGCCGCGTCTTGATATCGCGGCAAGCGCGGGTCTTCGGACCCGGATACAACAGGAGTTCCAAGTGGCTAGTGGCACCGTGAAGTGGTTCAACGAGGCGAAGGGCTTTGGCTTCATCACCCAGGCGGACGGTGGCGAGGACGTGTTCGTCCACTTCTCCGCGATCCAGGGCGACGGCTTCAAGACGCTCGCCGAGGGTGAGGGGCTCGAGTTCGACGTGACCCGCGGTCCGAAGGGGCTGCAGGCGGCGAACGTCCGTAAGGCTTAATCGCCCGAGTACCACCTCGCGCCAATCAGGGGCGGCGTCCACAAGGGACGCCGCCCTTGGCGTTTTTCGCCGGGCTCACGCCGCCTCTCTCGCCCCTTCCCCGCCGCCGATCCCGCCCGCCACGCTCTTCAGCGCCTCCAGGCACTCGCTGTCGAACCCGCGGCCGTCGTCGCGGTCCATGATCGCGAACACTTCCGGCGGCGAGAGCGCGTGGCGGTACGGGCGCACCGTCGAGAGCGCGTCGTAGACGTCCGCCACCGCCAGCACGCGTGACAGCTCGGGGAGTTGATCGGCCTCGAGCCCGCGGCAGTAGCCGCTGCCGTCCAGGCGCTCGTGGTGGGCGGCGCTCGCGAACGCGAGCCACTCGAAGCCCTTCACGTGCTCGAGGATGCGCTCGGTGTAGAGCGCGTGCATGCGCATGATCTCCCACTCGGGAGGCTCGAGCGCACCGGGCTTGTCGAGGATGCTATTCGGCACCGAGAGCTTGCCCAAGTCGTGGAGC
>DATNFC010000049.1:0-3614 GCA_035606545.1 Candidatus Methylomirabilota bacterium
TCACAGCCGCCCCCTCAGGCGTTCCGCGAGCGCCGCCAGCGCCCGCGAGTAGCGCTTGCGCGCGGCGTCGTGCGCGATGTGCAGCACGTCGGCGATCTCGCGGTGGTCCATGCCCTGGTAGTCGTGCAGCACGATGCTCGCGCGCAGTGGCACGGGCAGCGACAGGAGCGCTTCCTGCACCAGCCGCTCGCGCTCGCCTGCGAGCGTGTCGGCCTCGGGGTCGTTGCGCCCGGACGACAGCGTGGCCGCCGCGGCCGGGTCGTGCACGTCTGCGGCGCGCCGGCTCATGCGGTATTGACCCGAGCGCCAGACGTCGCGGCACACGTTCGTGGTGATCGTGGCGAGCCACGGCGCGGGGTCGCGGGCGGGATCCAGCCGGTCGGCGGCGCGATGCACCTTGAGGAACACCTCCGAGGCCGCGTCCTCGGCCAGCGTGCGCTCACCGAGCAGCCGCCAGGCGAGACCGAACACGAGGTCGAGGTAGCGGTCGTAGAACTGGCCCAGCGCGTCCGGCTCCCCGGCGCGCACGCGTTCGAGCCACGCGCGATCGGGCGCCGGACGCTCCTCGGTGCGTCCCCCGGCCGGGCCCGGCGGGAGACGCTCTGCCCCCGCTACGGATGAGACGGGCGGGTGTGATGGGGAATCGGGGTCGCGCACCGGTCAGGCTCCAATTTTCGGGAGACGAGCCGGGGCAGTATGCACGCGCCCCGCGACCGGTGCGAAGGGACCGCAGCCGCGCTCGACCGGCGCGGGTCAGCGCGCTAGGCGGCGCGGCGCTGGGTGGCGTCCGCGTCGAGCGTCGCGTGCGCCTCGGGGGCCACCGGGAGCCGGATCCAGAACGTGGAGCCCTCACCCGGCCGGCTGTTCACGCCTACGTGCCCACCGTGAAGCTCGGTGATGCGTTTCACCAGGTGGAGCCCGATCCCCAGCCCGCCGCGCGTCTCCCCGTCCTCGGGGACGACCTGGCCGAACAGCTCGAAGATGTGCGTGGCGGTGTCGGGCTCGATGCCGGGACCCTGGTCGTTCACCTCGACGCGCACGCAGGCGCCGTCCTGCAGCGTCCGCAGGCGCACCGGCGCGCCGCGCGGGCTGAACTTGATGGCGTTGACGAGCAGGTTCACGAGCACCTGGCGGACCTTCACCTCGTCGACCGAGAGCTGCGGCAGCCCGACCACGGGCGTGTACTCGATCGTGACGCCGAACTTCTGCGCCAGCGGCCGCGACGTCTCGATGGCGCCGCGCACCACCTCGGCCAAGTCGAGCGTGCGCGGCTTCATCACCAGCTTGCCGCTCTCGAGCCGCGACAGGTCGAGGATGTCCTCGATCAGCGACAGCAGCCGCTGCGCCTCGGCGCGGAGGCGGCCGACGAACTCGCGCGCCTGGTCGCGCGACAGCTTGCCCTCGTGGTCGTCGAGCAGCTCGGCATAGGCAATCACGCTCGTCAGCGGCGTCTTCAACTCGTGGCTCGCGGTGCCGAGGAACACGTCCTTCATCCGGTTCAGGTCGGAAAGCTTTTCGTTGTCCGCCTCCAGCTCGCGCGTGCGGCGGCCCAGCCGCTCCATCACCTCGGCGCGGTCGATGACCGCGGCGATGTGCTCGGCGAACACGCGCAGCACCTCGAGATGGTGGTCCCCGAACTGCTCCGTGTGGTTGATGCGGTTCACGTTCAGCACGCCGATGACACGCTCGCCGATCGAGAGCGGCAGCGACAGTGCCGAGGTGATGCGGCGGTTCTCCTTGTAGTGGCGCCCGATCTCGGTGCTCGGCGCGCGCTCACCGAGCGACAGCGCCTCGCGGCGCAGCGCCACCCAGCCGGCGATGCCCTCGCCGATCTTCTTGCGCGCGCCGCGCGAGAACTCGGACTCGAGCCCGTACGAGGCGCGCGTCACCAGCTCGCCGGTCTCGGGCTCGAGGATCATGATGCTCGCCTGCTGGGCCTTGAGCGTGCTCACGACGCGGCGGACGATGATCTCGAGGATGACGTCGCTCCTGAGCTGGAGCTGGAGCGTGGTGCTCACCTGGAACAGCGCCGTGAGCTCGCTGAGCCGCACGCTGGCGTCGGCGCGGTCCTCCTCCTCGCGCGACAGCGCCTGCACGGCGCGGTGGAGCTCACGCTGCTGGAGGATGGTGTAGAGGCAGAACAGCAGCACGAGGCCGGCGAGCGCGACCGTGACGAAGAACGGGTTGTCGACGCCGGGAATGATGCCGGCCGCGCCCTCCAGGCCGACGACGCGCGAGTACAGCGTCGGCACGACCATCGCGAGCGTCAGCAGGATCGCGAATGCGGCGGCCCACAGCATCCAGCCTGCTCGCTGGAGATGTTTCCAACGGATCTCGGTGCGCGTGCGCAATGCCGCTCCCTGGCTGGAGTTGTCGCAGGGGAGGCCGGGGGTCCTCCGAGGGTGTCATCGGCAGGTTCGACGCCTGCACTGAGGCTGATTTGCCAAGCCGGCCGCGGGGACGGGCCCTTGGCCAAAGGGGTGGACGCGCGCCCAGGGCGGTGGGGGGCCGAGTGGGGGTCTCGATCGTGCGCAGTCGCGAGCAGGCCGTAGCCAGGGACTGGCGGAGGCCGTGAAGCGAGAGATGCCCGCGATCGAGACCCCCCGAGCGCCCCCCGCCGCCCTGGCCGCGACGTGCGGATGCGGAATCAGCAAAAGCTGACTAGATTGCCGCGCGTGAAACTCGACCGCTCGGGTTGGCAGACGGCTGCGTTGGTGATCGCCGGGGTCGTGGTGCTGTATGCAACCACGCTGACGGCGGGGTTCATCAACGACGATTACCTGTTCCTCGAGCAGACGCGGCGCCACGGGCTTTGGGGGGCGCTCACGCACGATAGTGGGTTGGCGAACTACTTCCGGCCGCTGTCGCGCGAGGTGTGGTTCGCGCTGCTCGCGCCGCTCTCGGGCGGCGAGCCGCTGCTGTTCCATGTCGCCCAGCTCGTGGTGTTCGTCGCGGCGCTGGTGCTGCTCGCGGACCTGCTCTCGGCGTTCGTTCCGGGATCCGGCAGGTTCGTGGCGCCGCCGGTGCTCGCCGGCGTGGCTTGGTTCGCGCTGCTTCCGCTGCAGCGCGTGAACCTGACGTGGGTGTCGTGCTCGCAGGACCTGCTCGCACTCGTGGGCGTGCTCGCGGCGCTGGCATGTTTCCGGCGCGGCCGGCTCGTTCCCGCGCTGCTCGCGTACGCGGCGGCCACGCTCGCGAAAGAGAGCGCGCTGCCGCTGCCGCTGGCGTTGTTCGTGTGGACCTGGCGCGTCGACGGTGCCGCACCGCGTGACGCGCTCCGGCGCGTCGCGCCGTTCGCGTTGGCCGCGCTGCCATGGGCGGCCGGCGAGGCGCTGCTGCGCCAGCACGCCATCGCGCCGGCGCCGCTCGACTTCAAGCCCGACCACCTCGCCGCCACGTTCGTCCACATGGCGCAGAGCATGGCCGGTGTCGAGCACGCGAGTGGCTGGCTCGTGTCGTGGACCGCGGCGCGGCCCTCGGCGCTGGCGTTCGCGATGCTCGCCGTGGCCGCACGCTGGTTGCCGGATCGCGCTGTCCCAGCCGCACCGCCTGCTCGCGCGAGTGGAGGTGCCATCGCGTTCGCGCTCGCCTGGCTGGGCGCGTTCACGGTCCCG
>DATNFC010000050.1:0-8747 GCA_035606545.1 Candidatus Methylomirabilota bacterium
CGCCGTCGTCTTCGCGCTTGCGCTGCACGGTGACGAGCCGATCGATCAGCTCGTAGAGCTCCGCGGCGCGGATCGGCTTGCTGACGTAGGCATCCATTCCCGCCGCGAGACAGCGCTCGAGATCACCCTTCATCGCGTGGGCGGTGAGCGCCACGATCGGCAGGTGACCGCCGGTCCCGGTTTCGCCAGCGCGGATCGCGGCCGTGGCCTCGAATCCGTCCATGACCGGCATCTGCACGTCCATCAACACGACGTCAAATGTTCCCCCGGCGCCGAGTGCCGCCACGGCCTCGCGGCCGTCGTTCACCGCCACGTACGTGTGCCCGCGCTTGGTGAGGAGCTTCGCGGCCAGCATGCGGTTCACCTCGTTGTCCTCGGCGAGCAGCACGTGGTAGCGCGCCTGGCCCTCGCGCAGCGAATGCCGTGTAACGAGCCGCGGCTCGGCGCCGCGCGCGCCGCCGAGCACGCTGCGCACCACCTCGGCGAGGTCGGCGCCGGTGACGGGTTTCGTGAGATAGCCCGAGACCTGGAGCTGCCGGCAGCGCGCGCCATCGCCCATCTGGCCCGACGACGTGAGCAGCACGAGCAGTGTGCCGTCGAGCATGGGCTCCTGGCGGATCAGCTCGGCCACGGTGAAGCCGTCCATTTCCGGCATCTGCACGTCGAGCAGCACGAGCGGGATCGGGCGGCCGCCGGCCGCGGCGGCCTTGAGCGCCGCGAGCGCCGCCACGCCGCCCGCCACCGCCGTGGGCTTCATCCCCCAGTTGCGGAACATCTGCAGCAGGATGGCGCGGTTCGTCTGGTTGTCGTCCACCACCAGCACGGGCAGGTCGCGCAGCGCTTCGGAGGCGATCGGCGCCGGCACGGGCGTGATGTCGTCCTGCACCAGGAAGCGCGTGTTGAAGTGGAACGTGGAACCGCGGCCCGGCTCGCTCTCCAGCCACAGCGTGCCGCCCATCAGGCGCACGAGCTGCGCGCTGATCGCGAGCCCCAACCCGGTGCCGCCGTAGCGCCGCGTCACCGAGCCGTCCACCTGGGCGAACGCCTCGAACACCTGCGCCTGCTTCTCGGCCGGGATGCCGATGCCGGTGTCCGCGACCTCGAAGTGGAGCCCTGCACCCTCGGCGCTGTCGGTCTCGGGGCGCACGCGCACCACGATCTCACCCGATTCGGTGAACTTGATGGCATTGCCGACGAGGTTGACGACGATCTGGCGCAGCCGGCTGGGGTCGCCGATGACGGCGTCAGGGATCTCCTCCCCGACGTCGAGCAGCAGTTCCAGGCGCTTCTGGTCGGCGCGCAGCGCGAGCGGCTTCAGCGTGTTGCCGAGCGTGCTGCGGAGGCTGAACGGGATCTGCTCCAGGTCCAGCTTGCCGGCCTCGATCTTCGAGAAGTCGAGGATGTCGTTGATGATGCCCAGCAGGCCCTCGGCACTCGAACGCGTGCACTCGGCGAACTGCCGCTGCTCCATCGACAGCTCCGTGTCGAGGAGCAGCTCGGTCATCCCGATCACGCCGTTCATCGGCGTGCGGATCTCGTGGCTCATGTTGGCGAGGAACTCGGACTTGGCGCGCGAGGCCGCGACCGCGGTCTCCTTGGCCTCGACCAGCGACCGCGTCATCGACGCGGCGAGCGACTCGGCACGCGAGCGGGCCGTGCCCAGCGTCCAGATGAGCCCGGTGAGCAGGCCAGAGCCGAGCAGGCCCACGAGCAGCACGAGCAAAGGCCGCGACCGGTCGACGGCGCCGAAGCCGGGGCGCGACACCAGCTCGAGCGTCCAGCGATGCGAGGCGACGTCGATCGTGGTCGTCTGGCGCAGCGCGCCCGCGGCGTCGCCGAGGGCGCCGTGGCCGTCGTAGAGCAGCGCGCTCCCCCGCCCGCCGTCGGCGTCGCGGATCCGCAGCGCCAGCCCGGCCGGGATCTCGTCGCCGATCGCGCGCAGCAGCTCCGAGACACGGATCGGCGCCGCCGCCCAGCCCTGGAGCGAGGCACGGCGCTCCGCGGGTGTCCAGTGCGCCTCGCCGTTCCGGTAGATGGGCAGGCAGAAGAGCACGTCGCCGCTCGCAGCGAGCTGCGGCAGCGGGCTCAAGGTTCCCGAGAGCTGCGGTCGCGCGCCGTCGCGCGACTCGGCGAGCGTCGCCCCGAGCGTGGGATCAGCGGCGAGGTCGAGCCCGAGCAGGTCGCGAGCCTGGTCGCTCGGCTCGATGAAGTGAACGATGTAACCCTGGTCGTGGCTGGGGATCGCCTGCGCCTTGAAATCGGGCGCACCGTCCGCGCGGGCGGTCTTCTCGTACGCGGCGAGCTCGGACTCCGGCACCGCCGCCACGAACGCCAGTCCCTTCATTCCCGGGTAGCGGTCCCCGAGCGAGAGCCCGTTCACGAACGCCCGCCACTCGTCGCGTTCGACCGAGTGGCTGGCCGCATAGAGGCTGCGCGCGCCGTGGAGCGCGTACTCGTACAGGTTCAGCCGCTCGCGGATCACGAGCCGCGCGTGCTCGGCGTCACGCTCGAAGCGGTTGCGGGCCTCGATGCTCGCGCGCGAGTCCGCGAGATACCAGGAGAAGGTCGCGCCGACGAGCGTGGCGACGAGCGTGATGACGATCAGCCATCGGCGCCGGAGCAGCGCTCCGACGCGATGAACGAACACGGCAGGCTCCGGTCCGCGGGGGGACGAGGGGATCACGCGGGACAATCCTCGGTGGCGATCGAGTCGAGCAGCGATCGTCCGGAGGTTTCGGCGTGTTTCTCGCCGAACATCAGCCGGTTTCTCGTCCCACCCTGCGGCCGTCGAACGCCGCGAATGCGGCGTTCAACACGTGGGCTGTGCTCCGAACTCCCCTGCAAACGTCCCCAGCGAGCTACAGGATCGCGCCCTTCGCCGAGCCCGCGGCGCTCTTCACCATGCCCATCACGTCGATCGCCGCCGGGACGGCGATGCCCGCAGCGAGGTTCTTGTGCGAACGCGCCCACATGATGAGCGTGATGCGCCCCAACCTCGCCGCCTCGCGGGCCTGCGAGCGGAGCTGGTCCAGCTCCCCCTGCTCCGCTTTGTAGATCTCGAACTGCGGATCGAGGTGGGCGTGCATCTGGCCGATGGTGTCGACGCGCTCCATGATCTGCTTCTCCGCCGCATCCAGCGCTGCCGCGGTGGGCTTCTTCGCCGCCCCCAGCGCCTCGGCCGCCTCCGCGTCCGCCGCACGCAGCGAGTCAAGTGCCGCGTTGTTCCCGAGCCGGTACTCGGTGAGCAGGCGATACGACGTGATCCCCGAGAGCTGCATCCGCTCGAGCTTCTCCCGCTCGCTCTTGAGCGACGCGAAATCGGCCTCGATGCGGGCCACGAGCTCGTTGTCGGCCTTGCCGATCGCCAGGTCCATTTCGTCGTACACCTGGTTGCCGTACGCGAGCGCTGCGGACACGACCGGCTGCGCGGCGCCCAGCGCCGCCATGAACGTGGGTGCCGAGCGCGCGCCCTGGACCGCCTTGTCCAGGTCGGCCTGGGTGAGGAACGCATCGGCGCGCGGATTGTCCCTGAGCCGGGCCCGGATGCTCTCGTCGAGGTAGCGCGCGACCTCCTGTGAGCGGCGTGAATCGGAGAGCGGCGACTCGTAGATGGACACGATCTGCGTGCTGTAGATCGCGACGCCGCGCAACAGCTCGCGCGCGGGCGCGTACGCGCGCCGGGCATCGAGGACGACGGGGAGCGATTCGTACTTCTTCAAGTACACCCACTCGAGCGGCTTGTTCACGCGCTGGACCTCGCCGATCAGGCCCACGGTGTTCTGGGCGAACGGGCTCACGTCCAGCCGGCGCGAGGCCTTGAACGACGCGCAGCCCGCGAGCACGGGCAGCGCGGCGAGCACGAGCAGCACGCGCGGCGCGAGCGCGCCGCGGAACGGGGACTGCCGACGGATGTCGATGGGGCACCTCCCGGTGAACGGCGGCCGGGTCTCCGGTTCATGCACGGAGCGCCCGAGGGAGCAACGTCCGCGCAGGCTAGCGCGCAGGAGTGCCCCGCGGCAACGCTTCGCGGTGGCCGCGGGTCCCGCGCGCAACCCGCGCCGCACGCACCGCGACCGGCGCCTCCCCTACTTCGCGTTGCGGATGAGCTGATTCAGTCGCTGGCCTTCGATGTCGGTGTCGATCTGCACCCACACGGGAAGATGGTCCGACATCTGGAAGCTGAACTTTTCGCGGGTCATGCCGCCGGGGAACAGCTCCTTGATGCGGGCATCGGAGCCGAAGAAGTCGAGCGCTCCGCCCAGGTTCGTGAAGCGCTTCGCAAGCGTGGGCAGGTGGAGGATCTGGTCGAAGCGCGCATCCTTGCCGAGATTGGAGCCCCCGATCGCCTGACCGCCCACCTTGAGCGTGGCCAGCGAATCAGGGACTTGAAGTCCGCGGCTCGTGAGCGCCTTGAACAGCTTGTCGCCGACCTTCGGGATGTTGAAATCACCCATCACGATGAGGTCGGTGTCCTCGGCGAACTTGTCCTTGAAGCGCGTGTCGATCCAGTCCGCGAGCATCTGCAGCTCCGCCTCGCGGCCGGCTGTGCCCTTGCCCCATCGGGCATGCGTCGCGATGGCGATGAAATCGAAATTGCCGGCGCGGAACGAGCACATGTACGGCGCGCGCCAGAACGATTGCGCCGCGAGGTACTCCTGCCCCTTCTTCTTTCGTGGCGCGTCCACTTCGGCCGCGAGCCCGTTGAACGTGACGGCGCGGCGGTCGAACAGGAAGGCCGTGCGCTCGCTGTTTCCGCCCGCGTCATCGATCCAGTCCGAGTAGACGACGTCCCAGGTGTCGCCGAGGTAGTTCCGCACCCGCCACAGGTCCGTGAGATCGTCGCGAAGCTCGACCAGCGCCACCAGATCGAACTGCCCGAGGATCTCGGCGATGTAGTGGATCGCCGGCTCGGTGCGGTGGACCTTGCCGAACTCGCGGATGTTCCAGATCGCGACGTTGATCGTCTCGTCCAGCTTGGAGGGCGGGACACTCGCGGCATCGATGCGCTTCTTGAGCGCCACGAGTCCCTTGGCGATCTCCGGACTGACAGCTCCATGGTGCATGGCGGCCTCCTCGAGGTTGGATGCGGGACATTGAACCCACTCGACTTCGCCTATCCGACACGTCCGATGATGCCGTGCAGCGGCCAGCGCACGACGCGCTCCCTCCCCGGCTCGCCCCACGCGCGCGCGAGATCGTCGCGTACGAGATCCACCGGATCGGTGCCGCGCGTGCGCTCCCAGGCCTGGCTCGCGGACCACGTCCGCATGTACTGGTACACGTCCACGAGCTTCATGTGCGCCTCGGCGTACACTTCGGGCCAGGGCAGGCGCGCGAACGGGAAGTCGATATCCCGATAGCCGTCCTGGTTGAGGCGCATGCCCTCGGCCCACAGCGCGCCGACGACCTCCTCGGCGTAGCGCAGCAGCACCGTGTCGATCACGGGGTCGATGCGGCTGGTGTAGTAGCTCCACACGGCGAGCAGCGCGCCCGCGCGCGCGACGCGGCGGACCTCGGCGTAGAACCGCGGGCGGTCGAACCAGTGGAGCGCCGCGGAGACCGTGACGAGGTCGGCGCAATGATTGCGGAGGGGTGCCGCCTCGGCGGCGGCGGCGACGAAGTGCACGCGAGGCTGCACGCGGGCGTTCGCGAGCTGCCGCACGCTCGCGTCGGTCGCCACGACCGTCGCGAAGCGGCGGCCCAGGCTGATCGCCGCCTGCCCGCTGCCGGCGCCGCAGTCCCAGGCCAGCTCGCGCCGCGTCACCAGCGACTCGAGGTGATCGAACAGCCGCTCCGGATACGTGGGACGGTGACGCGCGTACTCCGCCGCGCGATCGCCGAACAGGTCAGAAGTGCTCACGCTGGAAAGCCCACGTTTGCGATGCCTCGCTCGCTCACGAACTCCCGGGCTCCGCTAGACTGATCCGCGCGGAGGGCACGTGAAGGCAGCCTATTTCATGAAGCACGGTGGCCCCGAGGTGCTGGAGTATGGCGATGTTCCTGCCCCGGTGGCCAGCGCGGGCGAGTTGGTCGTCGATGTTCACGCGGCGAGCGTGAACGGCGCCGACTGGAAGGTGCGCTCGGGCCGGTACGCACCGATCACCACGTTCCCCTACGTCCCGGGGCGCGACTTCTCGGGCGTGGTGAGCGCGCTGGGCCAGGGCGCGAGCGAGTTCGCGGTCGGCGACGAGGTGTTCGGCGTCTGCGATGTGGGGCGGGATGGCGCCTACGCCGAGCAGGTGGCCATCGCCGCGGCGATCGTCGCGCGCAAGCCGGCGACGCTGTCGCACGTCGAGTGTGCCGCGCTCGCGCTCACGGGCCTCACCGCGCTGGTCTCGATCGAGGACACCCTACAGTTGAAGCGTGGCGAGACGATCCTCGTCCAGGGCGGTGCGGGCGGCGTGGCGAGCTTCGCGATCCAGCTCGCGAAGCATATCGGCGCGCGCGTGATCACGACCGCGAGTGCCGCGAACCACGACTACCTGCGCGGGCTGGGCGCCGACCAGGTGATCGACTACGCGACACAGGACTTCACGAAGCTCGTCTCCGGTTGCGATGCGGTGTTCGACACCGTCGGCGGCGACGTCGCGAAGCGCTCGTTCGAGGTGCTCCGGCCCGGCGGCCGCGCGGCGTTCATCGCCTCGGGCTACGTCCTGCCGCCGCCACCGCGAACGGACGTGGCGTCGCTACGGCCGAACGTCCGCCGTGACCGCGCACACCTGGAGCGCATCGTCGCGCTGGCGGCCAGCGGGGCCGTGCGCGTGCCCGAGATCACGACGTACGTGCTCGCGGACGCCGCCGCGGCCCATCGTGTCAGCGAGGGCCGACACCTGAAGGGGAAGCTGGTGTTCCGGGTGCGCTGAAGCCGGGCGGCTCGAGGCGACGCCCCAGACGCGGCTGGAGGGGGCTTCGCAGCAGCAGTCGCTGCCGACGAGCGCTCCTGCTAATGGGCCCGCAGCCAGAGCCAGAGCGCGAGCCCCGCGGCGGCGCAGGCCGCGAGCACGAGTGCGACGCGGACGCCTCCCGAGGAGGGTTCGATCGGCTTGGGCCCCGTGACGGCGCCGGTGCGGAGCGCGTGCGCCACCGCTGGCGGGAGCTCGCCCGTGCCGAGCGGCGTCTTGTGGCCGAGCCGGAAGTCGACGTTCGGACCCTTCAGGTGGAACGACAGCTGGATCGAGTGCTTGTGGGCGGAGGGACCGGCCATGGCGGCGAACTGCATCGAGCGCTCGTAGACGTCGCGCACGTCGGGCGGCATGGTCTGTTCGTCGTCGTACTGGACGCCGTTGACGACGATCGTCTTCTTCACCACCTGCCCGCCATGAACCGCCATGGCCTGACGCGTGACGACGTCGGGAACCCCGCCCGCGAGCGAGGGCACGCGGGCGATCGCCTCCTCGTAGACCTTCCTGACGTCCGGCGGCATCGCTTCGATGCCGTCGTAGTCGACGCCGTTCACCGTGACCTTTCCCGCCATGGCGGGGTTCTCGGCCCGGCGGCCGCCCGGCTTGAGCCGTGAGCGGCCGCCGGGCAAGCGCTACTTCGCCAGCTCGTAGAGGTACTGGACGAACGACAGGGCGGCGCCGTCAAAGCCCTGCAACTTGGGATTGCTCGACTCGATCACGTAGTACTCGTCCGGCGCGTGCGCGCCGCTGCCGTGGCCGAGGCCGAAGTGCCCCGACGCGAGCTTCAGCGGCTCGCCGGTGAACACGTAGCCCGGATAGGAGCCGGCGTTCCGCGGCCACATCACCGGGTCGATGCCGTCGCGCTTCAACAACGCGACCTGTGCCTGGACGAGCTTGGTCGACGCGGCGGTGCTCGAGGGGTCGTAGCCACCGGAGACGTTCACCTCGATGTCGCCGTAGCCGTGTGCGGCGAGGTGCGCCTTGAGCGCCGCGACCGCGTCGGCATGCTTCATATCGGGCACGAGGCGCATGTCGATCTTCGCCACCGCGCGGTGCGGAAGGACGGTCTTCCCGCCGGGGCCGGTGTAGCCGCCGACGAGACCCTCGATGTTGACGGTCGGCTGCGACACCAGGCGCTCGTTCGCCTGCTGCCACGGCAGGTCGTCGATCCAGCGCTTGACCGAGTTCGACTGCTTCGAGCGCTCTTCGCTCCGCCGCTTCGACGAGATGTCGACCATTGCGCGCTCCTCATCGGTCATCGGGCGCGGCTTGGGGTAGTTGTCGATCGTGATCGTGTTGCCGTCCTCGGAGACCAGCGTGTTCAGCGCCTTGATGAGGTGCCACGCGGGACTGTCGACCATCGCCTTGAACGACGAGTGGATGTCCTTCCCCGGGCCCTTGCCCCACTTCTCCCCGCTCGAGACCAGCTCCAGCTCGACGACGCCCTTGGCGCCGAGACTCACGGTCACGACGCCGTCGGGATCCTGCGACGCCGACGGCATGAACACGCCGACGCACTTGCGCAGCGCCGCGTCGACTTCGGGGCGGTGGACGATCTGGCCGATGTGCGGCGACCCGATCTCCTCCTCGCCCTCGGCGACCATGACCAGGTTCACAGGCAGCTTGCGCTTGGCGCCGCGGATAGCGTGCAGCGCGGCGAGGAACGCCGCCTCGGGGCCCTTCTGGTTGACCGCGCCGCGACCGATGATCACCTTTCCGAGCCCCGGCTTGTCGACGAGCGCGGCGGCCCACGGCGGCGAGGTCCACTCTTTGGCGTCGACCTGCTTGACGTCGTACATGAAGTAGAGGCCGACGGTGCGCGGCGCGCCGGCGTCGAGCGTGGCG
>DATNFC010000051.1:0-4225 GCA_035606545.1 Candidatus Methylomirabilota bacterium
ACGAGAAGCACGACGAGCGGGATCGCGAACGGGGATCGAACGGCGGCAGCGCGCATGCGGGATTGGCTTCCCTGGTGACGGGTGACAGGTCGGCGCCGGCGGCTTGCGCCCGCGTCCGCGAGAGGCCTCACGGTAGGCCTCTCGATTCAAGCACGCGTCGCGGGGTGCAGCAACGGCATCGGTGCGACATTTTGTGGCGGATGTGTGGCAGCCGGGGCGGGCACTGCCTACCGGCGCAGGGGAACGGTCAACGGGCGCGCGTTTGACGCTCGCGGAACATCCGGTTCGCGCGCGTCCACCCGAGCACGACCGTGCCGATCGCACCCGCGCCGACCGCCAGGCTCCACGCGATCGCGAACGCCATGTCGCGAACGCCGAAGACCGGCAGCACGAACGTGAACAGCGTCAGGCTCGCGCCGAAGACCAGGAAGTCCCGACCGCTCGCCGCGTTCGCGTCGTACCAGACCTGATCGTCCCTGTACGTGGCCGGCACGCGCAGGCCGTAGAGCGGGTTCGGCGGGATGCGGCGCAGGATGAGCGGGATCGCGAGCAGCATCAGCGCGACGCTCGGGAATGCGTAGAGCCACTCGGAGTACGTCACGGCAACCTCCTCGCGTACGCGGCCCATGGGGTGCGGCGAGGCATCATCCTACACCCGCTCGGCGCCGACGAGGCCGACCGCAATCGCCTGCCCCACGAGCCGTTGGCCACCGCTCCGGCGCTGACATCCGGCCGCTCGTGACCTGCTTGTTACCTGTATGAGACGCAATTCCTGTGGACTCCCATTCATATTTCGTTAGCGTCAGTGTATCTGGCAATTGCGGTACGGCACCCATCTCCAAGGAGTGACGAACATGAGAGCCACACGAGGCATCCTTCTCCTCTCGGCCGGACTCCTGCTCGCGGCCCCGATACGGCCCGCCGGGGCGCAGGCGGTCAAGACGGAGATCACGATGGCGGAGTTCTTCGCTCATGCGAAGCCCGGCAATTGGGTCAGCCTCGAGGGCCTGCCCCAGGCGGACCAATCCCTGCTGTGCGCGAAAGCCAAGACGATCACGGGCGCCGTCGGCGACGGCGATTGGGCGATCAAGGGGCAGGTCGCCAGCGTCGACGCGGCGAATCGGCTCGTCACGATCGGCCGGCTCCGGGTTCGCTTCTCGGGCACACCGAAGTTCAAGAGCCCCATGAATACGCTGCGTGCCATCTCCGACGTGAAGCCCGGCATGTACGTCAAGGTCGAGGGCAACTACGAGAACGGCTTCGCGGCCACGAAGCTGGACGACCAGACGGCGGAGGTGGCCAAGAAACCCGGCAGCGAGAAGAAGTTTTCGCACGTGGGGAAGGTCGAGCGCGTCGATCCGTCCAAGAAGATGGTCGTCGTGATGGGCTACACGTACATCCTGCACGACGGCACGCAGATCACATCCGTCGTGAAGTAGCCGACAGCGCGGACGCCGGCGTCCCGGATCCGCTCTACGGCTACACCCGCGTCGCGCCCACGATGCCGAATGGCGGGTGGTAGACCACATCGGTGCCGTGCGCGAGCACGCCGAGCGATTGCCGGGTTGCGGCGGGCGCATCGAGCAGCAGGCGCTTGCCCTCGTCGCACGCGGATTGCGCCACGCCGCAGCGCGCGCAGGCGTCGATCCACGACCGGCCGGCCTCCAACTCCGCGAGCGGCTGGTCGTCCCAGTCGCGCCGGAGGCCGGCGCGCGCGAGCTGCTCTCCCCACGCGGCCGGCGTGAGCAGCGTCACCCCGCACGGCGCGAGCAGATCCTCGAGCGCGACGAGCACTCGGTCCACGTCGCCGTCGCCGGTCGCCATCACGTCGCAGATCGCGACGCGACCGCCACGGCAGAGCAGGCGGTGCATCTCTCCCGCGGCATGCGCGGACGAGCCGAATAACCGGGCCGCGTGACGGCAGGCGATCAGGTCGAAACTGCCGTCCCGGAACGGGAGTGACGCGGCATCTGCCGCGACGCGCGGCGGCACGAGCCGCTCCGCGCGGCGCGACTCGAGTGCGGCGGCGCGCAGCATCGCCGGCGACAGGTCGCAGAGCACCACCCGCTTCACGAACGGTCCCGCGGCGCGCGCCATGGCGCCTGGGCCGGAGCCGAGATCGAGCAGCACCTCGTCGGCCACGGGCTCCAGGCGCTCGAGCACGCGGTGGCGTGTCTCGCCGCGCACCAGCTCCGGCCACAACGCGTACGACGAGGCGCGCGCGTCGAACGCTGACGTTTGAGCCTTGCGCTCGTCCCGCGCGCTCAGTGCGCCCTCGGGATCAACCGCCACCCGCACCGACCGGCGCGCTGCCCTCGCGATAGCTGGCCATGATCGAGTCGAGCACGCTCTTCGGCGGCCGCACGCGATCGAGCGGCAGCGTGGCCAGCGGCTCGTCGACCAGCTTCATCTCCTGGTCGAACCGGTGCGTCGTCGTGTTCACGTAGAGCAGCCCGGTCACGAGCTTCAGCTCATCGCGCGCCTCGCGGATCACGGTGATCGCCCGCGTCGGGTCGGTCGGGTCGTAGTCCTCGGCGAGCTTCTTCAAGTAGACACGCGAGCCGTCCGGCATCGTCACCTCGCGGGTGGTGCCGGGCTCGTAGTCCACGGTGATGTCCTCGAAGTACGGCACGTACTCGATGTCGTGGAGCGGCGCGTCGTGCTCCTTCACTGCGGCGTAGCTCTTCGTCGAGCCCTCGTGGTCGGCGAACGTCACGCACGGGCTGATGACGTCGATCACCGCCGTGCCCGGGTGCGCGAACGCCGCCTTCAGCAGCGGCCGCAGCTGCTTCTGGTCGCCCGAGAACGAGCGCGCCACGAAGCCACAGCCCAGTTCGATGGCCACCGCGCACAGGTCGATCGGCATCAGCAGGTTCGCCTTGCCGCCCTTCTGCGTGCTGCCCACGTCGGCGGTGGCGCTGAACTGGCCCTTGGTGAGGCCGTACACACCGTTGTTCTCGATGATGTAGACCACCGGCACGTTGCGGCGCACGAGGTGGCAGAACTGTCCGAGGCCGATGCTCGCGGTGTCGCCGTCGCCCGAGACGCCGATCAGCAGCAGCTCGCGGTTCGCGGCGTGGACGCCGGTGGCGATGCTGGGCATGCGGCCGTGCACGGCGTTGAAGCCGTGCGAGTGGCCGAGGAAGTAGGCGGGCGTCTTGCTCGAACAGCCGATGCCCGAGAGCTTCGCCACGCGGTGCGGCTCCAGCCCCGCCTCCCACGCGGCCTGGATCAATCCGCCGGTGATGGCGTTGTGGCCGCAGCCCGGGCACAGCGTGGTCTTGCTGCCGTCGTACTCGGCCTTGGTGAGGCCGACACGGTTGACCGGCTGCCCGGCCGGGGCTGGGGTGCTCACGGTGCATTTCCTCCCGGTGATTGGCCGGAACGAATCTCCGGGTGAGTCATTTCACGACTCCCTGGGCGACGCCTTCGTGCGCCAGCACGCCGCGCACGACCGAGCGCGCGTCCAGCGGCAGACCGTCGTAGTGGAGCACGCTGCGCACACGCGTGGCGCGATCGGGCGACTCCAGGCGAATGCGTTCGGCCAGCTGCCCGTCGCGGTTCTGCTCGATCACGTAGACGCGATCGTGCTGTTTCACGAACTCGGCCACGCTCGCCGGCAGCGGCATCCCGCGCACGCGCATATAAGAGGTGCGCACGCCCGCCGCCGCGAGCTCCGCCCGCGCCTCGACCACCGCCCAGTGCGACGAGCCGTAGGCGATCAGGCCGATCTCGGCGCCGTTCGTCGAGAACACCTCGGGCACGGGCACCAGCGTCCGCGCCGTCTCGAGCTTCCGCTTCAGTCGGTCCATGTTGCGCACGTACGCGTTCGGGTCCTCCGTGTAGCGTGCCGCCTCGTCGTGGCCCGAGCCGCGCGTGAAGTACGTGCCCTTCCAGTCCTTCGAGCCCGGCAGCGTGCGGTACGGGATGCCGTCGCCGTCCACATCGCGGTAGCGCTCGAACTTGGCGACTTTCGCAAGCGCATCGTCATCGAGCACTTTCCCGCGATCCCAGGGCTTGTCCGGGTACGAGAACGGGTCGCTCATCCAATTGTTCATGCCGAGGTCGAGGTCCGAGAGCACGAACAACGGCATCTGCAGCCGCTCGGCCAGGTCGAACGCAGCCTGCGCGAACTCGTAGCACTCGCCCACCGAGCCCGGCAGCAGCACGGGGAATTGGGTGTCGCCGTGCGAGAGGTTGTAGACGAACGACAGGTCCGCCTGCG
>DATNFC010000052.1:0-3867 GCA_035606545.1 Candidatus Methylomirabilota bacterium
AGCCGAGCGCCTTGGCGACGATCCACGCCAGGCCCGTCGCGTCGAACGCGCGTCCCGCGTTCGCGGCGACGATCAGCCCGCTCACCACCGCCAGCACGATCAGTCCCAGCACGTCGTCGATGACGGCGGCGCCGAGGATGATGCGCCCCTCGACGCTCGTGGTGCGCTGCAAGTCGCCGAGCACGCGGGCGGTGATGCCCACGCTCGTGGCCGTGAGCGTCGCGCCCACGAACCAGTGGACGAGCGGGTTCTGGCCATGGAGGAAGGCGAACGAGACGCCGAAGCCCAACACCATGGGCGTGATCACGCCCAGGACCGCGACCAGCGTCGCCGAGAGCCCGACCGCGGCCATCTTGCCGACGTCCGACTCGAGCCCGACCTGGAACAGGAGGAACAGCACGCCCACCTGCGCGAACGCTTCCACCGTGGGGACGCCGCGCAACGCGTCGAACGCGTGGAAGCCCACGTGGTCCAGGTTGCCGAGCACGATTCCTGCCGCCAACTCGCCCAGCACCGCCGGCAGCTTGAGGCGCTCGGCGAGCGCGCCGCCCAGGCGGGCGGCCACCAGAATGACCGCCAGCGAGGCGAGCACGGGAAGGATGTCGACGCCGCCGAGCGGGGCCGTGGCGGCGAGCGCCGCATTGGCCGCCAGCGTGCCGAGCGCGAGCACGGGCCTAGCCTTCGCGCGGGGCCGGGTGGGACGCCGCGGCCGTGGACTCCGTGATCGGGATCGACAGTCCCACGTCGCGCAGCAGCCCGAGCACGCGCTCGGTGCGTTCGGGGCTGCCCCAGCGCGCCAGCTCCTCGCGCGCGACGCTGGCGAACCCGGGATAGGTCTCGAGCAGCCGCGAGACGGCCGCGGCCGCCTCGGCGCGCATGCCCAGCGCCGCGAACGCCAGCGCGTGCATGCCGTGCGTCCAGAAGAAGCGCTCGTTCCGGGCACGCAACGCCATGTCCAGCGCGGCGTCGAATTCGTTCCGCTCGAAGTGCCAGATGAAGAACGGGAACCAGTACCAGTCGGGCGGCTCCGGGTTGAGCGACAACGCCGCCTTGAGCAGCAGTCGTCCGAGCCGCCAGTCGTCGCAGAACGTCAGGTGCAGGCCGTAGTCGGCGAGGATGTCGACATGATTGGGGTTCAACTCGAGCGCGCGGTTCCCGGCCTTCCGGAACGCCTTCAGGTCGCCGTTTGCATAGTGCGCGAGGAACAGCGCGTGGTAACTGAGCGCGTCCTGCGGATCGAGCTTCACCGCCTTTCGCGCCGCGCTCAGCGCCTGCTCCCGTGCCTTCTCGCGGGACTGCTGGACGTTGTACCCGAATCGCCACGTGTCCGCGTAGACCATGGACAACGCCGACCACAGCGCCGCCACGTCGGGGGCCTCGCGCACCTCGGCCTCGAGCGCGTCGCGCACGCGCAGGTGCGCTTCCGGTGACTGGTTGGCGCCGTAGTCGTAGAACAGCAGCACGCAGTCGTAGGAGCTCAGCCGCTCGCGCGGCTTGCGCTTGGCGGCCACCGTCAGCGGTCGCGCGAGCACGCCCTGCGGCTGGGCGAGCGTGGCGACGACGTGGCGGGCGATGTCCGCCTGGACCGCGAAGATGGCCTCGACCTCGAGGTCGCGCTCGTAGCTCTCGGCCCAGAGCACCGATCCATCGGTGGCGTTCACGAGCTCGACATTCACCCGCAGCTGCTTCGCGGCCCGGCGCACGCTGCCCGCGAGCACCCAGTCCACACCCAGCTCGCCCCGCAGTCGCCTGGCGTCGCGTTCGCCGCGGTGCCGGAACACCGTGCTGCGCCCGAGCACGTGCAGCTCGTGGAACCGCGACAGCGCGGTGACGATCTCGATCGAGAGCCCGTCGGCGAGCGTGGTGTCGGACGCGTCGCCCAGGTTCTCGAACGGCATCACGGCGATCGCCGGGCCACGATCGGGCCACGCCCCGAGCGAGCCCACCATGGCGGCGCCCTCGCGGCCGGACTTCGCCTCGGCCAGCGCCTCGCCCAGGTGGAGGACGTCTGCGTGGGGCAGGAACGCGGGCACGTAGGTGCCGCGCGGCAGCTCGATCAGCACCGGGTCCGCACGCCCGATCGTGAGGTAGTAGTGCTCGAGCCGATTTCGCAGGCGGCTCGCTTCGACGCGCACGGCGGGATCGGTCTTCGAGTCGAACGAGGCATCCCGCTCGAAAACCTGTCGCGCGAGCGTGTACTCCTTGAGCTGCTGCGCGCGGCCGGCGAGGGATTCCTCGACGATGAATCGCAGCAGCCGGCTCGCGCCCGGCGCGGCAGCGAAGTGCGAGCTCGCGAGGACCCGCTCGAGCTGCGCACGCACCGCAGCGGTGTCGGGGACTTTCGACTTCTCGACGGTCATCGCGTCCGCTCGACGAAGAACAACCTCACGCAACCCCCACGCATTCCAGCCTTGGCGGAGGATGCGGTCATCAAGCGCAGTCGCGCGTTGTCGCTGCGGTTATGCGTCTTGCTGGCGGCCGTTTCCCGACCCGCGCCGAGACGTTACCTACGGGCTGACACTCCGGTCAAAGGGCCGACGCGGGCTAGCTTGATCGGGCCTGAGCACTCGTGGGCCGAGGTCCCCCCACCCACGCACAGCTCTGCGGCTCCGGGTCCGATTCTCGCTTCATCTCTCGTCCCTTCGCGGACGACCGCGGTCGAAGCAAGCCTCTCCCGGGGCCGCCGGTACACGGGCACGCGCACTCCAACGGCGGCGGCGAGACATTCTGCCCCGCCGAGACGGACTTCCAGGACGGACAACGGATGCGCGTGTCCCGCTGAACTTACGCCGACGCCCTTGCCACAGCGCGCAGGACATCCCCCGAGGCGGGGCGTCGGCTTCTCATTCGCAAGGATGCGGCATCGCACGTCACGGATGGCGCACCGTGGCACCGTCCGTGCGCGCGCCGCGCTACTGCCCCGCCGCCGCCCCGTTCGCGCGCTTGCCGTTCGTGGCCGCTTCAGCCTTGCGGACGCGCTTCGCCGTGGCGGGCAGCTTCTCCAGCCGCACGGCCGTGCGCTTGTAGGCGGGCGTGTTCACCTTGTTGTCGCGGTGCGGGCCGAGCAGGCGGTTCACGTGCGCTGCGGGCGTGTGGAACGTGGCGAACAGTTCGCCGCGCTTCACGCGATCGTCGCGCCGCGCGGGCAACTGCGCCTCGCCCCAGTGGCTCACGATGCGCAGCTCGTCGCCGTCCGCGATGCCCAACTTGTCGGCGTCGTCGGGGTGCACGTCGAGCGTGTCGATTGGACGAAGCCCCAGGTTCGCGGTCTGGTCGGTCATCGTGCCGGCGTTGTAGGCGTAGAGCGTGCGGCCGGTCACGAGCAGGAGCGGGAACTCCTCCGTCGTCGGCTCCTGGAGCGGTTTCTGTTCCGGGCGGCTGAACGGCGCGCGGTCGCCGAGCGTGAACGTCTCGCTGTGCAGCCGCACCGTGCCGGGGTGCGATTCGTCGGGGCAGGGCCACTGGATGCCGCCCTCGCGCTCCATCTTCGCGTACGAGACGCCGGCGCCCGCGGGCCACAGCATCCGCACCTCGTTCCAAATCTCTTCCGCGTCCTTGAAATCGAAGCCCTTCATGCCCATCCGCTTCGCCACCTCGCACACCGGGACCCAGTCGGCCACGGCCTCGCCCTGCGGCTCGACGGCCTTCCGTACGCGCTGGATGCGGCGCTCGCTGTTCATGAACGTGCCGTCCTTCTCGAAGCTCGCGGCCGCCGGCAGGAACACCGTGCCGATGGCGCGCGCGGTCTCGTTCATGAACAGGTCCTGCACCACCACGAGCGGCACGTTCTCGAGCACCTTCTGCGTGCGCACGATGTCGGCGTGGCTCTGCATGATGTCGTAGCCGATCGCCCACAGCACGTCGAGG
>DATNFC010000053.1:0-6745 GCA_035606545.1 Candidatus Methylomirabilota bacterium
AGGCTCGAAACGAAGGAAGTGCCCCCCGCGCCGTTCGCAAGACGGCCGAGGGGCTTGGCCCGGACCTGACAAGGAGGCCCGAACAATGCCCCGTAACACGAATGAACCAGGCACCGAAGATCGCAGCTACGCCGCGCTCGACCGCGACGTCGACGACCTGCGAAGGGCTCAGAACCTCATCCGGCATGTTGCCTACCGCCGTCGGTTGGTCACACCCGCCGGGGTGGAGCAGAGCAAGGCGCTGGATGCGATCGCGGACTGCCTCTACCTGTTCCTTTTCGGCCTCGTGCCGGACGAAAAGGAGGGCGCGAAGCGAGCTGCCTGGATGCGAGTGGTCTGCCTCGCGTGCCACGGTGCCGGCACGTGCACGCTCGGCGGCAACGCGGCGACAAGGTGCGAGGAGTGTGGCGGTAGCGGGCGCGTCGCGCACGCGGGCGGGGGTAGCTCGTGAGCCCGCGCGTCGCGCTCCGGCACCTGGAGCTCGCGGACAAGTCGTTGTCCGCTGCTCTGAACCACGCGTCGCAAGCGCGAAACACGCACATCGCGCTCGCATTCGAAGAAGTGGCGAAGGCCGTCGGACACCTGCGCAACATCGTCCAGGCTCTCGTCAACGAGGCCGACGGATGACGCCGGCGTGGGCGTCGGTTCGGCTGCCTTGGTGGGCGCCGTTCTACGTCGCGGCGTTCGAAACGCTGCGACGCGTTCAGAGAAGGGGACCGTAGGATGTACCCGCCCGACTGGCCCAGATGCCCCGCGTGCGGTGACTTCGCACTCGACGGCAAGGCGACGTGCGGCCGGGTCGAGTGCATCGAGGCGCAACGAGGGGAGCTAGCTCCGCTCGAGTTCGACTGCGACGCCGACGAAGAGGGACACAGCAGCTGATGCTTTCCCGGCAGGAGATCCGCCGCCTCGTTTCCCTGCCGGGAAGCCTTTCACGTTACGGACTGACGATCCACGAGGTGGGGCTCGACACACGTGGCCGCAACACGCGCGCGGCCGAGCTCGCCCATGTCACGCCGCGGACGATCCGGCGTGCTGCTCAAGCGCTTCGCGAAGCAGAGATCCGGATGCCGGCGGCGCGGCCCGGGCGGCCGCCGCGGACGGACTACACGACGAGCCGCCGTGGCTACCGCCGAGCTCGCGGCATGCCCCGCGAACGGCTCGAACCGGTCGAACGCGCCGCGCGTGCAGTCGCACCGACGCCGAGCGACGTCCGACAGTGCGCGGTCCTCATTCGATGGATCTGCGACCTGTGGCCACCGGAGCACGGCGCCTCACCGTCGCCCGACGAGGCCGCGGCCGCGCTCCGTCTCTACTTCGACAACGGCGGCCGCCTCGGGCCCGAAGCGGACGCGTGGTGGCGCGGCGTCGTGCAAACGCTCCCACTGCAGCACGCACACACGCCGTGGAGAGCGGCCGCGGCGGAACGGCACCTGAAGCCGTGGCTGGCGCAGCGCCGAGCTCGAGAGCGCCAAGAGCAAAACGAAGCGCGTCGGCTGGCGCGTGAAGAGCGCTACGACGAGCGTGCGCGTGCAGAGCAGCCGACGGCCGAAGAGCTCGAAGCGATGCGACGGCGCGTGCGCGGGCGAGGCAGGGGCTCCTAGCGGCGCGATGTCGCCGGCGCTGGGGAGTGGACGAAGCAAGACACACGCAGACAAGCAGGAAACCCGCTGACACGAGCCAAGCTCGTGACGGCGGGTGTCCGTCGTCAGCACACGTGGACGACGTCGCCGGCGTGCGACGTCGCGCACCGTCCACAAAACTAGGATCCAAGTCGTCAGCGATCGATAAAACGTGCCCCGAGCTCGTACGGCGTCGACGTGCGCGCGGTGACGCTGGAATCGCGAAACTAGGATCACAACGAACAGCGCTTTCCCCCCACGACACCTTTACCCCCCGTTTTTCGTTCCCGCTGTTACCTCCTTCCCACACCGCACTCGCGCTCGTCGCCAGCGACGTCGTCGGATGGATCGTTGATCGCAAGTGGAATGGACGCGTCGTCTCGACCGTCGGATACTGCTGACTAGGCGCCGGTCCTTCGCAAGGGCTTCCCCCCGCCCGATACCGGGGGACCGGCAGCCGCTATCGAAGTGGGAGGAAACCCAGATGCCTCGAACACGACACGCCGTGAAGCACTGTCCCTCGTGCCTCGGAACGATCCGCCGCGGCACCGGTGCACGTGCTCTCTACCGAAACGGTGCGGACGTCGCCATCGGCCGCGTCTGCGCGCTCTGCATTCGACGTTCGTTGCCGGTGGTGCTCGGCGCAGTGCTGCACGTCGAAGATGCGCCTAAGCGCCGAGGAGCGTTCGTGCGGTCCGTCCTCGGGCTCGAGCCGGAGAGCAAGTGATCCGCTGGGGCACGCGCAAAGACCCCCCGCCGTCGACGGAGACGTTGGCGGAGATTCGGGCCGGCCGCCGTCAGGGTGAGGGCGGCCGGCCCGGGGGGCATTCGTGAACACCGGGTACTTCTACGCCGTCGACGACGAGCGGAACGAGCTCCTGGCGTTCCCCGATGAGGGCAGCCGAACGGAATGGATCTGCGAACGGCCCACACGGCGGCGCATCGTCGACGACGACGACGTGCGCGCGGCGATCGAGCTGTACTCCAGTAACCGCCTCGGCTTCGTTGTCCGCGCCGGTCACATTGAGCAGCGGTGCCGCAAGTGCAGGTGCACGGCTGAACGCGCCTGCGAGGGCGGCTGCGCGTGGCTGTACCCCGACCTGTGCACCGCGTGCCACGTCGCCGGCGACGTCGTTCTGGGCCTTGAACGCGACCTCCAAGAGGTGGCCGATCGAATGCACCGCATTCGCGTGCACGTGCATCGAGTCCTACGACTCTACGACGCCGGGGACCGCGTCGAGTCGTGGAGGTTGCTCGAAACCATCGCAAAGGATGAAGAAGAGCTCTTGGGCTCAAACCGCCACGTCATCGCGGTTGCGCACGCGCTCTTCAACACGCCGTCATGAACCAGGTTCGTCTACAGCGTTCGTTAACGCTCCTGCGCACCGTGAACGCGTGGCGCCTGCGCGCAGCGAAGTGGCCGAAGCACGTCGCCGCCGAACTGCGGTTCCGCGAAGAACAGCTCGCGCAGCACGACGCCGACTGTCGCACGCGTGCACGGACCGAGCAGCTCACCATCTTCGACGTGCTCGAGCGGGCCGAAAGGTAACGATGCGCACAGACGCCGAACGCTGTCACCGTTGCAAGGGCCCGCTACCCACGGACGTCGTGGTCTGGATCCATCGCATGGCTGAGACGCTCGCGACGGGCAACACCTCGACCGAGTCGTTTCCGCTCTGCGAGACATGCGCGAGCTTCGTCGACGCGGCGATCGCCGGGCGTCCGTGCTTCTCTCGAGGGCAGGCCGAAAGGTAAACGTTTTGGCCACGCGGAAAGCGCCCCCTCGACCCCGCAAGAAACCCGCTCCTCGAGGAGCGGGCGCGCGGGAGGGTTTCGGCCAGCTCGAGCCGCGCCGCGTGGCGCTGTACGCCCGCGTGTCCAGCGCGCAGCAACACACGATCCCGATGCAGCTCCGCGAGCTCCGTGAGTACGCCGCGCGCCGCGGCTGGTCCGTCGTGCTCGAGGCGCACGAGGCACGTAGCAGCATGCGACACCGACCCGAGCGCGCGCGCCTGCTCGAGGCTGCTCGCCGGCGCGAGCTGGACGCCGTGCTCGTGTGGCGGCTGGACCGGTGGGGCCGCTCGCTCGCCGATCTGGTGCAGTCTCTGCGCGAGCTCCAGGAGCTCGGCGTAGCGTTCGTTTCGCTAACGGAGGCCTTCGACCTCACGACGTCCGTCGGACGCGTCGTCGCCGGCGTGCTGTCCGTGTTCGCACAATTCGAATGGGAGCTTCGGAGCGAGCGTGTACGAGCGGGCATCGAGCACGCGCGCCGCGAGGGGCGCCACCTGGGGCGGCCGCGGTCCGCTTCGCTGAAGGCGAGGAGCGTTCGCCAGCTAGCAGGCAAGCGCTTGCGACCCGCTGCGATCGCTCGAGAGCTCGGAATCAGCCGCACGACGGTACGGCGCATCCTGG
Source organism: Candidatus Methylomirabilota bacterium (assembly GCA_035606545.1). Classification (GTDB taxonomy): domain Bacteria; phylum Eisenbacteria; class RBG-16-71-46; order RBG-16-71-46; family RBG-16-71-46; genus JAIOPA01. The sequence continues at coordinate 4,035 of DATNFC010000053.1, forward strand.
GGGAGAACCAATGAAGAACGACAACCCCCTACAACCATGCCCGTTCTGCGGGCACTCCGATCATGACAGATTCGACGAGCAAATCCCGAGCGTAGGTCGCCTCTGCTGGATTCAGTGCGGCTGGTGCAAGGCGACCGGTCCGCACAAGAAGACGCCGGAGGAAGCTACTGTCGCGTGGCATCGGCGAGTGCTCTACGGCGAGCCTCGTGGCGTCGACCTGACGGCGCTGCAAAGTTTCGTCGTCGGCCTGCGCGGGCTGCACGAAGGCGGGCGTTGGTGGTGGGACTACCTGGCGATGGTGGACGTTTCATGACCGAGTGGACGCCCGGACGCTTCTTCCGCGTCGGTTTGCGCGGTGTGACGATCCCCGAAGCGGGCCTGAGACCAGAATCCTTCCGCTACCTCCGCACGGGCGGTGCTGCGCACGGTGGCCCCGTGAGTGTCGGCCTGAACGTCGTAACGGGCGAGGCCTGGATCATCGACGGCCGCCACCGGATTCTGCTCGCGCGTGAGCGGGCAAGGCCTGCCATCCACGCTCGCGTCTACGGGTACGGCCCTCGTGGTGCCAAGCGCTGGATGGCAGAGGGGGAGCTACCCGTTTGACGGCCCGACGCATTCAGCGGCTCCTGGGTCCCGCCGAGCTCGGCACGGCGCCCGTGCCCCGAGGTTGGCGCGTGGCGGGCCCGCGGGCGCACTACTTCGAGGGGGCGCGGTCGCTCTGCAAACGCGTCAGCGCTGCGACTGCGGGCCAGCACTGGGCCGTCCACTCGCACGGCGGCGTCGTGGGCCTATGCCCGCAGTGCCGGCGGCTGCTCGAGCAGCCCCGCGAACCTTCCCCACCGGGCGTATAGTGTGCTTAGATGGCCGAGTCTCGGAAGACCGCTACCCTGCTGATTCGCCTGGCCCCGGAGGAACGGGGCCGCGTCGAGCTCGACGCGCAGGCCTTCGGGGACACAACGTCGGGGTGGGTGAGACGGTGCCTGATGCTCGGACGAGCTACGTTCGTCCAAGGGTTCAATCAGGCAAAAACCACGTTTTTGCAGGGCACCGGCAGGCAACCTGCAGGCAAGGGAACCAATGGCACGAAGGAAAGCCGACGCAGCCGCGGAAGACGCGCCGCTCGTTGATGGGCCGCTCGTCAACCTCGACATCGAACCCGAATCCCCCGATGACGGTCGCGCCAGCGAGCCGATCGGCGATGCGTTCATCATCGATCCGCTTCGGCTCGCGAGGTTGAAGGAAAAGGGGATCGACACGCGGATCACGCGCTGTCGTGTGTCGAAGCTCTGGAACGGCAAGCGGTACAGGAAGTTCGACCGCCGCGGCTCCTCGGAGTGGACGCCGAACGTCGTCACGCCGAAGTGGCTCAAAGACAACTGGGGCGGCGGGGACTACGACCTATCGGCGTTCAACGACGCGGGACAGTACATCGCGGCAACGCGGCTCAGCGTCGACGGAGAGGAGCAGCTCGCCGGCGACGCCGCCGGCGCGGGCTCGAGCCTGCCCGGCGGCGCCGTCGGAGGGAACGGCTCGCTCTCCGATCGACTGCTCGAGCGGTTCCTCTTGCGCGCACTCGAGGGGCCGCCCGCGGCGCCGCCCACGGTGGACCCGATGCGGGAGACCATGGCCGCGATCGCGAGAATGTCCGCGGAGACCACGAACGCCGTGAACCGCCTCCTGCTAGCGCGTGCGGAGGAGAAGCCGAAGAACAACGAGCTGGAAATGTTCGACCGGATCGCTGGGCTGCTCGAGCGAACGCGGCCGGCAACGCCGGCGAAAAAGGACATGGGCCTATCGGAGTTCCTTCCCGTGCTGCAGTTCGCGCGCGCGCTCGTGCACGAGACGACGCGCGGCAACGGGACCAGCGACGGAGAGAGTCAGCTCCCCGCGTGGCTCGAAATCGTGCCGGACGTCGCCGACAAGATCGGGGTTCCGCTGATCGTGACGATCGCTCAGGCCGTGCTGCCCGAAGAGAAGGCGCAGCAAGCCATCAAGGCGATCGAGGAACACATGCGCACGCGCCAGGCGGAGGCCGAGGCGTCGGTAGTGGACACCACGGGAGAGACCGGTGCCCCGTAGAAAGTGCAACTTTTGCGACGCTCGCGGCGACACCGACGAGCAGATTCGGCACGCGCCGGGCTGTCCGGCAAGGAAGGAGCTACGCCAATGCGACGAGTGCGGAAGGGCGGGTCAGCATGCGCCACGGTGCCCGTACATGACGGGAGAGCGGACACGAGACGCCACGGCGCTCGGAGAGTCCTCGTAGCCCTCGTGCTGATCGGGTGCTCGGGCGAGTCGTTCCGTACGAGCTCCGCGGCCCTCGACGGCTCGAGCAACACGGCGGAAGCCGGCTCGAGCGGGGGGGCGACGAGCTCGTCGGGGGGCGGCTCGAGCGGCAGCACGGGCGGCACCACGCCAGCAAACGGCGGCGCCGCCGGCGGCACGCGGAGCAGTGGCGGCCGCTCGAGCGCGGGCGGCACGACGCCCGCGGACGGCGGCTCGAGCGGCGACGCCGGCGACATGCCGGAGAGCGGCTTGAGCACGGGCGGCGCCACGGGCGGCGGCGGCTCGAGCACGGGCGGTGCCACGGGCGGCGGCGGCTCGAGCACGGGCGGCGCCACGGGCGGCGGCGGCTCGAGCACGGGCGGCGCCGGAGGGACCGGAGGCGCGTGCGTGGCAAGCCTGTGTCCAGACTGCGGTCAAGTCCTGGG
>DATNFC010000054.1:0-11228 GCA_035606545.1 Candidatus Methylomirabilota bacterium
CGCTCCCGGTGGAGGAACTGCTGCGCTCCCGGCGGTTCCCGTGGCGTATCGCGCTGCCCGAGGAGTGGCGAAGCTACTACGACGGCGAGGTGCCGACCCGTCGCATCCGCAACGAGCGGCGCCACACGCTCAAGCTCGCCCGTTGAAAAACGCTACGGCCCCGGTGCGGGACGCCGCCCCGGGGCCGAGCAACAATCTTCTGCGCACAACCTACTGTTTCGGCTTCGCCGAGTCCGCCACGAGCTTCGCGATCTGCGCGCGCAGATCGGCCATCTCCTTCTTGAGCGAGGCCACCTCGCCCTTGAGCTCGTTGATCACCTGTTCCTGGTCGGCCGGGGTCGCCGCCGCTGCAGCCGCGACATCGCTGGCAGGTGCGGGGTGACCCTCGAGCGGCGCCAGCACCATCTGCTGGTCGCCGCGGCGCAGCATGCTGATCGCGGCCGGATTCGTGGCCACGGCAACGGCCTGGTCGAGCGACCCCATATCCTTCACCGACTGCTCGCCGATCTTGAAGATGATGTCGCCCGCGCGCAGTCCGGCATGATCCGCGGGACTTTCCTTGCTCACCTCGAGCACGAGCACGCCCTCGACACCCTCAGAGCCGAGCGCGGTCGCCAGGTCCGGCGTGAGCGGCTGCGCGCGCACGCCCAGCTCCTCGGCGCCGGACTTGTTGTTCGCCGGCTTGTCGGCAGGCGGCGCCGCCGTGTCCCCGCGCGCGATGATGATCGCAGGCCCGGGCTCGACCGAGTTCGTCACCGCTCCCTCGGGGGCCGTCGTCGTCGTGCCGCCGAACGGAGCCGAATCGGTGATGAAGCTCGAGCCCGACGGTTCGGTCGCCTTCGCTGGCTCCGGGGATGCGGCCGCATCGGGGGTCGCGGTCGTCGACGTGACCGCCGGTGCCGCCAGGAGCGTGACCATCTCGCCCCCATCGGTAATGACCGGCGCGATGTCGAAGACCTTGATCGAGTGCCCGCCGTCGCGCGCCAGCACGACCGCCACCGGCTTGCTCGCTTCCATCTTGCGCTCGGCGTAGCCCAGGTCGCTCGGTTCTCGCAGCGTGCGACCGTCGACGCTCACCAGCACGTCACCGGCCGCGATCCCGCTCCTGGCGGCGCGACCCGATGGATCGACGCCCACGACCAGCACGCCGGAGGCGCGATACGCGTTCTTCTCGCGCCACGTGTCGGTGATGCGCGACGTGGCGACGCCCAGGCTCGCGGCTTTCTTCGGCGGCGCATCGTCATCAGCGCGCGCCGCGGAACACAGCGTTGCGAGCGCGATTGCCGCGAGCGCCACGGCCCGTCTCGAGCCCCTTCCGAGCATGTCCATGGATGACAACCCCTTCCGTTTAGCCATCCATGGCCGTATACCCCGGTCACGACTCGTGCCGGCCGGTCGGGAGCATTGCGGCCCAACATCAAGTGTTTAACACCGGGAGAGTACCGGGTTGCTCCGACGTTGTGAATCGCTGAGTCAGCGAACGCGTGAACTTTTGCAACCAGCGGGTATGCCCGCGACGTGACGGAGGAAGGGGGAGGGCGAGGCCCGGCTCCGGGCGATCCTTTCCACTCCATGGGGGCCTCCGTCGAACTTCCGCGTCGAGGGCGATGCGAAGCACTACCCCGAAGCTTCAACGTCCACTCCCGCCGTCGGTGCGAGGATGCAGAGGGCAAGGCCGCGCCGGGCGCACGCCATCAACCCAACCGTCGTGCCGGGCGCCCCTCTGTGCCGGTCAGCTACGCCGTAAGCCGGGGCAGGCGGCCATGCGTTGCGGCCCTCCCCGTCGCCAGGTGCTCATGGTGTCCGCCCCGGGTCTGTTCCGGCCCCCGAGCGGGTTCGACCCAAGGCCTCCCGATCGCGCGACCCGAGGCTCACCGGCCGCCCGGGGCCGAACCCTGGCTCGGACGCTCGAACTTCCACCGAGCGGGGCGGCGCCGCCCGGAGTTCGACCTCACGCGACAGCGCGAACTCGGGGCGAACGAACGACCCGCGCGTTCGTGTGAACGATCGGCCCGTAGCGGCTCATTTATCAATTAGGTGTCCAGGCGTGACATCGACCTGCGTATCCTTAGGTTGTCTGGACTTGGTATTCTCATACTGGATTCGGAGAGCGGGGCATGCGCAGGCCGTCCAGTCGCTGGCGATCGTTGGCGACTACCGGGTTCCTGATCGTCGGCTGCAGCGCGGCAGGGACCGCCGGGGCCGCCGTGATCCGTGTTCCGCAAAACGTCACCGGGATCCAGGCGGCGATCAACGCAGCCCAGAGTGGCGACACCGTGGTGGTCTCGCGGGGCGCCTATGCCGGCGCCCTGGTGATCGCGGGGAAGAGCGTGACGCTGGCCTCACGCTACGTCGAGACCGGCGACACCAACGACATCGCGCTCACGACGCTCACCGCGAGCAGCACGATCCTCACGATCCAGCCGACCGCCGGGCCAGCGACGACGGTTCGAGGACTGACGTTCGTCAACGGCGATCACCAGCTCCAGAACCTCGCGCGCCGGGCGAGCATCCTCGACTGCCACTTCATCAATGGCAGCGACCAGGTGAGCTTCGAGAACTCCGGTGGGCTGGTCCGCGGGTGTCGCTTCTTCAACTCCAGTGACGACGGCATCGACATCGACAATTCCAGCGATCCCACGGTCGAGTACAACACGATCCTGCAGTCCGGCAATGACGGAATCGAGATGCGCCTGCACGGTTACAGCGGACCCATGCTGCAGATCGTGTTCCGCGGGAACTTCATCTCCGGAGCCGCCGAGGATGGCATCCAGCTCATCGACTATCCCGACGCTTCGAGCCGGGACATCCTCATCGAAGGCAACGTTCTCGCCGACAACGCGATGGTGGGGCTCGGCTGCATGAACGACGGCAACACGGACGAGGACTTCGCTGGCGCCCCCCTGGTCGAGTCGGTGCGGGTGATCGGCAACACCATCTGCGACAACCCCATCGGCGTCACGGGCGGCAACAACATGCTGCTCATGAACAACATCATCGCCGGCAACACGCAGTTCGGAGTGAAACGCGTCAACACCTCGTCGCTCCTGTCGTACAACCTGTTCTGGGGCAACGGCACCAACTACACGACCTCGAATGTCGACGCGAGCACGACGCTGGTCGCGGATCCGCTCATGGGAGTTGACCACGATCTCGCCTGGGACAGCCCCTGTGTCGACGCCGGGGCGTTGTCCATCGTCTGGAACGGCAAGCGCGTCAGCGCACCCGCGTTTCTGGGGCTGGCTCCCGACATCGGGGCGCGAGAGGTGCCCATCGGCATGACCGTGTCCGCGCCCGCGGCGAGGAATCCTTCGGGAATGGCACTCACGCGCGTGCGCCCGAACCCCACTGCGAACAGCGTCGTGGTCTCGTTCACGCTGACCGCTCAGGCCCCGGCCCGGATCGAGGTGACGGACGTCGCGGGACGGAAGATCCTCGCCCGTGAACTCGGCGCGCTTCAACCGGGAAACCACTCCGTGAGGATCCCGGAAGCTCATGCGCTCGAGGCCGGCGTGTATTGGGTCCGCCTGGTGCAGAGCGGGGAGTCCGTCGCGACGCCCATGGTCGTCGCGCGTTAGAAGCGTGTAAAAGCGCGTACGACGACGCGGTTCCCCTGAGGCGTGTCGGGCGTTCCACTGACTCGACGGCGCCACGAATGGGTGAAACACCGTCTTTCATTCCCCTGGGCTTGGATTCAGGCTGCTGAGAGCCACCGACGGGCGACCATGGAAGCGCTGAGCGTGACGCGCTCCCTCGCCCGATCATCCAATCCTCAGGAGAGTGACCGACATGAGAGCACGGAATGGCATTCTGTTCGTCGCAACCGGTGTGCTGCTGTCGAGCCTTGCGGGTACGGCGCTGGCGCAGGGCACGGCGACTGCACAACCCGCGGCGCCTGGCGACATCAAGACGCCGATCACCGTTACGGAGCTCTTCAGCAAGGCCAAGCCCGGGATGTGGGTTCGGCTCGAGGGCACACCCCAGCCGGATCAGACCGTCCGCTGCAACAGGGCCCGGATCATCACCGGCGCGATCGAAGACGACGACTGGGCGATCAAGGGCCAGATCAAGAGCGTGGAACCCGGGACCCAGCAACTCACGGTCGGCCGCTACCACGTGAAGCTCAAGTCGACGTCGAAGTTCCTGCCCGCGACCACGCTGCACGGCATCACCGACCTCAAGCCCGGCATGTACGTCCGGGTCGTGGGCACCTACTCCGCGGACGGCGGACTCCTGGCCAGGAAGGTGGAAGACCAGACGGCGGCTGCTGCGGAGAAGGCGGACGGCAACAAGCGGGTCCTGAATCAGGGCAAGGTCGAGCGCGTCGACGCGGCGAGGAAGGCGATCGTCCTCATGGGCACGACGTTCGTGCTCTCGCCGGAGACGAAAGCCACCGCGGTCGTGGAGATGTAGCGCCGCCCGCGCATCGGGAGCCGGCGCGCGGGCCAGCGGCTCGACGCCGGCCGGACCCCGTGGGCTAGGATGACGCCACCATGGCCGCTCTCTCCGCCCACGAACGCGCCGCCGTCGCCGAACGGCATCCGCGCGGCCTCTACGTCCTGTTCGCCACCGAGATGTGGGAGCGCTTCAGCTTCTACACGATGCTGGCGATGTTCACGCTCTATCTGCGCGACACGACCGGCCAGGGCTTCGGCTGGACGGGGGACCAGGCCACGGGGCTGTATGCGAACTACCTGATGTTCGTATACGCGAGCCCGTTCATCGGCGGCTGGCTGGCGGATCGGAAGTTGGGCTACCGGCGCTCGGTCACGCTCGGCGGGCTGTTCTTCATCGCCGGGCACCTGCTGCTCTCGATCCGCTCGATCCCGGTGGTCTACGCCGCGCTCGCCTGCCTCGTCGTGGGGAACGGCTTGTTCAAGCCCAACGTGTCCGCCATGGTCGGCAACCTGTATCCCGAGGGCAGCCGCCTCAAGGACCGCGCGTACAACATCTTCTACATGGGCATCAACGTCGGCGCGTTCCTCGCCCCGGTGATCGCCGAGATGGTGCACGGCCGGTTCGGCTTCCATCCCGCGTTCACCGTGGCGGCCGCGGGCATGGTGATCTCGGTCGCGATCCTGTGGCGGTTCAAGCGGCACGTCGAGGGCGCCGACTCGCCCACGGGAGGGGCCTCGCCGGCCGCGGCCGCGAGCGCCCTGCCGATCGACGCGGTCCCGACGCGTCACCGCATCGCGGCGCTGATCGTGGTGTACCTGATCGTGATCGTGTTCTGGATGGTGTTCCATCAGAACGGGTCCACGATGACCTACTGGGCGAACGAGAACACCGCGTGGCAGGTGACCGGGATCATTTCGAACGCCATCAACCCCGGATGGGTGGTCCTGCTCACGTTCCCGCTGGTGGCGTTCTGGCGGTGGCTCGACCGCAAGGGGCGTGAGCCGTCCACGCCGGTCAAGATGGCGATCGGCATGGGCCTCACCGCTACGGCGTTCCTGGTGCTGTTCGCGGCCGCGAAGGTCGGCGAGGCCTCGGTCACCGACGGGAACATCTACCACTATCGCGTCTCGCCGCTGTGGCTGGTCGGGGCCTACGGCGTGCTCACGCTGGGCGAGCTGATGCTGTCGCCGATGGGACTCTCGCTCGTCTCCAAGGTGGCGCCGCGCGCACATCGCGGCATCATGATGGGCGGCTGGTTCGTCGCCACCGCGATCGGCAACAAGCTCACGCAGATCGGCAAGCTGTGGGACGACATGCCGCACTCGAGCTTCTGGCTGATGCTCTCCGGCGCCGCGGTCGTGATGGCGATCGTGCTGCTGCTGGTCCTGAAGCCGCTCAAGCGGGCAATGCCCGGCGTGTAGCGCAGCCTCAGTTGACGCTGAACTCCAGCCGTACGCCGCGCCCGGGCAACGGCAGCCCGAACGCGTCGTACTGCACCGCGTCGGTGAGGTTCTCGAACGTCGCGCGCGCTTCGAGCGATCGCATCCAGCCCGAACCCATGGGCCACGCGCGCCGTACCTGCACGTTGAGTCGTCCAGCGGCGGGCAGCTCGGATTCGAGACCGGTGTCGGGATCGATCGCGGACTGCTCGCCGGTGTACTCGGCGTCCGCGGCGAGCTGGAGCCCGGCGCCGACCAGGAGCTGCGCCTTCAGCGCCGCCATGACGCTCGGCATGTTCTCGGGCCGCGTGAGCCCAGCCGACGGGTCGAGCACCTCGACGTGCTGTGCGACCAGTTCGCCGCCGAGTTGGAACGGCCCGAACGCGCGCGACGCCAGCAGCTCGCCGCCGATGCTGCGGATGCCCTCCTGGTTCACGCGCTGGAAGTTCTGACCCGGCGGCCGGATGCGGACCACGGCGTCCGAGAGCAGGTGGTAGAAGCCGACGAGCTGGAGGTCCGCCCAGGACGCCCGTCGCGTCATGCCGCCCTCGGCGGCGAGCAGATGTTCCGGCCTCAGGTCGGGATTGATCTCGAAGCTCCCCAGGGCGCCCGAGTAGAGCTCGCGCAGTGACGGGAACCGCGCGCGCTGGCTGACGCTGGCGTGGAGCGTGGTGCGGTCGTCCGCGAGATGCGCGGCGACGCCCACGCGTCCGCCCCAGCGATCGAGCCGGCCGAACGATGGCTTGTTCCCGGTGATCGGCGTGTCGGCACCGTCCCACGTGGCGCCCGCGCTCAGTTCGTACCGGCGCACGGCGCCGCTCGCGGGCAGCCCGACCTGCGCCTGGCCCGACACGCTCCAGAGCCGCTGCCGGTAGGCGTTCTCGATGCCGCTCAGGACCTCGTCGTGACGGATGTCGCCGTAGGTCGCGCCGAGCGTGAGACCGGCGTTGTCCCCCAGCGTCTGCGAGGCCACCGAGCGCACCGTCACCACCTCGTCGTTGCCGTCTTCCTGTGCCACCACCGTCGAGTAGTCGCGGGAGCTGTACGCGTCGATCTCGGTGCGGCCGGCGTCATAGCCGGCGCTCAGCTTCAAGTCGGCGCGGCCTCCCCACGGCATCGCGTGCCGCCCCGTGCCGCTGGAGAGCACGCCGAGTCCACGCGCGATGAACGGGTAACGCCAGAACCTCGCGTTCGCGACGTCGAGCTGCGCCGCGATCCCGCGCTCGGCCTCGAAGCCCGCGCCGGTCAGCGACAGGAACGCGCCGTTCTCGCGATCGAGCCGCAGCGTCGCGAAGCCGTTCAGCTGTCGGACATCGGTATTGGCCCGCAGATCGTCGCCGGTGGGTACGGGTTCGGTGATGCCGCTCGCGAGCCGCTGGCCCGGCGAATCGCGGTAGCCCATGCCGGCGCGCGCGCTGAGTACGCCCGAGCCCGTCTTCCGCGGCGCCGCCACGACCCCTGACAGCCCGAGGCCGCCATCCTGGTCCACGTCGCCGGAGACGCGGACGTCGCTCCTCGCCCGCGTGACCGCTGCGCCGGTGTTGAACTCGACCACGCCACCGAGCGAGTTGGCGCCGTGCATCAGCGTCGACAGCCCGCGCACGAACACGACCTCCTGCGGCGCGAGCGACGGGATCACGGAGACGTCCGCGCGGCCGTCCCACGCGTACGCCAGCGGGATGCCATCGAGGAGGATGGCCACCTGGCGGGACTCCGAGCCGCGCACGGTGACCTCCGCTTCACCGCGGGAGTTCGTGCGCACGTGGCTCGCGGGCAGCGCACGCAGCACACGCTCCATGGTCGGGTCGGAGGGGAGCGGCAACGAGTCGAGGCTCGTCCGGGTCGCCCCGGTGCCGCCCGCGGTGGTGACCGGGTGCGTGGCGCGCACCAGCGTCGCCGGGACCTCGATCACCGTGGTATCGGGCTGCGGGGCCTGGGCGGAGACACTGTCGGCGATGACGGCCCCGAGTAGGGCGATCCATCGACGACCGAAGCGCACGCGCATGGTGAAGTCTCCCCGTCAACCGTCCGTGACCGCGTCGAAGCGCGGAACGGTAGCCGACCGAGCCCGCGGCCGCCATTGCCGGGTCGCCTTTTGGACCACATCCCTCCGGACCATGGCCCCGCGCATTCAGTGCCTCGTAGGCTCGGTCTACCGGCGAGTGGAGAGAGCGTCCTCGCGCGAGCCCGCCCACTCGCGACTCGAGCGTACGACCTCGCTCGCCGGCTCCAGCCGCAAGGAGGTGTGGCGATGTTCGCGCTCGACCGGTCGTGGAAGCGGAGTCCGCTGGCTCGCACGTTCACCCTGCTGGCCGCGATTCCCGCGCTCAGCCTCCTGTTCGCTTTCGTCGCGCCGGCGGCGCGCGCCGAGGCTCTCTACACGCTGCACGATCTGGGAACACTCCCCGGTGAGACGTTCAGCGTTCCGTGGGCGATCAACGCGAGCGGCCAGATCGTCGGCTGGTCGGGTGTGTCGCCGCCGCGGGCGTTCATCTACACCCAGGCCTCGGGAATGGTTGCCCTGCCCGGCCTGCCGGGTCAGACGTACACGCTCGCGCGTGGCATCAACGACGCCGGTGTCGTGGTCGGCGGTGGCTGGGCGCCGGGCGGTGCGGAGCAGGCGCTGCGCTGGACCGCGGGCGTGCCGGAAGCGCTCGGGATCCTGGACGGCTCGAGCGAAAGCTGGGCCATCAACGAATCCGGTGTCTCGATCGGCTCGTCGCCCACACCCGGTGGGGCCCTCACCACCCACGCGTTCATGCACACCAACGACGGCGGCATGATCGACATCGCACCCAACGGGAATGCCACCGCGTACGACGTGAACGACCGCGGGGACGTGACGGGCACGTACAACAACGGTGCGTTCCTGTGGTCGCCCAGGACCGGGTTCCAGTTCCTCGGCAGCCTCCCGGACTTCACGTACGGCAACGGTCGCGCCGTGAACAATGCCGGCCAGGTCGCGGGCTTCTCCATCAACGGCTACGGCAACGCCAGTCGCGTGTGGCGTTACACGCCAGGCGTCGGGATGGTGAACCTGGGTGGCGTGGGCGAGAACAACGTGGTGTGGGGCATGAACTCGCAGGGCGACTTCGTCGGCCAGGGACAGCCGACATCAGGGCTCAAGCGGGCGTTCGTCTACACCGATGCCGGCGGGCTGCGCGCGCTCAACGACATCATCGATGCCTCACCGCGCTGGTTCCTGCTCGCCGCCACCGACATCAACGACGCCGGCCAGATCGTGGCCTACGGCCTGGACAACGTGAGCGGTCTGCAGAAGGCGGTCCGCCTCGATCCGATCCCGCGCGCCGGTGTCGGTGGCAAACTCGCGCCGCATGTGCTCGCGCTGGCTCCGGTGACGCCGAATCCCAGTCGTGGCGAGCCGCGCTTCGCGCTGACGCTCGGCCGCACGCAGCGCGTGTCCATCGGTGTCTACGACGTCGCCGGTCACGCGGTCGCGATCCTGCACGACGGGCCGCTCGATCCGGGCACGCACAGCTTCCAATGGCTTGAGCACGATCTCCGGAGCGGGCTCTACTTCGTTCAGGCTCGAGGCGAAGCGGGCTCGGTATCGCAGCGTTTCACGATCGTTCGCTGAGGCGGGCAGGGGGGAGATCATGGCCATCGACTCCTATCGCTACGTCGACTTCGCGACGCGGAAGATCATGCAGGCATGGGCCGCGCGGCAGGAGCCGGGCGTGATCCCGTTCACCCGGCTCCGGAAGCCGCTGCGCGAGTGCACGGTGGCGCTCGTGTCGACCGCCGGGATCGCCCGTATCGACGACCGCCCGTTCGACCAGGAAGGCGAACGGCGCGACCCGTGGTGGGGTGACCCGAGCTTCCGCCGCATCCCGCTCGGTACGACCGAGAACGACATCCGCGTCTACCACCTGCACATCGACCCGCGCTTCGGCGAGGCCGATCTCGACGTGCTGCTCCCGATGCGGCGGCTCTCGGAGCTGGCCGCCGAGCGCGTGGTCGGCCGCCCGGCGCCGACGCACTACTCGTTCATGGGCTACCTGCTCGACACGACCGAGCTGGAGGCGAAGACCGCGCCGGCGATCGCCGAGAGCATGCGGGACGAGGGCGTGGACGCGGTGGTGCTCGTTCCCGTGTGACCGTTCTGCAGCCGGTCCGTGGGACTGGTGCAACGTCACCTCGAGGCGAGCGGGCTCGCAACGGTCACGCTGTCATGGATGCCCGACATGACACGTCGTGTCGGCGTGCCACGCCTCGCGGGCATCAGCTACCCGCTGAGCCGGCCGCTCGGGCGACCGCACGACGCCGACGGCCAGCGCGCGGTGCTGCGCGCGACGCTCGCACTGCTCGAGAGCGCGACGGCACCGGATCACTACGTCGAGCTGCCGTTCGAGTGGCCCGAGACGCCGGCGCAGGCTCGAAACGCGTCGAAGGACGTCCCACCGTCGCCGATCGCCGCGCTGCTCGTGAAGCAGCCGTGGCTGATCCCCAACCTCTATACCGGTCGGCTCCCGTAGGCGCGCGACAGCTCCGCGCGGTGATCGTCGCTCAGGTCCGGGCTGAAGTGGAGCAGCGGCTCCAGCACGTCGTGCCCCTCGAAGTAATCCTTGCGGCAGTCGAGGTGGATGTAGCCGCCCGGCGAGAAGCGCCCTTCTTCGAAGAACACGAGCCGGATGCGCCAGGCGCCCTTGTCGATCTTGTGCTTGCAGTGCCGGCACTTCGCCTGGCCGCTCGCGGCGCGCTCAGCGCCGTCGACCCGCGGCAGGCGGCGCTGCGCCGAGGCTCCGCGCGCCGCACGCTCGAGCGCCGCGGCGTCGGGCACGCTCGCCGCGCCCTCCGCGAGCTTCTGCAACACGGCCTCCGGCCGCTTGTACGCCGCACACATCGGGTGGAACCACAGCGTCGTCTCGCCTTCGGCGAACGGATTCGGGATCTGCTCGCCGAAGCGCAGTTCACCTTTCGTGATCGGGCGTCCGCAGCCGCGGCACTTCGCGCGACCGGTCGACGCGGGCTCGATGAGGTGGGTCATGCGCGGCAAGTCTAGTGTCAAAGCGAGCGGGTGCAAGCGCCGGATCCTGACCGTGCTAGGGTGCCGACTCGCATCTACCACCTCGACACCGGGCGACTCGAACGGTTGACCCAGGCACCCCCCGCGCCTGCGAAGTGAAAACGGTTGGACGGGGAGACGACCGAGCCGGTCGTGCCCGTCCGAGGAGGCCGCATGCGCCGCATTCCGTTCGCCCTGCTCGCGACTGCCGCGAGCATCATCCACGCCTGCGTCGGCGTTCCCCACGCGCGAGCACAAGCCGCCCCCGGCACGACGAGCGTCTCGGCGTCGGTCACCGGGCTCCACCAGTTCGCCACTGACCTCGATCGCGGCGGTGACGTCGAGTGGAGCAGCGTCTCGTTCAG
>DATNFC010000055.1:0-15983 GCA_035606545.1 Candidatus Methylomirabilota bacterium
CTACGCGAAGGGCGATTCCGGCCATTCGACGGCGGCGGCGAAGACGATGTCGTGGACCGGCGAGATCCTCGACGCCGGCTGCTACATCGCTCACGGCGCGATGGGCCCCAAGCACGCCGAGTGCGCGCTCAAGTGCGCATCGAACGGCATGCCGCTCATGCTGCTCACGAAGGACGGCAAGGCGATCCTGCTGACGCCGAACCACGACAACCCCGATGCCTACGGCCAGCTGAAGACCATGGCCGGCTCGATGGCCACGATCACCGGCACGCTGGCCGAGCGTGGCGGGGTGAAGGGCATCGACGTGACGGCGGTCGCGGCCGCGACCACCACGACGACGGGTTCGAAGTAGTCGCACCGCGCGCGGCGCGCGGGGACGATCCGCGACACGCCCGGCAGGCCGTCTGAACCGGCCGGGCGGCGGGTGCGATCCCGCGCGCCGCCGCATGTCCCGGCATGAGAATCCTCACCGTGCTGGTCCTGCTCGCCGTCGCCGGCGCGTTGGGCGTGGCTTGGCTCAGGCGCCCGCAGCTGCCGCCGGCCGAGCGCGGCCGCAGGCTCGCCGAGGAGCAGGGATGCTTCGCCTGCCACGGCGCCGCGGGCACGAAGGGCACCGCGAACCCGGGCCGCAACGACAAGACCGTGCCCACGTTCGCGGGCGACCTGATGATGTTCGCCGACGATGCGCACGACGTGCGCGAGTGGATCCTGAACGGCGTGACGGCGAAGAAGCGCGAGAGCAAGACGTGGCAGGCACAACGCGCCGCGGGTGCACTGCGGATGCCCGCGTTCCGCGGCAAGGTCTCCGACCACGACGTCTCGGACTTGGTCGCCTACGTGATGCTCGTGAGCGGCAGCCCCGAGCCCGAGGACTCGCTGGCGCTCGCGGGGCACGATCGCGTGAAGGCGCTCGGCTGCACCGGCTGCCACGGGTTCGGCGGCCGGCTCGCGCTCCCCAATCCCGGCTCGCTGAAAGGTTACGTGCCGTCGTGGGACGGCGCCGACTTCCCCGAGCTGGTGACCGGCGAGGCGGAGTTCAAGCAGTGGGTGCAGAACGGCGTTTCCGACCGCTTCAAGGGCAACCCGCCGGCGATGTTCTTCCTCAGGCGCGCGCGGCTGCACATGCCGGCCTACGAGAAGCACCTCGTGCCGGGCGACCTCGAGAAGCTGTGGGCGTACGTGAGCTGGCTGCGCACGCCCGACGCGAAGCCCGACTCGGCGGGCGTCACCGCGTTTTAGGCCTCCTTGTGCGCGCCGCGCGCTGCGGCTAGTGTCGCTGCGCTCGCGCGTCATCGGGACGCGCGCTCCAGGGGAGTCTCATGACGTCCTACAAGCACCGGCTGCGCCGCAAGCGCGCCAAGCAGGCTGCGCGCAAGAAGGCCGAGAAGGCCAAAGCCGCGAAGAAGCGCCGCCGCTAGTCCGTCGCGTTCGAACAACCGCAACGCCCGTCCGGTCGCCCGGGCGGGCGTTCGCTTGGGTCGCCGCGCGCTCAGTCCGTGCCGGTCTTCGGTTCCGGACCGTTGCCACGCGGCGGCCGCGGGAGGAATCCGCTCGGCCGGCGCCCGCCGATCGGGGGCATGGGCCGCAGTCCGCTCGGTGACGTGCCCGGCCGCTGCCACCGCGCGCCGCTCGGGCGGCGCATCGAGCCCGAGTTTCCCGGCAGCGGCGCCTCGGCGAGCACGCGCTGCGCCAGCACCTCGGCCGCCGGGCCCGCCTTCACCTCGACCGTCGAGGCGGTGATCACGTAGATGCGCTGGTTGTTGCTCCCCGCGTCGGCGGGGAACATGAAGAAGCCTTCGCGGTCCGGCGACCACGACAGCGTGTAGCCGCAGATGAACTCGCCGTCCTTGAACCGCACCGCGACCTTCTTGCCCTGCTGCGTCTCCACCGGTCCGTGGATGAATCCGCGCACGTCCTGGCGTGAGGCGTCGCCCTCGAGTGTGGCGACGAAGAACAGCGCCTTCAGCTGGCGGAAACGCAGCTCGATGGTCGCGGCGCCGTCCTGCGGATCGACGTGGAACATGGCGCGGTTGGGCGAGAAATCGCGCGTGACGCCCTTGAGCACGCGACCATCCAGGTAGCGTGCCACCACGAGATTGCTGATCTCCACGACCAGACTCCTCTGCTCGGGTGCGGACCACGAGCGGGGGCTGGGATCCCCGGGCCGCATCCTCGTCATCGGCCGCAACATGCATCGGCTTGAGGGGTTGTTCTCAGCGTCCGCACGCGGTTTGCGGAGGTGCATGTGATGTGCGAGTTTGCGCTCTCGTCCCACCCGAAAGGAGTCGCGCATGTCCAAGCCATTCCTCGCCCTCGGCGTGTGCCTCGCGCTCGGCGTTGCAAGCTGCAATGAGACCACCGAAAAGTCGGGTACGATGACCGAGCAGAGCACGTCGGCGACCACGACACCGACCGCGTCCACGTCGGCACCCGCCGCGCCGGCGCTGCCGGGCGCACCAGGGAGCGGCAACAAGATGCACAAGCTCGCGAGCGGTCTTCAGTACGACGACCTCGTCGTCGGCAGCGGCAAGATGGCCGAGCCGGGTGTGAACGTGGCCGTTCACTACACGGGCTACCTGCTCGACGGCACCGAGTTCGACAGCTCGTTGAAGAGCGGTCAGCCGCTCAAGTTCCAGATCGCCGGCGGGCAGATGATCGCGGGCTTCGACGAGGGCGTGCGCGGCATGCGCATCGGTGGCAAGCGCAAGATCGTGGTCCCGTACGCGATGGGGTACGGCGAGGCCGGCAGCGGGCCGATCCCGCCCAAATCGGACTTGGTGTTCGACCTCGAGCTGATCGACGCGAAGTGACCGCTCGCGCGAAGCGCGGCGGACGGACGGCGCGGGGGAACACCCTCCGCGCCGTCTCGCTTTGGGGCGCCGCGTCGACGGCCCGCGCGGAGCCGGAACGGGCAACGTTTTCCCCGGCATGAACCGCGACGACGTGGGCCCTGAGACCGTCGAGCGCGTGCGTGACGCGCTCGCGCCCGAGCCGGGCCGCGTCGTGGGCGAACCGCGCGGGTTCAGCTGGTGGCCGCACGCGCACGTACTTCGCGTCCACGCCGAGCCGGCACGCGCCGACGGTGCCGTGCGCGTGGCGGCGGAGACGGCGCTGCTCGGTCACGTGAGCGGGCTCGGCGCCGAGTTCGCCGCGCTCGCACGCTGGAACGCCCGCGAAGCGGCGCTCAGCTCGCTGCGCTGGGACGCGGAGCGCGGCGAGGTGTCGCTGCGCGCGAGCGTGATCGCGCGGCCCGGCGACGGCGACCCGGCGGCGCGGTTGCTCGCGCACGCGGCGCTGCTCCAGGTCGGCGAGGCGCTGCGCGCCGCCGACGCCCTCGCGATCGAGCTGCCCGATGCCGCGCTCCTCGTGCCGCGGCCGCCGGGCGGCGAGATCCCCGAGCCGGTCGCTCAGGTCGAAGCCGCGGCTGCGTACGCGCGCGGCGCGTCCACTTGCGAGCCGGCGCTCGCGCATGCGCTGGCGGCGCTCACGCGGCTCACGCCCGCGCCGTGGCTGCGCGCGACGCACGCCGCGCACGGCTTCGACGCCGAACTGGCGGCAGATCCCGGGCACCGGGCGCCGGCGCCGCACGCCGCGCGCTGGCTGTGGCGCGCGAGTGTCGCCCAGCCGCATCCGCGGCTCGGCGCCGGGCTCCTCACCGCGCTGGTGCCGCCGCCCGGGTTCGAGCCGGTCGTGGAGCGAGCGGTGGCGACGGCATCGCTGCTCAACGAGGGCGAGGCGCGCGAATGGACCGGCTGCGATGCGCTCGGCGGCTGGTGCGTTCACCCGGCGGCCGGGCTCGCGCACGTGACGTTCATACCCGCGCTCGCGATCGCGGACGGGACGGCCGAACGACTGGCCTGGCAGGCCGGAACGCGCGCGCGCTGGGCGACCATATTCATAGGCCACGTCGCGACTTCGCGCGCCGGGGGAGGGCCTGCTGGGAATGCACTATCCGATTGACCCCGACCTCCGTTGGGCTATGCTGGTCCGCGTCGGAGCCGGGTTCAGGATTCGCTTAAGGCAGCGTTCCAGCCGCAGGTCCTTCGCGACCTCGGCTGTTTTTGTTGCCGGGCCCGGAACCGACATTGTTCGCGCGCTCGATGGTGGCTCAGCGAGCGCAGTCGAGACGGGGGTGCTTCCCCCGCGGCCGGAAGGAGTCAGCAGTGGCAACGGGTACTGTGAAGTGGTTCAACGATGCGAAGGGTTTTGGTTTCATCTCGCAGGAGGGTGGCGAGGACGTGTTCGTGCACTTCTCCGCGATCCAGGGCGAAGGCTTCAAGACGCTCGCCGAGGGGGAGCGCGTCGAGTTCGAGATCGTGAAGGGGCCGAAGGGCCTGCAGGCCAGCAACGTCCGGAAGGGCTGAGCGTTCGGTCCCGTCCGCATAGTGTGACGAGAAGGCGGCGCCCTGAGCGCCGCCTTCTTCTTTGCGGGATGTTTCACATGATGCTTCCGCTGTTCTTCCTCAGCGAACGCCCGGCCCGATGAAGCGACCGCGCTCCGCCCGCCGCGCGTTGCCGGCGGATTACCTGCAGCCGCTGGTCACGGCGCTCGCCGATCCCGCGACGCTCGCGGGCGTGCGAGCCACGGAGCTCGAGGCCGTGGCGTTCCAGCTCGCGCTCTATTTCGGCGTGCGCCGCGACCCCGAGACCGCGGGCGCTCTGGGCGGCATCTACGAGCGCCTGGTCGCGGAACGCCCGAGTGAGGACCGGCTCGCGCTCGTCGAGCAGGTCGTCGGCGCCGTTCGCAGCGGCGCCACGAGCGTGCTGGCGTTGCTCCCCGTGCTCCAACGCGAGCAGGACGCCGGCGTCGCTCGTGCCGCGGCGCTGGCGTTCGCGACACTGCTGCCCGCGGAGGGCGGCGACGCCCTCTCCGGACCGCGCGCCCTCCGCGCGCTGCTCGATCACGCCGAGCCCGACGGTGTGCGCGCCGGGCTCGTGGGGGCACTCCTGGCGCTGGGCGACCGGCGGGCGCGCCCGCTGCTCGACGGCGCCTGGCGGGCGCTCACGCCCGCGGCGGCGGCGGCGCTGCTCGCGCTGCCACGGACGTGGGCGAGCCGCCTCGAGGCCGAGTGGCTGCTCGACTGGATGGAGGACGCCCAACCGGCGACATTCGCCGCGATCGCCGGCTCGCTGGCGCGGCTGGCGTCCGCAGGGAACGGTCGCGTGATGGAGCTGGAGCGCGAGCTGCCGGCGAGCGCAGATGGCGACGCGGTGACGATCCTCGGCGAGTGGACCGTGCGCGAGCTGGGGGAGACGCTCGCGCCGCGGTGGCGCGACCTCGCTCGTCGGGCCAATGCACCGGACGCGATGCGCGACGTGTTCGCGGCGTGGGGTGTCGCAGGCTGACGCTTCAGGCCCGCGCGCGCCGCTCGCCGGCGATCCCGGCGACCACGGCGCCGAGGATCACGGTGGAGCCCACGAGCGCCGTGCGCCCCGGTCGCTCGTGGCGCACGAGGATGCCCAGCACGAGCGCCACGACCGGCACCACGACGGCGATGAAGCTCGTGCGCGTGACCGACCAGTGCTGGAGCAGCCACGCGAACGTCGCGAACGCGATCACCGAGCCCACCACGGCAAGGTAGCCGATCGCGAACCATTCCTCGCCGCGCGGCCACGCCTGCGGCTCGCCCATCACCCGGCTCGCGGCCACGCACATGATCGCGCCCACGCCCTGCGCCCAGGCGTTCGCCGCGAGCGGGTGGCTGTCGGGCGCGCGCTTCAAGAGCACGCCCGCGAGGCTCGCGGTCAGGGCGGCGAGCGCCACCGCGACGAGGCGCGCCGGTTCGTAATGGCCCTCGAGGCTCGAGGAGAACATGATCACCACACCCACGAGCGCAGCGAGCGATGCGAGTACGATGCGCGACCGCAGCGGCTCGAGCCCGAACGCCCGCGCGAACAGCGACGTGGAGAGTGGGACGGTGGCGTAGAGCACGGCCGCGATCCCGCTCGGGACGTGCTGCTCGCCCCAGTAGAGCAGCGGCAGGCTGATGCCGAAGTCGACGATGCCGAACCCCAGCGCGGCTTCGAGCTGCGCGCCCCGCGGCCACGGCGCGCGCACCGCGAACGCCAGCCCGGCGAGCAGCAGCGCGGCGAGCGCCAGACGCACGCCGGCGCCCCACACCGGCGGCGTGGTGTCGTTGCCGATGCGGATGAACAGGAACGTGCTGCCCCAGATGGCGCAGGTGAGCGCGAACGCGATCCACGGGGCGCTGCCGCGCGCGGCCGGCAGGGCGTGGCTCATGCGCACCGGATGACGCGGTGCCCCGGTGCGCACGGCGTGGACGTTCTCATGCTCGCAGACTAGCAGACGTCACCGCGCGGCCCCGCGCGCGGAAGCCGCTGGCCCGCGCGCGCCGCGCGCGTTACCTTTCACCGTTCTCACCCGAGCGCTCCTCGTCCCGGAGTCAGACCATGCGCGAAGACGACCTGCTCAAGTTCCGCTGGATCGCCGATCCCCGCATCTCGCCCGACGGCTCGCGGGTGGCGTTCACGCTGGTGCGCATCGATGCCGAGGAGGACGAGTACCGGACCGATCTCTGGCTCGCAAACATCCCGACGCCGACGGCTGCGCCCGAAACGCCGCGCGCGCTCACCTTCGACGGCCGCTCGGCGCAGCCGCGCTGGTCGCCGGACGGCGGCTCGCTCGCGTTCGTGCGTCGCGCCGAGGGCGCCAAGCCGCAGCTCCACGTGCTGCCGCTCGCGGGCGGCGAGGCACGCGCGCTGACCAAGTTCGAGAAGGGTGTGTCCTCGCCGGCGTGGTCGCCTGACGGCAGGCGCCTGGCGTTTCTCTCCGGGCACGATCCCGAGCGCGACGTCGAGGGTGCGAAGAAGCCAAAGCACGAGCCCGCGCGCGTGGTCACGAAGCCGGAGTTCCGCTGGAACAACGAGGGCTTCACCGACTTCGAGCATCTGGACCACATCTGGGTGGTGGATGCCGGCGGGTCCGGCGAGCCGCGCCGGCTGACGAAGGGCTCGCCGTTCAAGGAGTGGTCGATCGCCTGGTCGCGCGACGGGAAGAGCGTGTTGTTCGCCACCGACCGGCGCGAGGCGCCGTGGCACAGCGCGCCCGCCGAGGACAACGACATCCGCGCCGTGGCCGCGGACCTGGACACGCCCACCGACGGCGAGGCGATGCGCGTCGTCGCCGACATCGCCGGACCGATCGCGCAGTTCGTCGAGGGCACCGACGGCCGCATCGCAGCCATCGGTGGTGTGCGGGCGCCGAAGCCCAACACGTACGAGGCGAACGACCTGCTGCTGTTCGCGGGCGCCTGGCCGCAGGGTTCACCCAAGGTGCTCACCGAGCGGCTCGACCTGCACGTGGGCGAGGGCATCAGTTCCGATCAGCACCCGCCGCGTGGAGGAGGAGAGCTTCCGCTCGGTTTCACCGCGGATGGAAAAGCGATCGTGTTCGCCCACGCGCGGCGCGGGGCGGGGTACCTGGCGCTCTGCGACGTGGCCAGCGGGCGCGTCGAGGACCTGACCGGGGCCGACCACGAGGTCATCGCCGGCACCGTGAGCGCCGACGGCCGGCGCGTCGCGCTCACGCTCGGCTCGCTGCAAACGCCCGGCGACCTCCACGTCTACGACATCGAGCGCCGCAAGCTCACGCGGCTCTGGGGTGCCAACGACGAGCTGCTCGCGGCCGTGAAGTTGGGCGAGGTCGAGAGCTTCGATTACCCGTCGTTCGACGGGCAGAAGATCCAGGCCTGGCTCGTGAAGCCGGCCGACTTCGACGCGAAGAAGAAATACCCGCTCGTGCTCGAGATCCACGGCGGTCCGCACACCGCGTACGGCGTCGGCTTCTTCCACGAGTTCCGCGCGCTCGCGGCCGCCGGCTACGTCGTGCTGTACACGAACCCGCGCGGCAGCACGAGCTACGGCCAGACGTTCGCCGACTGCATCCAGTACAAGTTCCCGGGCGACGATTACAAGGATCTGATCGCCGGCGTCGACCACGTGGTCGCGCGCGGCTTCGTCGACGAGTCGCGCATGGGCGTCACCGGCGGCAGTGGCGGCGGGCTGCTCACGAACTGGATCGTGTGCAAGACGAACCGCTTCGCCGCCGCGATCACGCAGCGCTGCGTCGCGGACTGGGCGGCGATGTGGTCGACGTGCGACTTCTCGCTGTTCCAGCCGTTCTGGTTCCGCGGCGCTCCGTGGGAGGATCCGAAGGATTTCGCCGAGCGCTCGCCGGTCACGCACCTGGCGAACGTGGAGACCCCGCTCATGGTGATCCACTCCGAGGAGGACTGGCGCACGCCGATCGGCCAGGGCGAGGCCATGTTCCGCGGCCTGCTCTACCGGAAGAAGCCGACGGTCATGATCCGCTTCCCGGGCGAGAACCACGAGCTCTCACGCTCGGGGATGCCGTCGCGGCGGGTGCAGAACCAGCAGCACATCCGCCGCTGGTTCGACCACTGGCTGCAGGGCAAGCCCGCGCCGGAGTACGGTGTCTCGGAAGTCTCCGCCGCCCAGCCGGCGCCGGTGCAGATGGAATAGGAGGACCGCATGCCACGCACAGGCCAGATGTTGTTCGCGATCGCTTTCGCCACCGTGCTCGCCACCACTGCCCATGCGCGGCCCTCCTCGAGACCCGCCTCGAGCCCGCGCCCGCCGATCCTCGGGGCGCGGGTCCTCGATGACATCCAGCGCAGCGACATCAACAACATCTCCATGGTCGTCAAGAACACCGGCTCGTTCTCGTACGACACGCAGACCGGCGCCGCGGGGCTGGAGTTTCCCAAGGGCAGCGGCAAGACCGCGGTGTTCGCCGCCGGCCTGTGGATGGGGGCACTGGTGAACGGCAAGGTGCGCGTCTCGGTGTCGGAGTACAGCGATGACTTCAGGCCCGGGTCCGTGATCGGCTCGGGCGCCGGGGCCACGCCCGACGACGCCGCGAACGCGGCGTACAAGGTCTACAAGCTCCTGCGCTCGTACCCCTCGGCCGCGGAGCGCGACGCCGAGCTCGCGAACTACAACGCGGGCGCGGTCCCACACGGTGCGCCGGTCGTGACGGTCCAGGGGGATGGGACGCTCAACATCCGCGGCGACCAGATGTTGTGGTGCGTGTTCAACGACCTGGGCAAGACCGGGGCGTCTCACAACGGCGCCAGCAGTGCGCTGCCGCTCGGCGTCGAGGTGCAGCTCACCGCGTTCGCGTTCACGGATCCGGCAGGCCCCGCGGACCGCACCGTGTTCCTCCAGTACAAGATCCTGAACAAGGGCGCCAACGTCCTCAGCGGTCTCCACACCGGGATGTGGGTCGATCCGGACCTCGGGGGCTTCGCCGACGACCTGGTCGGCGGCGATCCCACGCGCGGCATGGGCTACGTCTACAACGCCACGAGCGTGGACGAGCAGTACGGCGGTGCGCCCCCGGCGGTGGGCTTCGACTGGCTGGCCGGGCCCGGTGGGTTGGGCATGACCGCGTTCGTGCAATACGCGAACGGGGCAGGTCCGGCGGACAGTGTCGAAACCTACAACAATCTCCAGGGGCTCCAGACCTCGGGAGCGCCGATCATCGATCCCACGACGGGGCTGCCCACCAAGTTCGAGGTCACCGGCGACCCGGTCGCGGGCACGGGCTGGCTGGATACGACCCCGTCCGACAAGCGCATGCTCCTGGGGTCCGGACCGACGACGTTGTCCCCGGGCCAGAGCCTCGATGCGACGTGCGCGGTCGTCATCGGGCAGGGCTCGAACCGCCTGTCGTCGGTCCTCAAGCTGCAATGCGACGACGAGGCGATGCAGGCGATCTTCGACAGCGCCTTCCTGCCGCCGCTGCCGCCCGAGCCCGAGTGCGGCCAGGTCGTGAACTGTCCCCGCTACGCGCCCTACTGGTACGACCAGTTCAACGCCGGGGGCCCGGACTACACGCCCGCCCAGCTCACCGAGATCGCGCAGCGCGTGGACGCGGCGTCGCTTTACCTCGAATGGAGTGCGAATCCGGTCCAGAGCCTGCGCACGGCGCTCTCGCCGGCGGCGGGGTCGACGCCCCTGGCTCGAGCCATCCGGCAGTATGCGGCGTTCCTGTGCAACGTCTCCGTGACCTCCCCGGTGATCGCTCCCGTCTATGGCCCGCCGGTCTTCCTCGATGGCGGAACGCCGATCTCCTGCCCCGGGCTCGAGGCCACGAACGTCGACGAGCTCGCGCGGACCGCGACGCTCGGGCTCTCCGACGCTTCCTACATCGACGCCGGTGCGAACCCGCAGGCGCTCGGGGGTGTCAACGCCAACTCCTCACTGCCGTTCTTCAACGGCGGCGCCGGCTACGCCGCGGACGTGTTCGGATCGACGATCCCCAGCGGCTCGAACACGCACACGGTCGAGATCCGGTTCACGGGCGGGCCGACCGGCCAGTACGCCTACCGCTACCTGCGCACGTTCAGCGGTGGGTTCCGCGTCTACCTGATCCAGGACTATGTCCCGGTGCCGTTCGTGGTCTGGGACGTGGACGCGAACGTGCAGCTGAACGCGGCGTTCCTCGAGAACGACGGGCCTCCTCCGGCGCCGAACCTCAATGGCGCCTGGGACCCGGACGATTCACCGGACGGCGGCCGCGAGATCCTCTGGATCATGGACTCGGCGTACAGCGGGGATGCCACGCCGGATTCCAAGTACTTCAACGATCCCGCGCTCCAGGACGTGCTGGCGGGCAATCTCGACCACCGCTACATCATGTGGTCGCGGCGCACGGCTCCGGGTGCGGTGATCGACGGCGTCGACCTGTTCCGGTTCACGTACGGTGGCGTCGTCCCCGGGCCGAGTGTCGACGTGAAGCTCCTCCAGCTCGCTGCACTCGATCCCGGCGACCCCAGCGTGCCCGTGAGCTACGACAACATCGCGTCGTGCCTCGGCGACATCAACAACGGCATCGGCATCGGCCCCACGTGCGACCACTCCACGGCCGCACTGCTCTCGCTCGTCGGGGCCGACGCCACGACCGAACGGGTGACGCTGACCTGGTACTCCGGAGGCACACCGCCGACGCGCGTGCAGGTCGAGCGCCGCGAGAATGCGGGGGCGTGGGCGACGCTTGCCGACGTCACGCCCGACGGCCGCGGGATGATCGTGTTCGAGGACACGCACGTCGTTCCCGGGACCGGTTACGACTACCGTCTCCGCGTGAGCGAGGGCTCGAGCCTGCGCTGGATGGGCCAGGCATCGGTCGTCGTGCCGCTCGGTGCCGCGCTGAGCCTCGGCGGCTTCCATCCGAACCCGTCAGGCCCCAGGATCCAACTCGCGTTCACCCTCGTGAGCCGAGCGCCGGCAACGCTGTCCGTGTTCGACGTCAGCGGGCGTCGCATCTACTCCCGCGAGGTCGGCTCGCTCGGCCCAGGTGCGCACCTGCTCCCGCTCGAGCGGGCCCAATCGCTCCCGAGCGGCGTCTACATGCTCCACCTGGAGCAGGACGGCCACGCGATCACGAAGCGGGCGGTCGCGATCCGCTAGGGCGGTGCGCTCAGTGGCTGGCGGCGAGCCCCGCCAGCCACGCGCCGAGCGTGTCGCGCTCGGCGTCGGTCATGCCGGTGAGGTTGCCGAGCGGCATCGTCTTCGTCTCCACGGCGCGCACGCGGACGCGGGGGGCGAGTGCGAGCAGGCGCTCGGGGCGGTCGAGCATGATACCGCTCGGCGCCTGCGGGAACGCGGGGTTCGAGGGGTGCTCGGCGTGGCAGGTGACGCAGCGGCGCTCGACGATCGCGAACGCCTGCTCGTCGGGCACGCGGATCGCGAGCGTGGGCCCGCCGCCGGCGGCCCCGGGCGCCGGGCGCGCAGTGAGCACGATTGCGGCGACCAGCGCCGCGGCGCCGGCCGTGACGGCACGCCAGTCGGAGCGCGCGCGCGCGTTCATCACGTACTTGAGCGCCACGCCCACGACGCACACGAGCAGCAGCACGAGCCAGCCGAGCGGGTGGCCGTAGCCGGCGGGGAAGTGCTGGCTGAGCATCAGGAACAGCACCGGGAACGTGAGGTAGTGGTTGTGCGTTGAACGCGCCTTGGCGAGCACGCCGGGCGCCGTGTCCACGGGCTCGCCGGCGCGCGTCTGCGCAAGCATCTTCGCCTGGCCGGGGATGATCACCCGCCACACGTTCGCGGCCATGATCGTGCCGAGCAAAGCGCCGGCCTGGAGCCACGCCGCGCGCGCGCCGAAGACGCGCGTGAGCCCGAACACCGCGCCGGCGAACGTGAGCGCAAGCAGGAACGCGAGCAGGGCAGGCCGCTTTCGCAGCGGCGAACGGCACGCCGTGTCGTAGACCAGCCAGCCGGCCACGAGCGTCGCGGCCGAGACCAGCACCGCCGCCCCGTGCGTGAGCCGCGAGCCGCTGTCCACGAGCAGCGCGCCACCGCCGAGCCAGTAGACCACCGCGAGCAGGAACGCGCCGGTGATCCACGTCGAGTACGACTGCCACTTGAACCAGTAGAGGTTCGGCGGCAGCTCGGCGGGGGTGAGCGAGCGCCGCTTCACCACCTCATAGAAGCCGCCGCTGTGCACCATCCACAGCTCCCCGACGATGGCGCCGCCGGGACCCTTCGGCTCCCGGCTCTTGTCAGTGCGCGCAGGGCTCAGGCTCGAGTCCATCCACATGAACAGGAACGAATCCCCGATCCACAGGATGGCGGCGAGCACGTGCGCGGCGCGCAGGAACGCACCGAGCCACTCGAGCAGCAGCGGCGGCCACGCCACTCAGTCGCTCCGGCCTCAGGACTCCGGCGGCGAGACCAACGAATCCGGCGGTGACGAGGTCTCGGCCAGGCCGGTGGCCTCGGCGCGCAGGCGCCTGCCCCACCGGCTGTGCCGCCTCGCCACCTGCTTCGCCGCGGGCTCCGTGAGACGCGCCGGCTGCGGGTCGTTCAGCACCAGCGTGCCCAGCAGCAGGTCGGCGAGCGGCAGCACCACGTTGAAGTTCTTGCCCATATACACGTGGTGGAGGCGATGGTGCTTCTTGATGAACTGGAAGAACCCCGCGTTCTCGATCCACGGAACCTGCGGCTTGTGCATCAGGTGGTGCAGGCCTTCGTAGGCGATGTAGTAGACGAAGATCGTCGCGCCGATGGTCGCGACCACGGTCCAGCCCGGGTACCCCGTGCCGCGCGTCAGCAGGGCGACGATCGCCCACGGGATACAGTTGAGGGACACGAGTATGGGCCCGCCCCACCACTGGAACGAGAGCGCTTCCTCCTGCTCCTCCTCGGTCACGTGGAACGTGTCCTCGTGCTTGCAGAGCTGGTGGTGCACCAGCGTGTGCGCCGTGAACATCTGCGGTGGCAGCCACGGGCGGTGAAGCCAGTAACGGTGGTAGATCCACTCGAACATCGTGGCTTGTAACACACCGGCGAAAGCAGCTATTGGGATGACGACGAGCAGGTTATCCAAGACGAGCCCCGTAGGCGCTCGAGCACGTCGGTCCCCCTGGCGCCGTCGGGGAATCCCTTGTTCATGCACATCCTGCGCATGGGCACCACCAAAATATCACGGCTGCCGGTGGAGTTCCACGCGCGGGCTCAGGCCTCGGCCGCCCCGGCTTTCGCGGCCTCGCCCGGCTGTGCGCCCTCCATCTCGGACGAGTGCCCGGGGAAGTATCGCGCCTTGGGGTCCACGATCAGCTTGGCGCCGCACACGGCCATCGCCGCCTCGCCGAACCCGGTCGCGATAAGCTTCAGCTTGCCGGGATAACTGACCAGGTCGCCGGCTGCGAACACACCCGGCAGGTTCGTCTCCATCTTCTGGCTCACCTCGAGCGAGTTCGCCTTGATCGTGAGTCCCCAGGTCTTGAGCGGGCCGAGATTCGCGACGAAGCCGAAGTTCACGACCACGTCGTCCACCGACATCGTCGTCTCGGCCTTCGTCCGGTTGTCGTAGATGATCGCGCGCTCCACGCGGCCATCGCCCTCGAGCGTCTTGAGCTCGTGGAACGGAACCACCTTGCAGCGCGATGCGTGCAGCTTCTGGACGCTGTCCTCGTGCGCGCGGAACTGGTCGCGCCGGTGGATGAGCGTCAGCTCCGAGGCGAGCGGCTCCAGGTGCAGCGCCCAGTCCACGGCCGTGTCGCCGCCGCCCAAGAGCAGCACGCGCCGGTCGCGGAAGGCCTCGAGCCCGGGCAGCACGTAGTGGAGCCCGTGTCCCTCGAAGCGCGCGAGTGCGGCGTCGGTGAGCTTGCGCGGCGCGAAGTAGCCGATGCCGGCCGTCAAGAGAATGGTCTTCGTGCGGTGCTGCCGACCCTGGTCGGTGCCCAGCAGCCAGCCGCCGTCGGCCGGCGTGAGCGTCGTGGCCTGCTCGCCCAGGCACACGGTGGGCGAATACTGCATCGCCTGCGCGACGAGGTCGTCGACGAGCGCGCGTGCCTTCACCTTCGGGAAGCCGCCCACGTCATAGATGTACTTGTCGGGATAGAGCGCGGCCAGCTGCCCGCCGGCCTCGGCCAGGCTGTCGACCAGCTTCACCTTCATCGTGCGCAGGCCGGCGTAGAACGCGGCGAAGAGCCCCACGGGCCCGGCGCCGATGATGGTGACGTCGAAGTCCGCGTCGACGGGAAGTGGCTCGGCGGGGGTGCCGCCCGGCAGGCTCACTTGAGCTTCACCCAGCCGAGGGCCACGAGCATCGGGACCACCACCGCGATCAGCGCCTCGCCGGCGATGAACCCCGAGGCGAGCGCCGTGAGCGTGCGGTTCTCGCTCTCGCCGTTCGCCTTGGGCTTGGGCCACGCCAGCGCCAGGACTGCGCCCAGGAACATGGTGACGATGGCACTTCCCGGCACCAGCATGCCGATGCCGATGCCGGTGGGCGAGGGGCAGAACTTCTTCCACCGCCCACCCTCGATCACCGTGAACACGATGCCCAGCACCACGGCGACTAGCAGCGCCTGGATCGCGCCCGCGGGCAGCGCCGAGAGCCCCTTCGACAGCAGCGTCGCGAAGCCGGCCCACTTCTGCGAGATGGGCGAGGAGAGCCCGTTGTCGCCGCCGATCCCGTACGTGTTCCGGAGCAGCGGGTAGACGAGCGCCACGGTCGCGGCGCCGACGGGCACGGCCAGGAGCTGCGCGTAGGTGAGGAAGCGCGGCTTGCTGCCCAGCATCTCGCCGGTGCGGTACACCTGCATCAGGCCCTCGGACTCGGAGGCGATCGTGCCGGTGACGCCGCTCGCCACCATGTTCGGCAGCACGTGGCCGGGGGCCAGCACGCCGAACACCGCCTGCATCATGTTCGAGAGCGCGCTGATCGGTCCCCAGTTGGTCTCGCCGAACACGCGCAGGCCGACGAGCATGAGCGGGAGCGAGAGCACGATCGCCGTGATCGCCATCCACACCGGCATCCCGAGCCAGGCCTGCACGCCCACGACCAGCACCGAGCACACGAGCGAGCCGACGATCACCCATTTCATCGGGAAGTCGCCGGGGTCGATCTCGGCACCGGAGAGCTGGCGGAACGTTTTCACGAGCAGCTTCCAGCGCAGCGCGAGCGCGGCCAGCCCGCCCGCGACCAGCATGCCGGTGGCCGGCCACATCACCCACAGCAGCACCTTGCGCCGCACCAGCTCGTCGATGACGCCGTTCTGGAGCAGCAACGGCGGCACGACGACCCAGGAGATGATCGCGCCCGCGAGCATGCTCGCATTGACGCGAAAGCCCACGAGCATCCCCGCGCCGAGCGAGAGCAGGCTCCAGGAGACGCCCATGTTCATCGTCGGCCCGGTGGGCCCGAGCGGCAGGATCTCCGGGATCCGGTACCAGGCGTTCGCGATCAGGCGCGTGTCCTCGCGCAGCGTCATCACCAGCGCGGACGCGAGCGAGCCCCAGCCCATGGCACGCGTCGCCGCCTTCGAGCCGTGGCCGCGCTCGTCGAGCACGAGGATGGTCTCGCCCGCGGCCACGCCGTCGGGATAGGGGAGCTTCTCCTCGACGACGAAGTGCCGCCGCATCGGCACCGACAGCAGCACGCCCAGCCAGCCCGCGGACGTGAGCCACAGGAACGTCTGCAGGGG
>DATNFC010000056.1:0-2011 GCA_035606545.1 Candidatus Methylomirabilota bacterium
ATACTACTGGGGGCTCACGCCGACCCGCTGTATCCCACGGGCGCGGACGCACACCTGCCGCTACGCCGCCTGAAACAGTCATGACACGCGGGGGCGGCCCCGCGCCGCCCAAGTTCATCTGCAATCTTCCGAGCACAACCCTAGCGATCGAGCACGAATCGCGTGCCGAAGACGCCGGCGGGCGTCGTGAGCCGCACGAAGTAGAGTCCGCGCGCCGCGCGCGCACCGCCCGCGTCGCGGCCATCCCAGGCGAGCACGTGCGTGCCGGCGGCGAAGCCGCGGTCGGCGAGCGTGGCGAGCCGGCGGCCCTGGACGTCGAACACCTCGGCGCGTGCGGTCGCGGGCGCGGCGAGGTCGAACACCACCACCGGCGCGCCGCCGAGCGGCGAGCCGGTGAGCACGCGCAGCCGCGCCTCGTCGGGCACGGACCTGCCGCTCACGAGGCTGTCCTCGGGCACCGGGGCCGGGTTCGGGCTCACGTCGGTCTTCGGGCCATCCGCGTCCGGGGTGCTGGGCATCGTCCCGGCAGGCCCGGTCGCCACGGGCTGTTCGACGGCGTTGGCATAGACCGTGAGCCAGCTGCTGGACGCCGTGCCATCGGCGGTCGCGACCCGCACCTTCATCGGCTGGCCAGGGGCAAGCGTCGGCGGCCAGCGCCGCGTGAACCAGCGCACCGTCGTGCTGTCCGTGGCGAGGTTGGGATTGTCGGGGAACCCGAGCGCCGCCATCGGGACCTGGGTCTGGAGGCCGGTCGCGTCCTTCACCCACGCCACGAGCGGCGCGTGGGTGGAGTAGCCATTCACCGATCTCAGGCGCAGCCCGACGTAGCGGTTCTCGTCCACGCTCGGCCGCGTCCAGTCCATGGACAGCATGTGGAACAGGAGCGGCACGCCGAGCGTGAAGTTGTCGCCGATCCCCCAGACGATGGTCCGGATCTCGATGCGATCGCTCGTCGACACGGCGAACAGGTCGAGGTTGCCGTCGTGCAGCACCTCCGAGGCGTACCAGTCCGCGGTGTCGTAGCCGAGCATGTTGCGCAGCCGGCCACGATACGTCCACGCCGCCGGATCGCCGGTCGGGTCCGAGCTGGTGAAGAACGTGAGCGGCTGCCCGGAGTTCGTGGTGATGAACAGGAACCAGCGGCCGCTCGGGTGCTGGAACAGGTGCGGCGACTCCGTCTGCGCGTTGAACGTGTAGCTGCGATGCGTGATCCACAGCGGCTTCTCGTCGTGCCACACCGAGGGATCGCCGGTGCTGCGCGCGACGCCGACGATCGTGGACGTGGTGTCGATCGCGGGCGAGGCCGTGTAGTACATGAGCCACTGCCCCGGCGCCTTGGGATCGGGCATCACGAACGGGTCGCGGCACGCCATCGCGGTGTTGAGCGGCGACCACCACGCCCACGGCACGCCCTGGGTGCTGAACACCGGCCCCTCGTGCATCGGCGTCCATGTCATGAGGTCGGTGGAGTACGCGACCCCGGTGCGCTGCGTGTCGCGGTACTGGCCCGGGTAGTCGGAAACGCCGGTGTAGAACATCCACCACACGCCGTTCCACTGGACCACGTGCGGCGCCCACACGTGCAGGTTGTCCCAGGCACCGGGGGTGATGGCCATCACCGGCGGGAGCTGGGTCCAGTGGTAGAGGTCGGTGGAGACGGCGTGGCCGAAGTCCAGCTCGGTCGCCCACGGCGGCAGCAGGTCGTTGTGGCGGATGTAGAAAAGGTGATACACCCCGTCCTTCTTCACGAAGGCGAAGTCCTTGGGGCGCACGTTGAGCCCCGGGATCATAGAGGCGGCGTGCGCCGGCGCCGGCGGAGCCGCGAGCAGCGCGGCCAGCGCGAAGGGAGCGAGGTGTCGGACCAGGGGGTGCACGTGCGCGGGGGAACGCCTTTCGGGCCAGCGAGAACCCGGGACGCGACCAGAGAGACCCGGGCCAAGGATCGGCGGCGCGATTATTCGGGCATTCGGGTCCTCGGGTCAACGCCGTTGCGTGGCTGGGCCCCGGGGCG
>DATNFC010000057.1:0-4653 GCA_035606545.1 Candidatus Methylomirabilota bacterium
GGCATCGCCCAACTCACCGTCACGCGTCGCCGGTCGTGACGCCGAGGCCCACTCCAGCTCGCCGACCCTTACCGCACCCATTTGTGCACCACGATGCGTGTGCCGCGGCCCGGCGCGGTCTCCAAACGGAACTCGTCCATCAGCCGCTTCACCCCGGGCAGGCCGAGTCCGAGCCGGCCCGACGTGGAATAGCCGTCCTCGAGCGCCCGCTGCGGCTGCGGGATCCCCGGGCCGTCGTCGCGGGCCTCGACCGTGATCCCCTTGCTGCCGTTGTTCTCGATCGTGCGCATCGTGACCTCGCCGCGGCTCGCATAGAGCAGGATGTTCCGTGCCAGCTCCGAGATCGCCGTGGCGATGAGCGTGGCCGTACCCGGCGAGAACCCGAGTTGCGCCGCCATGCTCCGCCCCTGCTGGCGCGCGGAGACGATGTCCAGGTCCGCCTCGACCAGCACGCGAGCCTCGGTCGCGACCGCCTCGCCGCTCACCGGGAGACCTTCCCGTTCGAGCGCTCGCCGAGGTGCTCGAGCGCCTCTTCGAGGTCGAGCGTCGTGGTCACGCCCTCGAGCGTCAGCCCCATCTGCACCATGGCGAACGCGACCTCGGGTTGGATGCCGACGATGACCGTGCGCGCCCCGCGCAACCGGATCATCTGCGCGATGTCGCGCATCGTCGCCGTGGCGAACGAATCCACCACGTCGAGCGCGGTGACGTCGATGATCACGCCGCGCGCGCGCGTGCGCCCGACCTGCTCGACGATCGCGTCGCGGAGCTGGACCAGGTCCGCGTCCGTGAGCGCCGATTGCACGGTGGCGATCAGGTGAGCGCCCTGCTTGAGA
The DNA here is from genome assembly GCA_035606545.1 of Candidatus Methylomirabilota bacterium. Lineage (GTDB taxonomy): Bacteria > Eisenbacteria > RBG-16-71-46 > RBG-16-71-46 > RBG-16-71-46 > JAIOPA01. Next base: position 837 of record DATNFC010000057.1, read on the forward strand.
ATCGGTACCGGCATTACTTCGCCCCTCGTCCGGGCGCGGCGGGTCGCTGTGTCACGCGCTCACGGTCTCCCCGCTCGGCACCACTTTGTATCCCAGCAGCCGCTCGGCCTCTTCGATGCCGCCCTGCAGATCGCCCACCGTGTTCATCTTGCCGAGGTCGACGCCGATGTTGACCAGCGTCTGGGCGATCTCCGGGGACAGTCCGGTGACGATGACCATGGCCCCGAGCAGTCGCGCGGCTTCGACCGTCTGCACGAGGTGGTTCGCGACGCTGGCGTCCATCGCCGCCACGCCGGTGATGTCGATCACCACCACCTTCGCGCGCGTGGCGCGGATGCCACGCAGCAGCTGCTCGGTGAGCTGGCGCGCGCGATGCGGGTCGATGACGCCGATGATGGGCAGGATCAGCAGCCGCTCGCGCACCTGGAGCACCGGCGTCGACAGCTCGCGGATCGCCTCCTGCTGATCGCGGATGATGCGCTCGCGCTGCTGCACGAAGCCCACGGCGACCGTGATCGCGATCGAGTTCGCGGCGGGCTCGTAGGCGTCGAGCACCGCGTTCAGCATCTTGAAGTTCGCGTGGTACTTGCTGAACAGCGAGCGCGCCAGCACATCGCGCAGCAGCAACACGATGCCCACGACCTCGTGGGTCTCGACGCCGCGCGGGATGATGCGTTCGGACAGGTTCTGCGCGTACGACTGGAGCGCTTCCAGCGTGCGCGTCTCGAGCGCCTCGACGTAGCTGTCGTAGACCGACGTGGCCTCCGCGAACACCTCCTCGCGGGTCATGGCCGTGAGCAGCTCGGTCTCGAAGATGCGCCGCAACCACTCCTCGCGCAGCCCGGTGCGGTTCTCGCGCAGATGGGCCACCAGCTCGCGCATCAGCGCGGTGGTGTTGTCGAGGGCGTTCGTCTTGCTGTCGGAGGGGACGGTCTGGAGATCCGTCATGGCACTCTTCCTTCTCGAGCGCCACGGCGCGACGTGCATTCCCGAACGGCGGCCTGGGTTTTCGCCGGGCACGCACCCGCGCCGGAGCGGCTGGGTCGTGCAATCAGGGATTTCCTTCAACTTCCTGAGTCGCGATCCCATGTCATCCAGCCGGGCCCCAAGCCACGCGCCTGTCGGTGATCGCACTCAATGCTTCCGGTCCAAGCTGTATCAGGTCGCATGGCGAAGTTCAATGTATGTCTCGCGCTCCAGGTACTCTGCGCGCGTGTCGGATGCGCGTTCGGCACGCGTTGCACGTGACGTTGGTAACTTTCGCATATCTCGTGCAGCGATATCGCTTGTGCCCGAGTTCGCGCTCCTGCATCCGGACGCGGATGTGCGCGCGTCACCGACGCGTGTGCACACGAGAGCCCGACACGAGAACACAGGGAACCCCCGAGGTCAGATTGGGGCCTTGACTCGACGCGAATGTGGAATGCACATTCCACAAGCCCGAGGGCTGAGGTAATACCTCCCGGCCCAGAGCCCCGGTTCCACGGTCGCCGTCGTTCAACCACCAGTGCCAGCCCTTCCCGAGCTGGCGCGGCCGCGTCTCCGGGAGGTCCCTCGTGCTCATCCGCACCGCACCCGCGCTGCCGTGCGCGCACCGGGATCGCGCCGCGGCCCGCCGCTCCCGCCGCCAGCCACGATCTTCACGCGCCGCCGCCGCACGCGCTCGTCGTGCTCTCCTGCGTCCTGGCGCCCCCCGCCCAGGCGCAGGAGAAGCCCGGCGGGTTGCCGAGCGCGCTCACGAATCCGGCGACCGTCTACAGCGTCCCGCTTTTCAGCGTGCCGGTGCGCGCGTGTTCGACGCGTCGCTCGGCGCTGGCGCGTCGATCCCGCCGGGCAGGTACTGACTGCGGTTGAGCCAGAGCGGCCACGACATCGCGTCACGCGTCGTCAGCCTCCACTGATGCACTGAAGGCCGTCCGCGGCCCGTGACCTCCGCGTCGTCGCCAACCAAGGCAGGGCTCCGATGCGGTCGGCCGCCGGGGCGCGGTCAGTGACTTGCGAGTACGCGGTCAGTGACTCGAAGCGCGATGACGCGACGCACTTGCGCTATCAGGTCTTCACCGGAACTTCGACCCGTGGTCAGACTCAGGTCTTGAATCGACTCACTGTCGATTGCACATTCCACAATCCGCGGGCTAAGCAACACCTCCCGGCCCAGAGCCCCGGACGAACGGCCGCTCCCACTCAAGCCGTCCCACCCAGCGCCCAGACCCCACGCGAAGGCGCGGCCATGTCCCCGGGAGGACTCCCGTGCACCCGAAGCCTGCCTTCGCCTTGCTTGCCGCCCTGCTCCTCGGCGCGCCGATCGCCCGCGCCGCCGACGAGATCCATTGGACGATGCTCAGCACCACCTCGGTCGCCTTCGACTGGCGCGGCTCGGGGACGACGCTGCGCTACGGCACCACGGCCGCATACGGCTCCACCGTCACCGGCGTCTCGCCCTCCCCGCTCCCGTTCTCGTCGTCGGGCCCGTTCCGCGAAGCCCGGATCACGGGCCTCACCCCTGGTGTGACCTACCACTACTCGGTGGATGGCGGCCCCGACCACGGGTTCCACACGCTGCCCGCGGCGGCTTCGACGTACACGGTGTACGTCCAGGGCGACATCGGCGACACCGTGAGCTACTCCCGTGTGGGCGCCGTGCAGAAGCAGATCGCGCAGGGGGCGCCGTCGTTCGTGCTCTGCGTCGGGGATCTCACGTACGGCAACGCGCACGGCCAGGCGGCCGTGGACAACCACTTCAACAACGTCATGAAGTGGTCGCAGGACGCGGCCTACATGCCCGCGTGGGGCAACCACGAGTGGGACGCGTCCACCGACGACTTCCGCAACTACAAAGGCCGGTTCGCGCTCCCGAACCCGCAGACGTCGCCCGGCGCGCCCTCGGCCGGCGGGACGGGCGAGGACTGGTACTGGTTCGACGCCGGCAGCGTGCGGTTCATCGCCTACCCCGAGCCGTTCTCGGGCGCGTGGTCGGACTGGAACACGAAGGCGAAGACGCTCATGGATGCCGCGCAGGCGGATCCGGCGATCAAGTTCATCGTCACGTTCGGACATCGGCCGGCCTATTCGAGCGGTCACCATCCGGGTGAGTCATCGCTCAAGAGCATCATCGATGGCCTCGGGGCCGGGCACAGCAAGTATGTGCTCAACCTGAACGGCCACAGCCACAACTACGAGCGCTCGAAGCCGCAGAGCGGTGTGATCCACGTCACGGTCGGGACCGGCGGCTCCACGCTCGAAGAGGACGGCAGCTGCCTGTGGCTCGCGTGCTCGCAGCCGTCGTGGTCGGCATTCCGCGCCATGCACCACGGCACGTTGCGGCTGAGCATCACGCCCACGTCGATCAAGGGCGACATGATGTGCGGGCCCGCGGGCGATACCGGCTCCAACAAGAACGACATCACCTGCTCGGTGGGCGACGTGTTCGACAGTTTCACGATCGGCTCCGGCCCGACGACCGACGGGCCGCCGCCGGTCGCCGGCGCCCAACTCGCGATCGAGCGCGTGGGCCCGAACCCCGTGACCTCGCCGCTGCACGTCTCGTTCTCGCTGCCGAGCGACGCGCCCGCGACGCTCGAGATCGTGGACGTGGCGGGACGCCGCTGGCTGCGCAACGAGCTGGGCGCGCTCTCGACCGGCCGGCACGAAGCGACGGTGTCGCTCGCGAATCTCCCCGGGCCCGGCGTGTTCTGGCTCCACCTCTCGCAGGCGGGGCACGGCGTCGTCACGAAGGTGGTCTTCGTCCGCTGAGCCGGGAGCAGGGCGCGGGCCCGAGGGCGGGCCCGCGCCGCCGCTCGCTCCCCCCGCCCTTTGC
>DATNFC010000058.1:0-6020 GCA_035606545.1 Candidatus Methylomirabilota bacterium
GTCTTCCATGAGAGGTTCGGAGTTGTCAATCGTGCCGCCGAAGGCCGACGATCGCCGTGGGCACCTTGGTGCCGAGCTGCGAGGGACGACGTTCCGCTTGCTTCCATACGCACTCTGATCGGCCGTGAGTTGGCCGGGTGCTCACTGGGATCCGACCGGTCCTGGGCTGCCATCTCCGCGACGTCCTCGAGGGACTAGACGCGGTCGCAGTCACCTGGATCGGGCGGTTGTCGTCGGCTCGCTGCTCTGGTGCTCGGTGTCTAGGGCGTGTCGTGGGCTCGGAGGCTCAGGCCATCGCGGCCACCTTTGGCTTCCTGGTGGGATTCGAGCGCGGCTCGGGCGGTGCCTCGCCGCGTCGCTTGTGCTGGTACCAGGGATCGTAGGGCGTCGTGTCGACCCACAGACGGTGCAAGAGCACGGCCATCTTGCGCGCGACAGCCACGACGGCGCGCTTCTTGGCGCACTTGCCGCCGCGCTGGACGAGCTTCTCGCCGTGGCGTCGCAGCTCGCAGTCGGGTCCGAAGGGGCCCAGCACGTATTGCGCGCCCTGTACCAGGATCCGCCGCAGGAAGGGGTTGCCTGCACGCGTGATCGAGAGTTGTGGATCGCTGTCGCCCGACGAGTGCTTGCGCGGGCAGAGTCCGACGAAGGGCCCGATGTCGCGGCTCTTCTTGAAGCGCTTGGGATCGTCGATCGACAGCACGTAGGCAAGCGAGGTCAGCGTCCCGACGCCGTCCACCTGCGTCAGGCGCTCGGCCGCGGGGTAACGAGGAGCGATCTCGCGCCGGATCGCGTCGTCGAGGCGTTTGATGTGCAGATGGAGCGTGCCGAGCTCCTCGAGCAGCGGCACCAGCGCCGGCCGCAAGTGCGCTGGGACGAGCACGCCGACGCGGGCGTGGAAGGCCTTCGTCGACATGCGCGGCACCTTGACACCGCAGGACTTCAGCACGCCGCGGGCGCGGTTGATGGTCGCCGTGCGCAAGTCGATGAAGTGGTCGCGTGTGAGCAGCACCCCGAGGTCGGCCTGGGCCTGCTCACTGCGGTGCTTGACGTCCCCGAGCAACTCGGGCACACCCGCACCCAGCAAGGCCAGCGTGTGTGCGTCGCGTCGGTCGGTCTTCATCATGCCCTTGGCGATCAGTTCGACCTTGCGTGGGTCGACGACGCGAACGTGATGTCCAAGGTCCACGAGACTCTTCTGCATCCAACGCGAGTGCGGCCCAACTTCCAGGATGATCTGGCAGGCAGGACGACTGAGCTTCTTCGCCAACCCAGCCTGGTCTGTGGGGATCTTGAACTCCTCCAGCACCTTGCGCATCGAGTCGACCACGCAGGCGTGGCTGTAGCGGTCGCCGACATCGAGACCGATCGTCAGCGTCGGAGTGGAATCGGGAACGGCAACACCAGTGATAGCATCGTTCATGGGTCGGCCCTCCTTTGTGGCCCCTTCGAGGGCCAGCTTGCTCTCTGCAGAGCCCATGCGGCTACTGCGTCAAGCGGCCGACCCTCTCATCCCATCTCCGCGGTGCGTTCTTTCTTTCTCGGAGAATCCTCGCGTCACGCGAAGACTCCAGGAAGGAGTAGATCAGCTCAGCGCAGGCGGAAGACGACGACCCATTCGTCCTCGAACTCCGGAGCCCCGAAGCGCTGGCGACAACGCTCCACGAGCGGAGCGATGTCGCGGTGCTGCTCGTCCGCGAGCTCGATCAGGACCGGCGCCGAGTTCAGGTCGTACTCGCGTCGCAGGTCGCGGTGCAGCACGAGGTAGTCCGCCGTTGGCGTGCCGGGCCCGAGGAGCTCCTCGATGAACAGGAAGTTATGGAGCGCGAAGCCGGACGCGGGCCAGGGCAGCTCGCCGCGCTTCGGCCCCGAGTCGGGCGCGCTCAGGAAGCCGATGCGCACGCGCTGGCGATGCAGACGCTGATAGTACGGCTGTGGGTTGGCGAAGATCGGCGGGAACCACGGCGCCTCGACGAGGGTCAAGCTCCTGGGCGGAGAGTCCAGCAGGCGCAGATAGAAGTCCGGGACGTGCGGCACGCCGTCGGCGAGCGTGTCCTGCCTGCCGAGGATGCCGAAGGCGAGGTGGTTCGCCGCCCAGTTGTCGGGGCGGGTCCAGGTGGCCGGCAGCGGCCCCACCGCCAGCAGCCAGCCGCCGAGCAGCGGGCCCGCGAGTGCGCGGCTGTGCGCCGGGATCCACAGGAGCAACACGCGCACTCCGCAGGCCACCGCGAGCAGCGCCGGCGGCAAGAGCGGCAGCAGGTAGCGGGCGAAGGCGAAGACGTCGCTCCGGTGCGCGGGCGCGATGAAGAAGACCGCCGCGAATTGCAGCGCGCCCGCGATGGCGAACAGCGCCGTCACCTCGGACGCTCGCCGCGCGAGGCTCACGAGCCCGACCACGGCCGGCAGGAACAGGGCGAGCGCCACGAAGGCCCCATCGGTCCCCGCGAAGATCCGCAGTGCGCGTAGCACCGTGCCCGCGACCGGGAGGCCCCAGCCCGAGTGTCGCCCCAGGCCCTCCGGGTCGAGCAAGAAGGGCGGAAGGAGCAGGAGCGCGAGCGCCGCGCCGGTCATGGACGCGATGCCGAACAGAGCGCGGACGCCGGCGCGGCGCGTCTCCGGATCCGCGCGGAGCGCCCGCAGGAAGAAGAACGGAAGCGGAGCCAGCACGAACGGCAGCACGGCCGAGTGCAGGTACCCGCCGAACGCGACCGCCAGGGCGTAGAGGATCGCCGGCCTTCGCCGGCGCTCTCGCCACCAGGAATGGAAGCTCAGCAGCGCGGCCATCGCCAGCAGACAGGTGAGCGCGTACGGGCGCGCGAAGCGGCTGTAGAAGACCAGGACCGGCGAGACCGCCAGCAGCCACGCGAACACGTCGCTCGTCGCGCGCTCGACGAAGCGCCGCGCGGCGAGGCTCAGGCCCACGACCGTCGCCAGGCCCGCGAGCAGGAACGGCGCCCGGATCCAGACCTCGCTCAGGCCGAAGGTGTCCGACACTGCGCGGTAATAGAGCGCGATCGGGATCGAGTGGTCGGCGGTGCCGAGCGTCGTGGCGATCTCGCCGTAGGGGGCGCTGGCCGCCTTCTCGAGCGCGTGCCATTCGTCTCCCACCAGGATCTGGCCGCCGAGCTGCTGCGTCCGCAGTGCGAGCGCCACGAGGGCGGCGAGGAGCAAGGACCATTCCTGCCGCGCCACGACGAGCAGGGCTCGCGTCTTGCTCACGTGCCTCACGTGCCCCACAGCCTTGCCGGCCTCCGAGTCCGACGCAAGCGCCGTTCTAGCCCGCGCCGCGCGGTGGAGATAGCTTTCCCCGCCGCGTGGGCGTTCTGGGCCTTCTCCTGCTGAGCTACGCTTCGGCTCAGCAACCGCCCGAGCTCTGCGTGGGCTCGCCGGCGCCGCCCTTCGCGGTCGAGCGCTTCCTGCGCGGCGAGCCGTGCGCGCGCCTCGAGCGCGGACGCGTGTACGTGATCGAGTTCTGGACCGTCTGGTGTGGCCCGTGCATCGCGGGCATGCCCCATCTCTCGGCCCTCCAGCGCGAGCTCGGCCCGCGCGGGCTCACCGTGATCGGCGTCGCGCCGCGTCCGGACGAGTGGGGCCACGACCTCGCCTCGATCGACGCCTTGCTGGCGCGCAAGGGCGAGCAGATCGCCTACTCGATCGCGCTCGACGCCGAAGGCGGATCGGGAGACGGCTACCAGGGCGTCTTCCGCGGCAAGACGATCGAGTCCTGGATGGGCGCGGCGCGCGTGGGCGCGGTGCCGATCGCCTTCGTCGTCGATCGCGAGGGCTACCTGGCCGCCATCGCGCCGCCCCTGGAGATCGACGGTGTCGTGCGCGCGTGCCTGGACGGCAGCTTCGAGCGCGCACCCGCGGCCGAGCGCTACCGCGAGCTGCTGGCGGCGCGCGCCGAGCTCGAGGAACTGGACGCGCTGCTCGATCGCGGCGAGCGCGACCTCGCGCTGGCACTGAGCGAGGAGCTGCTCTCCGGGCCGCTGTGGAGCGACGCACGCTACCTGGGCGCGCTCGGCGGCCGCTGGTTCGAGGCGAGTCCGGTGGGCGCGGAGGTCGCGCTCGCGTTGCGCGCCGTGCGGCGCGCCGACGAGCTCATGCCCGCGGGCGAGCCGGGCACGCTGGGCTTGCTGGCGCGTCTCTGCTGTCTGAACGGGGAACCGGATGCGGCCGAGCGCGCGCAGGCCCGCGCCCTGGCGCTCGCCGAGGGCGAGCTGCGTACGGCCATCGAGCGCGAGTACGCCGCGGTGCGCGCGCGCGCGGGGACGCCGCCGGCCGAGACCGCCGCGGTCGAGGGCTTGCTCGCGCTGTTCGAGCAGACGCCGCTGGTCGGTCTGGCCGAGCACCATCGGCGCCGGGAAGTGCACGATTTCCTGCTGGCGCTGAGCGAGCACCCGCGCTTCGGCGAGGTCGTGGACGACGTCGTGGTCGAGTTCGGCAACGCGGCGTACCAGGACGTGGTCGATCGCTACGTCGGTGTCGCGGACGGCGCGGACGTCTCTGCAGCCGAGCTGTGCCATGCATGGCGCGACACGACCCAGTGGCTGGTGTGGGACAGCCCGCTCTACCAGCGCTTCTTCGAGCGCGTGCGCGCGCTCAACGCGGGCCGCCCGGCGGAGGAGCGCGTACGCATCGTGCTCGGCGATCCACCGATCCGCTGGGAAGAGGTCAGGGGCGCGTCCGAGTACCGGCGCTACGCCGAGCGCGACGCGCACTACGCCGACGTGGTCGAGCGCGAGGTCCTGGCCAAGGACCGGCGCGCGCTGCTCGTCACCGGTTCCACGCACCTGCAACGGCGCGGGCCGCTGGAGGGCGCACCGAAGACCAGTCCCTCCGCCGGCGCGCTGCTCGCCGCACGCCATCCGGGCGCGCTGTCGGTCGTGTGGACGCTGCCCGCGGACGCGGAGCTCGCCCGCAGCCTCGGCTTCGAGCGCGCGCCGACCTTCCGCGCGCTGGCCGAGGATCCGCTGCGCGAGCAGAGCTTCGCCGCCCTGGCGCCGAAGGGGATCCTGATCCTGGTCGAGGGCCAGTGGAAGCCGATGGGGGAAACACGCTGGCCGCCCATGGGCGAGATGGTGGAGGCGCTGCTCTACGTCGGCGCTCAGGACACCCAGGTCGATCCGGACCCGGCGCTCTACCGGGACGCCGCCTATCAGGCCGAGCTGCGGCGCCGCGCGCCGATCCTGGAGGAGGTCTACGGCATCGACTTCCTGCCGGAGCTGGAGGCGCTGCTCGGGCAGGAAACACAGCCCCGCTGAGGCCGACGCTCTCCGGGACCCTCTCCCCGGGGCTTCCTCCGCGAGTCTCCGCGCCCTCCGCGTCTCCGAGGTGCGTTTTCTCGGCCCGGCAAGCCTGAACTCCCGTGCCCGCGGATTTTTTCCCTCGATCCGGCAACACTCTTCGGATCGGTGGACACTCGTCCAGTGACGCCCCCATGACCGACCCGCACGCCCTCGATCCCGCCGTGCTCCTCGCCCAGCAGGGGTGGGTCGAGCGGCTCGCGCGCGGGCTGGTGCGCGACTCGTCCCTGGCGCAGGACCTGGCCCAGGAGGCGTGGCTGGAGGCTGCTCGCAAGGGGCCGGAGGACCTCGGGGAGCGGCGCGGCTTCCTGGCCGGCGTGGTGCGCAACCTGAAGCGCTCGCACGCGCGCGCCGAGCGGCGGCGGGCGCGGCGCGAGGAGATCGCGGCGCGACCGGAGGCCTTGCCCTCGCCGGCCGAGCTGGTCGAGCGCGCCGAGCTGCAGCGCCTGCTGGTCGAGAGCGTGCTCGCGCTGGACGAGGGCGAGCGCACGGCGATCCTGCTGCGCTACTTCGAGGGTTTGTCGGCCGAGGAGATCGCGCAGCGCTCGCGCGTCCCGGCCGGCACCGTGCGCTCGCGCCTGTCGCGCGGCCTCGAACGCCTGCGCGAACGGCTGGAGGCGCGCGTGGATCGGCGCGACCTGTTCGCCGGGCTGTGCGCGCTGGCGCGCGTGGAGGGTGCGCCCGCGCCGCTCGGTTCGAGCCCCGCCTTGCCCG
>DATNFC010000059.1:0-18652 GCA_035606545.1 Candidatus Methylomirabilota bacterium
CTTGCTGGAACGTGACGCCGCCGCAGCGGGTTCACCGCTGCGCCCCCGCCACGGCGGTGTGGCGCCACCGCCGCGTCGAGCCCGGGGCGCGCGTTGCACAATGCAGACTTCCGGCCGCATCTCCTTCCCGGGAATAGCCGCGGGGCGCTGGCGTAGTTCGTGCGTTACCGATTCAGCGCACAGCCCCGACCGCCCCGACAAGGAGACCTCCATGCGAGCCAACGCGACGACGAACCTGAACCAGCCCGGCGTGCGAGCGCGCCGGTGGAGCACCGCTTCCGGCCGCCTCGCGGCCATGCTGTTCACGCTCTCGGCGTGCCTTGCCGCCCCCGCGCAGGCGTGGGACCAGCACGACTGGGACGATCCGAGCCTGCGCTACAACGACACCTGGGTGGACGGCCGGCTCGTCGACGTGCAGCTCCGTGTCGACGGCGTCGAGGCGCCGCTCTTCTACGCGCCGGGCCGCTTCGACCGCCACTACGTGCAGGCGTTCGCCGGCCGCAACTACTCGGTCGTCTTGAAGAACAACACCGGCCGCCGCGTCGCCGTGCTGCTCGCGGTGGATGGCCTGAACGTCGTGAACGGCGAGATGTCGAACCTGCGCTCGACGGAGCCGATGTACGTGCTCGGCCCCTGGGAGCAGTCCACGATCCGCGGCTGGAGATCGTCTCTGAACGAGATCCGCAAGTTCGTGTTCGTGGACGAGCGCAAGAGCTACGCGCAGCGCACCGGCCAGGCGAACAGCGACATGGGCTGGATCCGCGTGCTGGCATTCCGCGAGCAGGTGTCGTGGTGGGAGAACAACCTGCAGCGTGACAAGCGTCAGTACCGCGAGGACGGGCCGTCGTCGCAGCTGCCGCCGCTCGACCACGCGCCGGTGCCGCAGTCGCGCGAGGAAGCGCGGAAGGACGCCGCGCCCGCGCCCCAGGTGAAGGGCGAGGCGCCGCAGACGAAGAGCCGGGCCATCGCGCCCGAGGAGCAGGACAACATGGCGCGAGGCGACGAGGGCGGGCAGAGCTTCCCCGGCACCGGCTGGGGCGAGCGTCGCGAGGATCGCGTGCGCCGCGTCCAGTTCACGCCGGAGCCGGTGGCGCTGGACCGGATCATCTTCCGCTACGAGTACGCCTCGGGCCTGCGTGCCCTCGGCATCGACCTCTCGCGTCACGGCTGGCACGATCGCCTTGCCGACCGCGAAGACGAGCGGGGCTTCGCCAAGGCGCCGCGCCGGTAGTCCTACCTGGACCGAACGAGTCGTTCCTGAGCCGCGGCCCCCCCGGGCGCCGCGGCTCGGGCGTTTCCAGCGGGATCGGAGGGTCACACGGACCCCTCTCGGGCGACGGAAGGGTTGCAGCCCACCCCATGTCCCTCTCCGTACGAGCCCGACGCCATGAGTTGCGCCACCTCGGAGCTTCTGATTCGGTCCCCCGTCATGCCGGCAGACGACGAGCGTTCCGTCCCCTCCGCCCAGGAGACGCAGATCCGCTGGGGCGAGGCTTCCGCATTCGTGCGGAGGCGGCTGCAGTACGAGCTGCCGCTCTCGAGCCATGGCCTGATCGACGACCTGGTGCAGGAGTGCATGGTGCGCATGCTGCGCTTCGTTCGGCGCGAGCGCGTACAGAACCTGGAGGCGCTGCTCACCGAGATGGCGCGTCGCACCGCGATCGACGCGCTGCGCCGTCGCACACGCTGGAACGCGCTCGTGACCGGCGACGACGAGACGGTGGCGCTCGTGCCCGATCCCAGGGCCCGCACCGAGGAACCCGGGGATCCGCTCGAGCGGCTCCACTTCGTGGTCGTGGAGTACTTCACGCAGCGCGACGCGCGCTGCAAGGAGCTGGCGGTGGCGTTCTTCGCCGGCGACGACTGGAAGGCCGTGGCGCTCGCCGAGCGCCGCAGCCACGATGTGATACGCAAGCAATGGTCGCGTTGCCTGGGAATCCTCCGGCAGGCGGCACAAGACGAGAAGGGCCCGCTTCTGGACTGGGCCCGACCCGAATGAGGAAGCTGGTATGACACACGACGATCTCCATCTCTGGGTGCGGCACCGCCTCGCGGCGTGGCGGGCCGGCGTGCTCGACGACGCCGAAGCGGCGCGCGTGGACGAACACCTTGCCGCGTGCGCGGACTGTCGCGCGCTCGCGGACGCCTATGCCGAGTTGCCCGCCGGCGAGGCCGGCACGCACGTGCCCGCGTCGCTGATCGCGGAGTGGCCGCACGCGCAGCAGGCGCTGCGCGGCCTCGAGCGCACGCTCGTCCGCAGGCACCTCGAGCGCTGCGCCGAGTGCCGGCAGGACCTGGAAGCGCTGGGGTTCGAGCCGCGGCTCGACCTCGTTCGCGAGTGGGAGTCGGATGCCTCGCTCGCGCCGGTTACGCCGGGGCCGCGCGTCCGCGAAGCTGCGGCGCCCGCCGCGGGCGGCGCGCGCGTCATCCGCATCGAGACCGGGTCATCGCGCGCGCGCCTGCGCGACCGCGCGCTCGTCGCCTGGGCGTCGGTCGCCAGTGCGGCGGCCGTGCTGCTGCTGGTCGCGAACGTGCGCGGCCGCGTGACCGAAGGTGGCTCGAAGCCGCTGTTCGTTCCCGGCGCACCGGTGTGGTCGCGTGACGTGCTCGCGCAGGGTCCGTTCTCCGGACTGTCACTGCGCATCGAGGCGCCGCCACGCTCGCTCTCGGGTCCGGCGAAGGGCGCCGGCGCTGGCAAGCTGAACGTGATCCCGGTCGTGGGTCCGCTGAGCACGCTCGCGCTCGGGTTCAAGCCGCTCAATGTTCCCGACACGTCGCTCGTCACCGTGTCGCTGCTCGATGCCGGCGGTGACACGCTCTACGCCGTGAGCTATCGCCAGTGGGAGTTCCGGCCGAAGCGTTTCCTCGTCATCGATCGCGGCGAGACGCCGCTCACGCCCGGCCAGTACGCACTCGTGCTCGGCAGCCAGTTCGCAAAGGCCGGCGCCGAGATCGAGAGGACGGCGCGGTATCGCTTCGAGTTGCGCCAGAACGAGTAGCGGAACGGCGTCGGGCGCGCAGAACGCACTTCAAGCATCACTTGAAGTGCGTTTGAGCCCCGCCAGAACGCGCAGGCCGAGACCGTTGAAAACCCACAGGTTGCGGGGGACGGGGTCACGGGCTCGCAGCTCGGGCGACGAAACAGGTTGAAGGCCCGGTTCCGCGGGCTGATCGCACGCCGGGGAGGCTCGATGAGGTACCGCTCGCTGCCTGTGCTCGCGCTGTTGTGCGTCGTTTGTGCGCAGCTCACCGTCGCTCCCGCGCAGGCCGCGGAAGCACTCGGTCACCGCGGCTTCTTCGAACTCGGCCAGCTGTCAGCGACGGACGCAGGCTCGCTCACGCAGGTCGGCATGCGCTTCTCGTCGCTCACGCCAAACCGGCCGTCGCTGGACATCGCGCTCGCGGGCTGGGGCGGCGGCGGACTCGTCGTGGTCCCGGACATCGACGTGGCGGTCCCGATCGCGCTCGGTCCCAACCTTCGGCTCATCCCACGCGCCGGCGCATCGATGCTCCTCGTCTCCGGCGGCAGCTTCATCGGTGGTGCGGTGGGCACGAACGTCGGCGCCGGCCTCGTGCTCGACCTGGACTCCGCGCTGTCGCTCCGCGCCGACGCCGTCGCGAGACGTTACGTCGGTGAGGAGCTGGCGGACGACAATCCGTTCATGTCGTTCACCGTCGGCATCGGCTGGCGCGCGGGCGGCAGCACGCCGTCGATCACGTCCGCGCGCTGACGGAGGACACCCGCGTCATGACGAACCCTGCCCACCGGTCCCGCCCGCCGCGCACGCGCACCGCGGTGCGCGCGCTGGTTCTCGTCGCGACGTTGCTCGTGCCCACGCGCCCGGCGCGCGCAGAAGACGGCAGGGGCGCGCACGTGTTCCCCGAGCTGGGTATGGCCTCGTTCGGGATCGAGGAAGGCAGCTACACGGTGGCGGGTCTTCGTGTCGCCTCGTTGTCGCCGAACCAGCCGTCGGCGGACTTCGCGCTCGCCGCCTGGCTCGTGCCCGCAGCGGTGCTCACCACCGACCTGTCGCTCGCGTTCCCGATCGGCATTGGAGCGGACGTCCGGCTGGTGCCGCACATCGGCGGCAGCGCGTTCCTCTTGGCCGGCGGGGGCATCGCCGGGTACGGACTCGGGCCCTGCGCCGGGCTCGGTCTCGTCATGAACGCTCGCGGCCCGGTCTCGGTGCGCGTGGACGGCACGTTGCGCCGGATCGGCGGCGATTCGCTGGACGAGGAGGACGCCGTGACCATGAACTCGGTCACGCTCGGCATCACCTGGTAGGAGCGGCCTGATCGCGTGGCCGCCGCGGGCGCCTACCCGAACATGCTCTTCGCCACGAACAGCAGGTTCGCGGGGCGCTCGGCGAGGCGGCGCATGTACCACGGGAACCAGTGGGCGCCGTAGCTGATGAGCACGCGCACGTTGCGCCCGGCCTTCACCAGCCGCAGCTGCTCGTTGCGCTGGATGCCGTAGAGCAGCGCGTACTCGTAGTCTTTCGAGCCGACGTTCATGCGTTTGGCGAGCAGCTCCAGCTCGGAGATCAGGTGCCGGTCGTGCGTACCGATCGTGGCCCAGGCGCCGTTCGCACGATAGGCGGGCTTCCACAGTTGCTCCACGATCCAGTGGAAATTGTCGTCCACGTCGCGCTTGTCCGGGAACGCCTTGTCCGCGGGCTCGGCGTAGGCGCCCTTGACGATGCGGATCGCGGGGTTCAGCGGCAGCAGCGACTCGAGGTCCGCGCGCGTGCGCCGGAGGTAGGCCTGGAGGCAGAGGCCCACGTTCGCGTGCGTCTCGCGCAGCCGACGGTAGAGCTTGAGCGTGCCCTCGGTGTAGTCGCTCCCCTCCATGTCGATCCACAGCCGGCTGCCGTGCACGCGCGCGGCCTCCGCCAGCGTGCGTGCGTGCCGGCCGCAGAGCTCGGGGTCGATGTCGTAGCCGAGCTGCGTGGGCTTGATCGACACCTCGCCGCGAATGCGGGACGCGCCGATGCGCACCAGCGTGTCGAGGTAGTGCGCGAGCACGGCGTCGGCTTCCGAGCGCTCGCCCAGGTTCTCGCCGAGGTGCGTGAGCGTCACCGCGATCCCGAGCCGGTTCTGCTCGGCCGCGGCCGCGAGCGCCTCGTCGACCGTCTCGCCCGGCATGAAGCGGCGCACCGCCAGCTTCACGAACCGCCGCTTCGTGGCCTGCCGTTGGAGCCAGGCGTTGCGGGAACCGGCAAGAAGGAGGCTGCGCATGGGGTTCATGTCTTCCTTCCATCAGGGCGACACGGCGGCGGCGCACGCAATGGAGATCGGTGCCCGCGGACACTAGCAGAGCGGGCCAGCGCACGCAGCGGTTCCGGCGAGCGCTGGCATCGCGCCGGGCGTTCAAGCACCATGCGCCGCCGTGAACGTGAACGAGATGGGAAGCCGCGCCGACGCCGCCGTCGTGGCGCGCTGGGACGCGTTCGTGTCGGCGTGCCCGGAGGCCACGTTCTTCCACCGTGCCGCGTGGCGCACCGTGCTCGGCGCCGCGTTCGGCCACCGCCCGTACTTCCTCTACGCCGAGTCCGATGGCCGGATCCGCGGGGTGCTGCCGCTGGCGCGGCAGAAGAGCCTGCTGTTCGGCGACGCGCTCGTCTCGACACCGTTCTGCGTTTACGGCGGCGTCGCGGCCGACGACCCGGCGGCGCGCTCTGCGCTCGAGGACGCCGCCGTGGCGCTGGGCGAGCGCCTGGGCGTGGCCCACGTCGAGTTCCGCAACCGCGTCCCGCGGCGCGACGACTGGGTGCGGCGGAGCACGTTCGCCACGTTCGCCCGCGACATCGCCACCGATCCCGACACGAACCTGCTGCAGATCCCGCGCAAGCAGCGGGCCGAAGTGCGAAAGGGCATCGAGCGGAACCTGGTCACGGTCGCGAGCCGCGACGCGGACGGCTGCTGGGACCTGTACGCGAAGAGCGTCCACCGACTGGGCACACCGGTCTATTCCCGGCGTTACTTCCGCGAGCTGGCGCGCGCGTTCGGGACCGATTGCGAGTTCTTCTTCATCCGTCGCGAGCGTGTCCCGGTCGCCTCGCTCCTGAACTTCTATTTCCGCGACGAGGTGCTCCCCTACTACGCCGGCAGCAGCGGCGATGGCCGCGACGGAGAAGTGCACCCGTTCATGTACTGGTCGCTCATGAACCACGCCGCCTCGCGCGGCGCGCGACGGTTCGACTTTGGCCGGAGCCCGGTGGACTCGGGCGGCTACGCGTTCAAGAAGAACTTCGGCTTCGAGCCGCAGCCGCTCGCCTACGAGTACAAGCTCGTGCGCGGAACGCACGTGCCGGAGGCCGATCCCAAGAGCCCGCGCGTGGCGCGGCTCGTGGCCACGTGGAAGCGCCTGCCGCTGTGGGTCGCGAACACGGTCGGCCCGTGGGCCGCGCGGCAGATCGGCTGAGCCCTCAGCCCAACCGGCGGCGCATGGCGTACATGCCGTGCCCGCTCTTCGCGTACCGGCGCGCGATCTCGAAGCCCGTGCCGAGGTAGAGCTTCACCGCCGCGGCGTTGTCCGCATGCACGTTGAGCTCGTACTCGGGGACGCCGTCGGCGCGGAAGCCCTGGTCCACGGCCGCGATCAGCGCCACGCCCAGCCCGCGGCCGCGCGCGCGCGGCGCCACCGCGAGGTAGACCAGCTCGGGCACCGCGGCCACGGTCGCCGTCCCGGACGTGAGCTTGGCGACGGCTGCGCGCGCGAGGCCGAACGGATTCGCCATCAGGACGAAGCTCAGCATGTCGCCCGGGCCGGCGAGCAGCGCCCGCGGGAACAGCGTGGCGATGTCGCGTGTCGACATGACGAAGCCGTCGAGGCCGCCGTCCGGACCGGGCGCCACCCACACCCGGGCGACGCCGCGCGCGATCGCGTTCGCGTAGAAGCGACGCACCACGCGAGCCCCGAGCGGCGTGAAGTCGCTGACGTCGCCCGGGAGCGTCTCGGCGTGGAGCGCCGCCAGCGCCGCCGCGTCGGCGGACGACGCGGGGCGGATCTCGACGGACGCACGTGCGGTGGGCGGCATGCCGCTTCCCACCTTACATCAGGAATCTGATAGACCTCTCCCCCATGCCCGCCGCCCCTGGCCGCCGGAGCGCGCAGCGCGCGTGGTGTCTCTACGACTGGGCGAACTCCGCGTTCGCGACCAGCGTCGTGAGCGCGATCCTGCCGGTGTACTTCGCGCGCATGGCCGCGAAGAGCATGCCGGCGCACGATGCGACCGCGATCTGGGGCTATGCGAGCGCGCTGGCGCTCGCCGTGACCGCGGTGCTGTCGCCGATCGTGGGCGCGCTCGCTGATCAGTCGCGACGCCGCAAGCCGATGCTGCTCGCCTGCGTGATCCTGGGCTGCAGCGCCACGATGGCGCTGGCACTCACGCCCGCCGGGCAGTGGAACGGACTCCTGCTCGCATTCGGCGTGGCGTTCATCACGTTCGCGACCGGGAACGTGCTCTACGACTCGCTGCTCCCGGCCGTGGCCGACGCCGGCGAGATGCACCGCGTCTCGGTGCGCGGCTTCGCCTGGGGCTACCTGGGCGGCGGGTTGCTGCTCGCCGTGCACCTGGCGATCATCTCGATGCCGCAGCGCTTCGGCCTCGCCGATGCCGCCACCGCGACGCGGGTGGCGTTCGCGAGCGTGGCGGTGTGGTGGTTCGTGTTCGCGCTGCCGCTCCTCCGCAGCGTCCCCGAGCCCGAGGCCGAACGCTCCGGTGTGCCCGCGCGCGCGCTGCCGGGCGCCGTGTTCCGCCAGCTCAAGGGCACGCTCGCGGGCCTGCGCGCGCAGCCGGACCTGCTCCGCTTCCTGATCGCGTTCTGGCTCTACTCCGACGGCATCGGCACCATCATCAAGATGGCCACGATCTACGGCGTCGAGGTGGGACTCAAGGATGCCGACCTGATGGGCGCGCTGCTCATGGTGCAGATCCTGGCCGCGCCCGCCTCGATCCTGTTCGGCCGGCTCGCGGCGCCGCTCGGGCCGCGGGGCGCGGTGCTGCTGGGCATCGCGGGCTACACCGGCATCAGCGTGTTCGCGTTCTTCCTCGAACGCCCGTGGCAGTTCTGGACGCTCGCGGCGCTGGTGGCGCTGTTCCAGGGCGGCACGCAGGCGCTGTCGCGGTCGATGTTCGCGTCGCTCGTTCCTCGTGAGAGGAGCGGCGAGATGTTCGGCTTCTACTCGGTGAGCGAGAAGCTCGCGGGGGTCGCGGGGCCGATCCTGTTCGGCCTCGTGACGCAGGCCACGCACGGCGGGCGACTCGCCACGCTCACGCTGCTGCCGCTGTTCGTGGGCGGCGCGTGGCTGCTCTCGACCGTGGACCTGGAGCGCGGGCGGGCACGCGCACGCGAAGCGTCCGCGTCGGACGCCGGCAGCGCCGGCTAGCGTCGTTACTTCTTGCCGCGCGGTCTCGCCGGTTGCGTGCGCTTCGGGGCCGGCTTCGCGCGGGACGCCGCCTTCCGCTTCGCGGCGACCGCGGGCTTCGCCGGCGCGTTCGACGCCAGCGTCTCCACCTCGCGCCACTCCGCCTCGCCCAGCTTCACCTCGAGCGCCTTGAGGTTCTGCTCGAGTTGCCCGGTGTTCGTGGCGCCGATGATCGCGCTCGAGACCGCCGGGTTGCGCAGCACCCAGGCCAGCGCCACCGCGGCCGGCTCCAACCCGCGCGCGGCGCACCACTCGCCCAGCCGCTCCGCGGCGGCGACGTTCTCGGGCAGGAGCGCCTTCTGCGAGTCGAGGAAGTGGGCGAACGCGCCGGTGGCACGGCTGCCCTCGGGACGCGCGCCGCCCGCGTACTTGTTCGTGAGCACGCCCTGCGAGAGGGGCGAGTACACGATCATGCCGATCCCGTGTTTTCGGCAGTACGCCGCGTGGCCGTCTTCCACGTGGCGGTCGAGCAGGCTGTAGCGCGGCTGCGAGGAGATCATGCGCGTCCAGCGCTCGCGGGCCTGGATCGCCGCGACCTCGTCCGCGAGCGGCGGCTGCTCGTCGAAGTTCGAGAACCCGATGTAGCGCGTCTTTCCCAGCCGCACGAGATCCTCGAACGCTCGCAGCGACTCCTCGATCGGCGTGTCGGAGTCGGGCGCGTGGAACTGGTAGAGGTCGACGTAGTCGACGCCCAGCCGCCGGAGGCTCGCGTCCATGGCGTCGAAGATGTGCTTGCGCGAGAGTCCGCGGCCGAGCGGGCCCTCGCCGACGCGGCCCATGCACTTCGTGGCGACCACGATCTCGCCTCGCGGCAGGTCACGGATCGCGTCGCCCAGCACGCGCTCGGCCCCGCCCTTCACATACACGTCCGCGGTGTCGAACAGATTGATCCCGAGATCGAACGCCTTGCGAACGATCGGACCCGCGTCGCCGGAGGCGACGCTTCCACCCAGAGTCGTCCATGACCCGAGCGAGAGTTCCGAGACCTTGAG
The DNA here is from genome assembly GCA_035606545.1 of Candidatus Methylomirabilota bacterium. Taxonomy (GTDB): domain Bacteria; phylum Eisenbacteria; class RBG-16-71-46; order RBG-16-71-46; family RBG-16-71-46; genus JAIOPA01. Next base: position 9,424 of record DATNFC010000059.1, read on the forward strand.
GCCGCTGTTGCCAAGGCTGCGATAGTTCATGGTCGACCCGTGCGTGAGAGAGCGACGGTGGGGCGCGCTGGAGGCCGGGCAGCCTAGCCGCTGCGTCAGGAACGCGCCAAATCCGCGCGGCACGCGCGCTCGAACATTGGCGCGGACGGGGACGCACCTTAGAATCTTTGCCGCCGCGAACGGCACGCCGCCGGACCCGCGTGCCGTACCCCGCAGGACCGGAGAGCCCCACCCTCGATGACGTTCGCCCCGCCCCGCCACCGCCTTCGCTCCCTCGGCGCGCTGCTGGCGCTCACGCTGCTGGCCGGAGTCGTGCTGAGCGCGGCCACCCCGGCCCGCGCGGAGGAACCGGACTACTCGGGCTGGAGCGACCTTCTCAAGCGCTACATCAAGGTCCTGCACGGGGCACCCGCCGGAGGCGGGTCGGGCAAATCCTGGGACTCGCGGTTCGACTACGAGCAGCTCTTCATCGACGAGGGCATCTGGACCAAGCGCCGCGCCGACGGGCTCGCGATGCTGCACACCCAGCTCCTGAACGTCTCGCCTTCGGACATGACGCCGGCCGAGCGCACCGCCTGGGCGATCAACACCTACAACTTCCTGGTCATCGAGCGCATGACGCTCTACCTGCTCGTGCCCGGCCGGAAGTTCATGCGCTACGACTCGCCGAAGCAGGTGAACCGCAACGACGGGACGTTCTTCGCCGCCAACGTCGCGAACATCGGGGGCAAGGACTACTCGCTCCGCGGCTTCGAGCGCTGGTTCGTCTACGGCGACACCACCGCCGACCCCTCCGACGACAATCTGCTGCCGCGCGAGCAGGCGGGTGACCCGCGGCTCGCGTTCGCGCTGTGCAAGGGCATGATCGGCACCGGGCCGCTGCTGCCGTGGGTCTACCGCGCCGACTCGCTGGAGAAGCAGCTCGACCGCGCCACGCGCATGGCGCTGGCGCTACCCACCTACGTCCTCGCCGATGCGAAGACCGGCGAGTTGGCGGCCACGAACCGTTTCTTCGAGGAACGTGCGGACTACGGTGGCAACGAGATGCCGGGCGTGCTGCCGTTTCTCAAGAAATACGGCTCGCGGGCCACTCGCGAGCTGATCACGACGCGCAAGCTGACCCGCGTGGCACGCTACTTCGAACCGGACTCGAAGCTGAACCAGTTCAACCACCCGGCGCCCAAGCTGCCGGGTGCCGCGGAAGCCGCGCCGGCCACGCCGCCCAAGCCGCACTGACGGCGCCGCCGGCAGGCGTGCCGGTGCTGGGTGCTGCTATCTTCCGCTCCCATGCGCACAGGGCGGTGCAACGCAGGGCGGCCGTGAGCGGCCCCGAACGCGACTTGCTCGTGCTCGGCGGCGGCGTCACCGGGCTCGGGATCGCGCGGCTGGCCGCGCGCTCGGGCTGGAGCGTGACCGTGGTCGAGCGCGACGACCTCGCCACGGGGGCGAGCAGCGCCACCAGCCACATGCTGCACGGCGGCCTGCGCTACCTCGAGCACGGACGCTTCCGGCTCGTGCGCGAGGCACTCGCCGAGCGCATGGCGGTGTCGCGGTTGGCACCGGCGCTGGCGCGGCCGGTGCGCTTCCTGGTGCCGCTGCGGAAGGGCGACCGCGTCGGGCCGCTCCGGCTGCGCGCGGGGCTGGCGCTCTACGACCTGCTCTCCGGCCGCGCGGGGTTGAGCCCGTACGCGCTCGCGAACGCCCGCCAGGCGCTGGCGCTCGAGCCCGGGCTCGAGCCGGAGGGGCTGCGCGCCGCCGGGATCTACTCCGACGTGGTCATGGACGACGCCCGGCTCACGATGGCGGTGGCCCGCGACGCGGCCGCGCACGGCGCCGAGATCCTCACCCACACCGAGCTGGTCGCCGCGCGGCCCGAGCCGAGCACGGGCCGGCAGGTGGTGGAGGTGCGCGCGCGCGTGGCGGGCGGCGTGCGCTCGCTGAAACCGCTGCTGATCGTCAACGCCACCGGCGCCTGGGGCGACCGCACGCGTGCGACGCTGCTGGGGATGCTCCAGCCGGGACGGAACGATCCGCCGCGCATGCTCCGCCCCTCGCGCGGCACGCACCTCGTCTACCCGGCGCTCACCGAGGGGCACGCGCTGGTGACGCTCGCCGCGGACGGCCGGGTGTGCTTCGTCATCCCGTTCGCCGGCCGCTCGCTCGTGGGCACGACCGAGGTGGAGACCGACTCGCCGCCCGCCGACGGCCAGCGCCGGGCGACGCCGGACGAGATCCGCTACATCGCGCGCGAGGTGGCGCGTGTCGTGCCGGGCGCGGCGCGCGTGCACCCGATCGCGGTCTACGCCGGCGTGCGCCCGCTGCTCGCGGCGGAGGAGCGCGTGGGCCAGGCCTCGCGCGAGCACCGCATCGTGGACGATGGCCCGCTGCTCACGATCGCCGGCGGCAAGTACACCACGTTCCGGGTCATGGCCCGCGACGTGTTCGTGACCGCGGCGCGCAAGCTCAAGCGCGCCACGCCGCCCGCCGACGACGCCGGCGTCTCGCTGCCGGCGCCGCTCGCCGACAGCGTGCGCGACGAAGACCTCGCCGCGCACGCGATCGAGCACGAGTGGGCGCACACGCTCGAGGACATCGTCCGCCGGCGCAGCATGCGCTGGCTCGCCGACGACCGCGGGCTCGCCGCCGCACGCCGCATGGCCCCGGTGCTCGCCCAGCGACTGGGCTGGGACGCCACGCGGGAAAAGGAGGAGATCGACCGCTTCGAGGCGTCCGTGCGCGACGAGTTGGTGATGCTCGACCGCGCGCTCGCCGCGCACTAGACACCGCGCCAAACACCGCGCGATGGCGCGGCGTTCTGTCCAACGTCGCCACGCTTGCGTAGCGTCCTGTCATACGGAGGCCGTGCATGCCGGACACCGAACCGCTCGTCCTCGCGCTCGACCAGGGCACGACCGGCTCCACCGCGCTCGTGATCGACCGCCGCGGCCGCGTGCGCGGGCGCGGCTACGAGGAGCTGCCGCAGCACTTCCCCAGGCCCGGCTGGGTGGAGCACGACCCCGAGGCCGTTTACAGGAGCACGCTCGCGGCGACCGCCAGGGCGCTTGACCAGGCCCGCGCGCGCGCGAGCCTCGTGGCCGCTATCGGCGTGACAAACCAGCGCGAGACGACGCTGCTCTGGGACCGTCGAACCGGAGACCCACTGGGTCATGCGATCGTCTGGCAGGACCGCCGCACCGCGCCGCGCTGCGACGAGCTGCGCCGCCGCGGCCGCGAGCCGGCGATCCGCCGCGCCACCGGCCTCGTGTGCGATCCCTATTTCTCCGCCACCAAGCTCGAATGGCTGCTCGCGCATCGCCCCGGCGTGCGTGCGAAGCTCGCGGCCAACCGGCTCGCGTTCGGCACCGTGGACAGCTGGCTCGTGTGGAAGCTCACCGGCGGCGAGGTGCACGCGACCGATCCCACGAACGCGTCGCGCACGATGCTCTACGGGCTCCGCTCGCGGCGCTGGGAACCCGCGTTACTCAAGACGTTCGGAGTTCCCGCGTCCATCCTCCCGCAGGTGCGCCGCTCGGCCGGCGACTTCGGCGTCACGAGCGGCGTGAAGGGGCTTCCGGACGGCGTGCGGATCGCGGGGGTCGCGGGTGACCAGCAGGCGGCGTTGTTCGGCCAGGGCTGCGTGCAGCCGGGGCAGAGCAAGAACACGTACGGCACCGGCTGCTTCCTGCTGCTGCACACGGGAACGAAGCCCGTGGCGTCGCGCTCGGGCCTGCTCACCACCGTGGCCTGCGACGCGACCGGGGGCGCGGCCTACGCGCTCGAGGGCAGCGTGTTCGTGGGCGGCGCCGCGGTGCAGTGGCTGCGCGATGGATTGGGGCTCATCGCGAACGCGGCCGAGACCGAGGCGATCGCCCGCTCGGTCGAGGACTCGGGCGGCGTCGTGCTGGTGCCCGCGTTCGCGGGGATGGGGGCGCCTTACTGGCGCGCCGATGTGCGCGGCGCATTGCTCGGGCTGACGCGCGGCTCGACACGCGCGCACGTGGTGCGCGCCACGCTCGAATCGCTCGCGTTCCAGAGCCGCGACCTGGTGGACGCGATGGCGCGCGACGCGCGCGCCCGCGTGCGCGCGCTTCAAGTCGACGGCGGGGCGGTGGCGAACGACTGGCTGATGCAGTACCAGGCCGATCTGCTCGGCGTGCCGGTGCGACGGCCGCGCGTGATCGAGACCACCGCGCTGGGCGCGGGGTTGCTCGCGGGCCTGGGCGCGGGCGTCTGGCGATCGCCGCGCGAGCTGGCCGGCGCGCGCCAGCTCGACCGCGAGTTCAAGCCGAAGCGTGACGCGAAGTGGCGCGCCGCCGAGTGGGCGCGCTGGCGGAGCGCCGTGGACCTGCTGCTGGGCGCGGGCTCGCGCTAGAGCGGGACGCTCGCATGATCGCGCTGCGTCCGATCGGGCCGCTGCCCCTGCTGCACGTGGCGCTCCCTCCCGGCCGGTGTCGCAGCACGCGGAATCGGCAACGCACGATGCACCCCCTACGAATCTGGACTGGGTGTGGGCCTTCCGCGCTGGGGGCGTGATCCGCACCCGATGCGGGCAAGCGTGGACCGCGAGCAGGCCGAATTCAATGGCTCAGGAACCGGTCCCCTCGTCCCCCGCCATCTCCGCGAACTTCTCGCGCCACTCCGCATCGAACGCCGCGATCGCCGACGCCTCGCGCAGGCCTTCGACGTCGCGCGGCGTCACGTAGCGCAGGCGCAGCATGCGGTCGATCGTCCAGCCGGCGTGCGGGCGCTCGAGCAGGCGCACGCGGTCGCCCACCTGGACTTCCCCCGGCGCGAGCACACGCAGGTACCAGCCCGTGTGCCGGCGGGCCACGACCTCCTTCAGCAGCCACTCGCGGTCCCAGCGCCGTGAGATGTCGGCGCAGGGTCCTCGCGGTGACGACACCTGGAGCCTGGTGCCACCCACCTCGAGCACATCTCCCACGCACACCTGCGTCTCGTCGAGGCCGCTCACGGTGAGGTTCTCGCCGAAGCCGCCCGGGCCCATGTCGGCGAGGCCCTCGAGCAGCCGCCAGCCCGCGTAATGCGACTCGGCGTACATCAGCACCGCCATCTCGGGCCCGCCGTGAAACTTCTTGTCGGCCTGCTCGTCGCCGGCGAGGCCGAGCGGCCCGACGTGCACCGGGCCCGTGACCTCCGCCTTGCGGAACGCGGTCTGGTACGGCCGTGTCTTCACGTGGTCCCACGCCGGCCGTTCGTACGCGGTGATCCTGCCGACGCGAACCGAGACGATGGCGCCGGAGAGCGTGCTCACACCACGACCGCGACGTCGAGCCACGCCAGCAGGTCGCGGATCGTGCTCTCGCGACCGGTGTCGTTGAACACCTCGTGGTACGTGTCCTTCAAGGTCACGAACCGCAGCATCTCGTGCGGCGCGGCGGCGGCGGCCTCGAGCGCGCCCTTGGGATCGACGACGCGGTCCGCCATGCCCTGGTACATCACCGTGGGCACCTGAAGACTGCGGATATCGCGACGGCAGGCCTGCGCCGCCTCGGAGAACGCGAAGTACGTGCGCGGGCTGATGTGTTCGTGCACGAGCGGATCCTCACGATACGCGCGCACCACCTCCGGATCGCGCGAGATGCCGTCCACGTCGAGTCCGTTGGGGAAGCCGGCCGAGGGCGTGGCCACCTTGGCGACGTTCGCGAGCGCCAGCTTCCACCACGGCGGGATCGCGGTCTTGAGCGCCGGGCCCGAGAGCACGAGCGCCGAGAGCCCCTTCGGGTGCGCGAGCGCGTGCTCGAGCGCGATCACGCCGCCCATGCTGTGCCCCATGAGGATGTGCTTCAGCTCCGCCGGCTGGTCCGGGAGGCCGCGTGAAGCGGTGAACATCGCCGGCACGATCGCGTCGCGGAGCTTGGGCCACGACGGGATGTCACCACGCGGGCCCGAGGTCTCGCCGTGGCCCGGCAGGTCCAACGCCACGCAGGTGAAGCGTCCCTTGACGAGCGCGGTCGCGAGCGCCGAGTAACGCCCGCTGTGCTCGCCCAGCCCGTGCACGATCGCCACCAGCGCGCGCGGCCGCTCCGCGCACCACGCGCGACCGGGGAGCACCGTTTCGCGGTCCACCCGGATGTCGATGGAGATGGCGGGAACGTCGCCCTTCGCAGGGTTCATCGGCCTCGTAGATCGGTGCCGCGCTCGTCCTCGTCGTCTTCGTCGTGCTCGTCTTCCCCGTCTTCCCGCTCGCCGCGCTCGTCCTCGTCGTCGTCTTCCTCGGGCTCGAGCACGACATCGTCCGGGAACGACCGGAACACCAGCTCCGTCGACGAGAACGTGGTGCCGGTGTTCTTCACCAGCATCACCACCTGGTCGAACAGGCTCGGCAGGTCGTCCGTCGCGAGCGTCGCCAGCGGGTGCACGACCACCGCCCACAGCTCCTTGTTTCGCATCGCGTAGCGGGCGTCGAGCGCGCGGTCGTAGTTGGCCTGGAGCAGCACGTGCAGCAGCTCGGAGTCCAGCTCCTCGACCACGCCGATCGGCGCCATGAGCCGCATGCGGTCGTGTTCGTCGTCGCTGAACACGAACACCGGCACCTCGTCGCGGTTGCCGCGCCAGAATCCGTTCTCGCCCTCGAGGTCCGTGAGGTAGGAATCGAGGAGCTTGCCCATCGCGGTGGTGGTCATGGCGCGCGCATCTTGGGCCAATTCGGCCGGGATTGCACGCGAGTCGGCGCGTGGCGCGGGTTTGAGCGTGTCCACACGCGCCGCTACTCTGTCTTGCCGACGTCCGCTCGCCCCTGTCTCCGAGGAACCCATCGTGCCCGACCCGAACGAGCCGCCGGCCAAGCCCTCGCGGCTCATCGTCCCAGGCGCCGATCGCGAGCCGGCCGAGCCGCCGCGGATCATCCTGCCGCCGGGCTCCTCGGTGGAGCGGCGCGACGACCTGCCCGAGTACCCGCGGTTGCGCGCGGTGCAGCTGACGCCGGTGCGCGACGGCGACCGCGAGCTGCTCCTGGTCAGCGACCCGCTCGGCGTCACGCCGGGGCAGCCCGTCCTGAGCCTCGAGACGATCGGCATCCTGCAGCTCCTCAACGGCACCACGTCGCTCACCGACATCCAGGCGCTGGTCATGCAGGAGAGCAAGGACCTGCGCATCGGCAACATCGTCCGCGAATTCATCGCGAAGCTGGACGACATGCTGCTGCTGCAGTCGCCGAAGTTCGAGGCCGCGCTGGCGAAGCTCAACGCGGAGTGGCACGCGCTCGAGGTGCGGCCCGCGGTGCTGGACGGGATCTGCTATCCGGAGGCGCGCGAGCCTTTGGAGACGTACCTGGACCAGCAGTTCGCGTTCGCCAGCGAGCACGCGTCCGGGGCCGCGGCGCGGCCCGGGACCAGCGCGGGCGCCCCATCGCCCGACGCGGGCCTGCCGCGCGCGCTGCTCGCACCGCATCTCGACCCGCGGCGCGAAGGTCACGTCATCGCGCGCGCCTACGTGGAGCTGGGCGCCGGCGACGCCTCGCAGCCGCCGCTGCGCGTGGTGGTGTTCGGGACCGGCCACAACATGGTCGACGAGTTCGTGGCGCTCACGCGCAAGCGGTTCGAGACGCCCCTCGGCCAGGTGCCGTGCGACACCGAGTTCGTGGACCGCGTCGCGGCGGCACTCGGGGAGCGCGCGTACCGGCGCGAGCTTGTCCACCGCGACGAGCACTCGATCGAGTTCCAGGTGATCTACCTCCAGCGCCGGCTCGGGGCCCGACCGTGGAAGCTGGTGCCGATCCTGTGCAGCGGCTTCCACCGGCTGCTGGACGAGCAGAAGACGCCGCGCGACGAGCCCACCATCGAGGCGATGATCGGCGCCGTGCGCGAGGCGGAGGCGGCGCTGGGCGGACCGACGCTGTACGTGGCGGGCGTCGACTTCTCCCACATGGGCCCGCGCTTCGGCGACCCGAAGCTCGACGCGGAGATGGCGGACGACGTGCGGCGCGTCGACGAGCTGGCGATCGGCGCTGCCTCGACGGGCGACGCCGACGCGTGGTTCCAGGCCATCGCCAGCGTCGAGGACGGGACGCGCATCTGCGGCTTCGCGCCCACCTATTGCATGCTGCGCGCGGCGACACCGGGCGCCGGCCGGCCGCTCGCGTACGCCGAGAGCCCGGAGCCCGACGGCACCGTCGTGACCGTTGCGGCCATGGCGTGGCCATGATCCGCCGCATCCTTGTAGGGGCGCGCGCGCAGGTCTAGTTTCGTTGCCCCATGTCCTACTGGCTCTTGAAGACCGAGCCCACCGACTACTCGTTCGACGACCTGCTGCGCGACAAGCGCGTGGTGTGGGAGGGCGTCTCGAACCCGACCGCGTTGGGCCACCTGCGCCGCGTCGAGAAGGGCGACACGGTCGTCGTCTATCACACCGGCAAGGAGAAGAGCGCGATCGGGCTCGCGGAGGTCACGCGCGGCGCCTACGCCGATCCCAAGCTCGGCGATCCGAAGCGCGTGGTCGTGGACCTGAAGCCGGTGCGCCGGCTCAAAGCCGCTGTGCCGCTCGCGGACTTCCGCGCCGACGCCGTACTCAAGACCACCGAGCTGGTGCGCATCTCGCGGCTCTCGGTCGTGCCGCTCACCGCGGCCCACTTCGCGCGCGTGCTCGAGCGGGCCGGGGAGAAGGCGTGACCAGGACTGAGGCCAAGGAGCGCATCGCCGAACTCTCGGACGAGCTGCGCGAGCACGACCACCGCTACTACGTGCTCGACAAGCCCACGATCTCGGACGCGGCCTACGACAAACTCATGCGCGAGCTGAAGGCGCTCGAAGCGGAACACCCGGAGCTGCGGCTCCCCGACTCGCCCACGCAGCGCGTCTCGGGCGGGCTGCGCGAGGGCTTCAAGAAGGTGAAGCACGTGCGGCCGATGCTGTCGCTCGACTCGCTCATGGACGAGAGCGAGGTGCGTGAGTTCGACGAGCGCGTGAAGCGCGGGTTGGGGCTCGAGGAGGACGGTCTCTTCGCGAGCGAGCGGATCGCGTACATGGCGGAGCCCAAGTTCGACGGGCTCTCGATCGAGCTCGTTTACGAGGACGGCGTGTTCACGCGCGGCTCCACGCGCGGCGACGGTGAAGTGGGTGAGGACGTCACCGAGAACCTGCGCACGATCCGCGCCATCCCGCTGCGGCTGCGGGACGCTGGCCCGCCCGCGAAGGGCACGGTCGCGATCCGCGGCGAGGTGCTGATCCCGCTGCCGGCGTTCAACGAGCTGAACCAGAAGCTGATCGCCGAG
>DATNFC010000060.1:0-2567 GCA_035606545.1 Candidatus Methylomirabilota bacterium
CCCGTCGCCGAGGGCAGGCTCGAGGGCGCGATCATCGAGTGCCCGCGGCACGGGGCGACGTTCGACGTGAGGACCGGGGCCGCGCTGACGTTCCCCGCAGTGTCACCCGTTCCCACATACGCCGTGCGCGTGGTCGGGGACGACGTGCAAGTGGAGTGGTCATGAACGACGACAAGCGAGCCGTGAACCCGCACACCGGCCAGCCGCTGCCCCAGGAGTCCACGCCCGACGCAGCAGCCGCGAGTGCCCAGGCGGGAGAGGCCAAGAAGCAGGCCGGCCCGCCGCAGCTCTCCAGCATGCCGAGCGCGCAGGAGCTGGCGGTACGTTCGGTGCTCGAGACGGTGATGGATCCCGAGCTGGGGCTCTCAGTGATCGACCTCGGACTCATCCGCGAGGTGCACTTCCTCGACGGCAAGACGCTCGTGCGGATGATGCTCACGACGCCGTTCTGCCCGTACGCGCCGCAGATGATGGCGGACGTGAAGCAGGCCACCGAGAGCGCGGTGCCGCAGCCCGCCGAGGTGGAGATCCTGGCCGACGCGTGGAGCCCGGACATGATGCCGGACCCGGGACTGCTCGGCTTCAGCTACTGAGCGACGGCGTTCGCACGATCGCTCCAGCGTACGACCGAGGCGATCAGCGCGAGCCTGCCCACCTCACCGACCGGCGGGCGCGTGTGCGCCGCGTCGTCGACCTGCACGGCCATGAGTGCGTCGCCACCCATCTGTCGCGCGGCCTGTTTCGCGAGTTCGGTGAGTTCGCCGGGACCGGTTCCCGCCACGTGGGCGAGCACGTGCACGACCCCGACCAATTCGAACTCGTGCGTGGGCTTCGCCGCGCCATCGAACACCTCCACGGACGCTGACTTCTGCCGCGGCGTCGGCCGGCGATGGGTCGTGTAGAACTTGCGAACCGTGGGCGACTGGCCGGAGCCACCGCACGCGCTGATGTACGTCGCGACCGGGAGCGAGCCCGGGCCGCGCGCGCCGAAGCCCAACGCCGGCAACAGGCACAGCGCGAGCAGGCCGATGCGATTCAGGCCGGCGAGCATGCGGCGATTCTACTCCGCCGTGGCCTCGCGGCCACGGAATTCAGGCCGGGGCCGCGAGGGCTACCGGTTCCAGCTCAGTCCCATGTTGATCTTGAGCTGGCGGTAGTCGCCCACCAGGTGGCCCTTCAGCTCGATGAAGTTCCCGACCCGTGACGTGGTGCCGAACGCCACGCCGCCGAGCAATGTGAGCCCGCCCTTCGTGAGCGAGTCGTTCGCGTCCTCGAGCCCGGCCGCGGGCGCGTGCACCTCGTTCGAGAGGAAGTGCACCGCATAGCCGCCGCCGGCGTAGAAGCGCCACATCTCGCCCGGGAACAGGTAGCGCACGTCCGCGCCCAGCGTGGCGTCACGACGCACGGCGTTCAGGCCGAACGCGTTGATCGTGCTGCTGTTCCGCCAGTACTCGACCGTGGGCAGGAAGTCGACGTTGTCGATGAACCGGCCATCATGGAAACGGCCGCGGATGGCGAGGCCCGAGAACGAGCTCTGTCCTTCCTGGAGCACGGTCGACATCATGCCGTCGATGCCGGTGAGGCCGCCTGCGGAACAAGTCGACCCGGCGGTGATGACAGCGGTCGCGGCGAGCGCCGCGAGCAGGGAAGCAGCGTGGGTTCTCACTTGAAAGATCCTCCATGATCGATCAGGGCGAGCGCGTGGACTCTACGGGCCGCACGCCGGTGGCGCAAGCATCTCGCCGCGTGCGATCGGCCTAAGTGCCAGCGACACAAGCCTCTCAGTCGCTCCTGACCCGGTAGCGGAGCAGCCGGACCTTGAGCCACGACACGCCGATGAGGTCGTGGATGCCGCGCCAGAGCCGGTTGCCCATGCCGTACTTGCTCACGCCGCGCGTGCGCGGCCGGTGGTGCACCGGCACCTCCACCACGCGCGCGCCGCGGAACGCGCACAGCGCGGGCAGGAAGCGGTGCACGCCGACGAACATCGGCAGCCCCACGAGCACCTCGCGCCGGTAGGCCTTGAGCGAGCAGCCGATGTCCGTGATCGAATCGCCGAGCACCGCGCGCCTCGTGGCGTTCGCGATGCGCGACGACACGCGCCGGATCCACGAATCGTGCCGTTTGGCGCGCACGCCCGAAACCACGTCGGCGTCCGCGAGCGCAGCGAGCAGACTTGGAATGTCGGCGGGGTCGTTCTGCAGGTCCGCGTCCAGCGTCACCACGACGTCGCCGCGTGCGCGCGCCAGGCCCGCGGCCAGCGCCGCGCTCTGGCCCGCGTTCTTCTCGAAGCGCACGATCACGAGCCGCGGATCGCGCGCGGCCTCGGTCAGGAGCAGCGCGCCGGTGCCGTCGCTGCTGCCGTCGTCCACCAGCACCAGCTCCCAGCTCCGCCCCGTGGCGTCGAGTGCGCTGCGCAGCTCGCTGAGCAGCGACGGCAGGCTCTCGGCCTCGTTGTAGGCGGGGACCACGGCGGAAAGCTGCGGCGGCGAGTCTCCCGGGTTCGCGGTCTCCATGAGGCTGCGGAGCATGCCCGAGCGTACGTGGCTTGCAAAGCAACGCGTCGG
>DATNFC010000061.1:0-18916 GCA_035606545.1 Candidatus Methylomirabilota bacterium
GCGGCGGACCGCGGCGCGCGCGAGCTCGTGTGGGACCTCGCGAACGACGCGGGCACGCGCGTGAGCCCCGGCCTCTACATCGTGCGCGTGCGCACGGCGGGAGAGGAGCGCACGGCGCGCGTGTTCGTGGCCCGGTAGTCGCGCCGGGCCCAGCCCCGGCGGGAGCGCCGCGTGACATGCCCGCGTCGCGCCACGATTGACCGCGTTCTCGCCGGTGCGCTACCGTCCGTCCCTCGAATTCACTGGGGTTCCCGCGGCCCGGCCTGCGCCGGGCCTCTGTCTTCGTGGAACACCCCGCGAAGGAGGCCGTTCATGCGTCCGGGGAACCCCGAGGCGCTTTCCCAGCCGTACGATCCACGCCGCATCGAGCCCGAGCGCTACGCGTTCTGGGAGCAACTGGGCGTGTTCCAGCCGCGGCCGGACCTCGCCGCGCAGCCGAAGGGGACGGGTTCCAAAGCGCCGTTCGTCATCGCCATCCCACCGCCGAACGTCACCGGCTCGTTGACGATGGGCCACGCGCTCGGCGAGTCCGTGCGCGACTGCATCATCCGCTGGCAGCGCATGGAGGGGCGCGAGACGCTCTACATCCCGGGCATGGACCACGCCGGGATCGCCACGCAGAACGTGGTGGAGAAGAAGCTCAAGAGCGAGAAGAAGACGCGCCATCAGCTGGGCCGCGACGGCTTCCTCAAAGCGGCGTGGGAGTGGAAGGAGCAGTATGGCGGGCTCATCTTCCAGCAGGAGCGCCGGCTCGGGATCACGCCCGACTGGAAGCGCGAGCGGTTCACGCTCGACGAGGGCTACTCGCGTGCCGTGCTCCACGTGTTCAAGGCGCTCCACGACGAGGGCCTCGTCTACCGCGGGCGCTACATCGTCAACTGGTGCCCGCGCTGCCGCACCGCGCTGTCCGACGAAGAAGTCGACATGGTGGAGACCGACGGCCACCTCTGGCACATCCGCTACCCGCTGAAGGATGGAAGCGGCGGCGTGACCGTGGCCACGACGCGACCTGAGACCATGCTCGGCGACACCGGCGTGGCCGTGAACCCGAAGGACGCACGCTACGCGAAGCTCGTGGGTTCGATGGCCGTGCTGCCGCTCGTCCGCCGCGAGATCCGGATCGTTGCCGACGACATGGTCGATCCCAAGTTCGGCACCGGCGCGGTCAAGATCACGCCCGCCCACGATGCGAACGACTTCCAGACCGGCCGCCGTCACAACCTGCCCGAGATCGTCGTGATGGACGAGGGCGGCGTCATGAACGACGCGGCCGGCGACTTCCGCGGCCTCGACCGGTTCGTGGCGCGCGAGCGCATCGTCGCGGCGCTCCAGGATGCGGGCTACCTCGAAAAGGTGGAGCCGCACCGGCACGCGATCGGGCATTGCTCGCGCTGCAACACCATCATCGAGCCGTACCTGTCGTGGCAGTGGTTCGTGAAGATGGCGCCGCTCGCCGCGCCCGCGATCGAGGCCGCGAAGAAGGGCCGGGTGAAGATGTTCCCGGCGCGGTGGAAAAAGGTCTACCTCAACTGGCTCGAGAACATCCGCGACTGGTGCATCTCGCGGCAGCTGTGGTGGGGGCATCGCATCCCGGTCTGGTATCGAGGCGACGAGCAGGTCGTGTCGCTGGACCCGCCGCCGGGCGAGGGCTGGCGCCAGGACGAGGACGTGCTCGACACCTGGTTCTCGTCGTGGCTGTGGCCGTTCGCGACGCTCGGCTGGCCGGAGAAGACGCCCGACCTCGATCGTTACTACCCGAACAGCCTCATGGTCACCGGCAGCGACATCATCTTCTTCTGGGTCGCGCGCATGATCATGGCCGGCTACCACTTCATGGGCGAGGCGCCGTTCGCGCACGTCTACTTCACCAGCATCGTGCGCGACGCCCAGGGCCGGAAGATGAGCAAGTCGCTCGGCAACTCGCCCGACCCGCTGGCGATGATGGAGAAGTACGGCGCCGACAGCGTGCGCTTCTGCATGGTGCAGACGCCCACGGGACAGGACCTGCTGTTCGACGAGAAGCGGCTCGAGAACGGCAAGTTCTTCGCGAACAAGCTGTGGAACGCCACGAAGCTCGTCACGATGCGCCTCGGCGACGAGGATCTTTCGACGGTGAAGGAGTCCTCGCTGCGCCTGTCACTTGCCGACCGCTGGATCCTGTCGCGGCTCGCGAACGCGGCGAAGGACGTGACGCGCAACCTCAAGACCTACCGCTTCGCCGAGGCCACGCAGGCGATCTACCACTTCGCATGGAACGAGTACTGCGACTGGTACCTGGAGATGGCGAAGCCGCGATGGGCGCTCGCCGAACAGGCACCCGGCGAAGCCGGGTCCGGGGTGCTCACGCCCGAGCAGCGCGACGACCTGCGCACGGCGCGCTGGGTGAGCTGGCGCGTGCTGGACGGGATCCTGCGATTGCTGCACCCGTTCATGCCGTTCGTGACCGAGGAGCTGTGGCAGGCGATCCCGCACGACGGCGAGACGCTGGCGCTCGCGTCGTGGCCCAAGGCGAAGAAGTCGTGGTTCGACGCCGAGGCCGAGCGCGAGGTGGGGTTCCTGCAGGGTGTCGTGGTCGCGGTGCGCAATCTCCGCGTGGAATCGAAGATAGCGCCCGGGAAGCCGGTGCCGGTCGTGGTGCGGGGCGGCCAGGCGCAGCTCGACCTCCTGGACCGTCTCGCCTCGCAGGTGAAGCCGCTCGCGCGTATCGAGCACCTCCAGCTCTCGCGTGACGGCGCGCGCCCGCCGGTGGCGGCGTCGGCCGTGGTGCAGGGCGCCGAGATCTTCCTTCCGCTCGATGGGCTCGTGGACCTGGACGAGGAGCGCGCGCGTCTCGCGCGCGAGGCGCAGAAGCTGCTCGCGGATCTCGAGGGCGTGAAGAAGAAGCTCAGGAACCAGGACTTCCTGCGCAAGGCGAAGCCGGAGATCGTGCAGAAGGAGAACGAGCGCCTCGGCCAGCTCGAGGAGACGCTCGACAAGCTCAAGCGCGCGCAGCAGAGCCTGAGCGCGGTGAGGGAGTAGCCCGCAAGGGGGACGCCATGAGACGTTCCGCGTTCGCGCCATCCCCGGCGAGTACTGGTACGACGGCGCGTGCGGGGCATGGGGCGTCCAGGGTGGGCCCGCGGTCGGGTTCCTTCCCGCGGGGCTACAGCTCGATGGACGGGTCAAACCCGACGCTTCGGGCGGCGGCATCGGCTCCGGAGGCGACGGCAAGACCAGCTACGTGATGGGCAAGGACTGGAGCGTCATCATCGGCGAGTGAGCGCGTCGCGGGGCCGATCCAGCGCCGCTGGGCTGCGCGGGAATACCCCGCCCTCCCGCGGCGTACCTCCGGCATCGCCCCCATCCACGGAGGATCCCCAACCATGTTGCGCCCCGTTCACGTGTTCGTCCTGCTCGCTCTGCTCCCCGCCGCAGCGTCCGCCGGTCCCTCGCTCACGCTCTACACGTCCGACCTCGGACTGGTGAAGGAGTCGCGCAATCTCGACTACCGCGGCACGCGCGACACGCTCCGGCTCGAGGGCGTCTCCAACCGGCTCGACGCCACTTCGCTGCGCTTCGTGCCCAGCAGCGGCAAGCTCTCGCGGCTTGCATACCGCTACGACGTCGCCACCGGCGACGGGCTGCTCGAGCGCGCGATCGGCTCGCGGGTGCGCGTCGTGAGCCGGAACAACGAGCGCGTCACCGAGGGCACGCTGCTCTCGGCCGACGGCGCCTGGCTCGTGGTGCGCGGCGACGACGGTGCGCTGTCGACGCTCTACCGCGAGGCCATGCAGGAGATCCGGCTCGCGAAGCCGGATGCGGGTCTCTCGCTCAAGCCGGCGATCGAGGCGGTGGTCGAGGGCGCGAAGCGCGGTGGCGGCACCGCGGAGCTCCAGTACCTGACCGGCGGGCTGTCGTGGGGGGCCGAACACACGCTCGTTCGCACCGGCGAGACCTCGGCGCAGTGGTCCGCGGTGGTGCGCGTCGAGAACACCACCGGCCGCGACTACCGCGACGCGAACGTGAAGCTGATCGCCGGCGAGGTCTCGCGCGCCGGCGCGCCGCGGCCGGTGGAGGAGATGACGCGCGCGATGAAGGCGCAGGCGTTCATGGCCGCGGATGCGGGCGGCGCGCCCAGCGAGCAGGCGTTCTCCGATTTCCATCTCTACACGCTGCCAGGGCTCGTGACGCTGCGCGACCGTGAGAGCCAGACACTGGTGCTGCTGGAGCCGAAGACGGTCGCGGTGAAGCCGCTCTACGTCTACCGCGGCGGCAACGCCAGCGGCGTCCAGTGGAAGCTGGAGATGGTGAACTCGGCGAAGGAGGGCACCGGCGCGCCGTTGCCCGCGGGCCGCATGCGCTGCTACGCGCCGGACGGCGACAAGGACCTGCAGCTCACGGGCGAGACCACGGTCCGGCACACGGCCGTGGACGAGAAGGTCACGCTCGAGATGGGCTACGCGTTCGACCTCGTGGCGGAGCGGAAGCAGGTCAGCGAGCGCCGCGTGAGCGACCGCGAGCGCGAGTACTCGGTGGAGATCAAGCTCCGCAACCGCAAGTCGGTGGACGCCACGATCCAGGTCGAGGAGCCGGCGAACGGCGAGACCGACGTCATCAAGTCGTCGATCCCGGTGAAGCGCGACGAGGCGAACCTGCTCAAGTTCACGGTCCCCGTGGCGGCGGGCAAGGAAGTGGTGCTCACGTACACCGCGCGGCAGCGCTGGTAGCGGTCAGCCGTACTTCTTGACGAGCTTCTCAACGGTGGTGTGCTTGCGGATCGTGGTGGGCTGACCGAGCGCCCTTTCCAGCTTCGGTCCGCTCACCACGCTGTCGCTGAAGCGACCGGCGCAGCGCCAGTAGAGCTCTCGGCCGTTGAGGTGGAAGTCGTCGATCTCGCTCGTGAGCGCCCGCACCTGCTCCTTTGCGGCGGCCGTCGCGGGTGCGCCGAGGAAGCCGATGTGGATCGTCGAGCCCGCGCGCTCCTTCGCGAACGCGCGATGCGCCAGCACGTCGGCCAGCTCTGCCGGCGAGCGCAGGAACGTCGCCACCTCGTAGCCGAGCGACTTCTCCAGGTGCGCGGCGATCTTCTTCTCCAGCGCCGCGGTGGCGCCGCGGGGGGCGTCGAAGATGACGTTGCCGCTGGCGATGAACGTCTCCACGCCGCCGAGCTTCAGCTGCTCGAACAGCTTCTTGAGCTTCGCCATCTCGACGGTGTGGCCACCCACGTTGAGAGCGCGCAGGAACGCCACGTAACGATCTCCGGCTGGGCTCATCGAGCATCTCCGTTCTGCGCCGTGGGCGCGGCCCCGCCATCCACGAGCCAGTGGTGGAACGTGAGGAATGGGGAGTTCCCGCGCGAGACGATCTCCACCGTGTGCGGTCCCGGGCGGTGGGCCAGCATCGGGAGCGCGAGCTGGCGCTCGTCAAACGCGGAGTCGTCGCGCGCCACGGAGGGGAGAAGCCCCGCCGGCGCGCCGTCCACGCGCAGCTCGAGCGTGCCCGCGCCGAGCATGCGCGTGCACAGTCGCGGCGTGGCGGCGTCGGGCAGTCTGATCGTGAACGTCTCGCGGCCCGCGACCGTCCGCCCGCCGTCGGCGATGGCGGCCCCGGCTGCATCGCGCTGCACGTGGAACACCGCGCGCTGGCCGGGGATCGGCGGCGATGGGAGCAGGTCCGCGCGATAGCCGTGCGCGGCCTCCGAGGCGAGGTCCGCGACATCCACCTCGTCGACGATGCGGCCGCCGTTCGTGTCGACGGGTCGCGCGCCGCTGCCGAGCAGGTTCCAGTCCGGGCGATGGATCGCCGCGGTGCCGTTCCCGAGCACGACGCGGTCGGGGATGTACGCCGGCATGAACAGCTGCTGGCCGAGCAGCGGGTCGAGCCCCAACCATTCCGGGTAGATCGCGAGGCAGGAGGGTCGCTCGTTGGGCAACAGGCGCTCGAGCTGCTCGAAGACGGCACCGGGACCGACGATGTAGGCCGTGACTTCGCCCCGCGTGACGAGGCCGACGAGGTCGAAGATCGGGCGCTGCGTGTAGTAGCCGATCGCTCCCACGTCGTTCGCCATCACCACGGCGGACGAGGGTTCGTGCGCGGCGATCCAGTCCGCCATCTGCACCTGCTGCGTGCCGATGTCGCGCATGGCGAGCGCGTACATGTGGCCCCAGTGCCATTGTGCACGCGCCTCGAAGACGAGTGCGGCAACGCCCAGCGCCGCGGCCAGGATCGATGCGTTGCGCGGCCAGCGCTGGACGGCCGCACGGACCAGCCCGATCCAGCCGAGCGCGCCGGCGATCGCCAGCAGGGCGCAGACGTTGTGGTAGTAGCGGCCGAGGTTCCCAGGGGTGGTTGCCGTGAGCGCGGCGGCGAGCGCGAGAAGGACGGCGACGGCGTAGAACGTCCACCCGGACGCGAGCCGTTCGCGCCGCTCGCGCGCCACGCTCGCCGCGAGCCACGCCACCGAGCCCACCAGCATCAGTCCACCGAGCGGCACGAGGAAGTAGCCGCGCAGGAGCGGCAGCGCGACGAGGCGCAGCTGCCCGAGCGCGTGGATCAGCGTGCCCGTTGCGGTCTGGCCGGGGATCAGCGCCGCACTCTTCGCGAGCGCCGTGCTGGGGTAGGGCGAGCCGGTGAGCCGCCAGTTGATCACGGCGAGAAGCGCGGCCGGGAGCAGCGCCGCGACCCAGGCGAGCGCCGGGGCGCGGGTCCCACGCCGCGCCCACGCCTGGGTGCACGCGATCAGCGTCGCGAGCGGCAGCGCGTCCGGCCGACAGAGCCCGAGCAGCGCGACCGCGATCCACAGTCGCCGCGACGCCGCCCGTGTGCGCGTCTCCGCCGGCTCGAGCAGCGCGTCGAACGCGACGAGCAGCAGCAGCATGAGCAGCGGTGTCTCGAGGCCCGAGAACGCGCTCCACAGCCAGGCGCCGGTGCCGATCAGTGCGGCCGGGGCCGCGATCGCGCCCGCGCGGCCCGCGGCCCGCTCGCCGATGCGCGACGCCATCCATGCGCACGAGGCGACCAGCCCGGCGCCCAACCCGAGCACCCAGCCCAGCATGCTGCGGCCGTCGAGCCCGAGCCAGAAGCCGGGCACCAGAAGCAGCGGATAGAGCATGCTGGTGCAGCCCGTCGTGTAACCCGACCCAGGCGAGAATTCGTAACCACGACCCTGGGCGAGCGAGCGGGCGTACGTCAGGAATGTGTACGTGTCGTCGAGCGGCGCCTCGAGCCGTCCCGTCCGCCAGCCGAGGTACAGGAACGGCGCCACGCCGACGACCAGCATCAGCGCGATGCACGCCGCTCGCGGACCGGCGGACCAGCGCGACCGGGCCGGGCCGGGGCCACCCGGAGCCTGGTGCGGGAGCATCGCGCGCGACTCTCGCATCCGCGGCCCACAGCGTCCAGCCGCGTTCGCCCCCGACCGTTCCGTCGGCTACCTTCGTCCCTCCATGGGCTTCCGTCTCCACGCACCGTACCCGCCCGCGGGCGACCAGCCGCAGGCGATCGCCGAGCTCGTGGCCGGCCTGCGCGCCGGCCAGCGCCACCAGACGCTGCTCGGCGTCACCGGCTCGGGCAAGACGTTCTCGATCGCGAACGTGCTGGCGGAGTGGGGCAAACCGGCGCTGGTGATCTCGCACAACAAGACGCTGGCGGCGCAGCTCTACGGTGAATTCAGGCAGTTCTTCCCCGACGGCGGCGTGGGCTACTTCATCAGCTATTACGACTACTACCAGCCCGAGGCCTACGTCCCGTCCACGAACACGTACATCGCCAAGGACGCCAGCATCAACGACGACATCGACCGGCTGCGGCTCCAGGCCACGTCGATGCTGCTCGAGCGCGAGGACGTGCTGATCGTGGCCAGCGTCTCGTGCCTGTACGGTTTGGGCACGCCGGAAGACTGGAAGGGCATGCGCATCGACCTGCGCGCGGGGCATTCGCTGCGGCGGAAGGAGCTGCTGGACCAGCTCGTCGCCATCCAGTACCAGCGCACCGACCTGGACCTGTCGCGGGCGCAATTCCGCGTGCGCGGCGACGTGGTCGAGGTGCGGCCGGCGTACGAGGACTTCCACATCCGCATCGAGCTCGAGGACGACGTGGTGAGGAAGCTCGCGACCGTGGATCCGGTGACCGGCAAGACCGTGCGGGCCATGGACCGGCTCGCGCTCTACCCGGCAAAGCACTTCGTCACGCCTGAGCGGCGGCTGCAGGGCGCGCTCGGCACGATCCGCGCCGAGCTGAAGGAGCGCCTCGCCGTGCTGCGCGCCGAGGGCAAGCTGCTCGAGGCGCAGCGGCTCTCGCAGCGCACGGAGTACGACCTCGAGCTGCTGGGCGCGCATGGCACCTGCCCCGGCGTCGAGAACTATTCGCGCCACCTCTCGGGGCGCGCGCCCGGCGAGCGGCCCGGCTGCCTGCTCGACTACTTCCCGCGCGACGCCGAGGGCCGCGCGGAGTTCCTCACCATCATCGACGAGTCGCACGTCACCGTGCCGCAGATCGGCGGCATGTACGAGGGCGATCGCTCGCGCAAGCAGACGCTCGTGGACTTCGGCTTCCGGCTGCCGAGCGCGCTCGACAACCGCCCGCTCAAGTTCCCGGAGTTCCAGGCGCTCGTCGGCCCGGTGCTCTACATCTCGGCGACGCCGGGCGAGTACGAGCTGCAGCAGAGCCAGGGCATCGTCGTGGAGCAGATCATCCGGCCCACCGGCCTCGTCGACCCCGAACTGGTCATGAAGCCCGTGGAGGGCCAGGTGGACGACTTGCTGCACGAGATACGACAGCGGGTCGAGCGCAAGGAAAGGGTCCTGGTCACCACGCTCACGAAGCGCATGTCCGAGGACCTCACCGACTACCTCACCGAGGCGGGCGTCAAGGTGCGCTACCTGCACAGCGACATCGACGCGCTCGAGCGCGTGGAGATCCTGCGCGGCTTGAGGCTCGCCGACTTCGACGTGCTGGTCGGCATCAACCTGCTGCGCGAGGGGCTGGACCTGCCCGAGGTGTCGCTGGTCGCGATCCTCGACGCCGACAAGGAAGGCTTCCTCAGGAGCGAGCGCTCGCTGATCCAGACCGCCGGCCGCGCGGCGCGCAACGCGGGCGGGCGGGTGATCTTCTACGCCGACCAGGTCACGGACTCGATGAAGCGCGCGATCGCCGAGATGAACCGCCGGCGCGAGAAGCAGCACGCCTACAACGTCGAGCACGGCATCACGCCGCGAACGATCTTGAAGACCGTGGAGGAGATCCTCAAGGCCACGAGCGTCGCCGACGCGATCGGCCGCAGCGAGCGCGCGCGTGAGGAGGAGGCGGTGCTGCTCGGCGACGACTCGGAGCGACTGCTGGCGCAGCTCGAGGGCGAGATGCTCGAGGCCGCGCGCGCGCTGGAGTTCGAGCGCGCCGCGAGTCTGCGCGACCGGATCGACGACGTGCGCGCGGCGCTGGCGATGGCGCGCGGCGGCGGCATGGAGGAGGTGGGAGCGCCGGGGCGCGCACGCATCAAGCCAGGCCGCGAACCGCGCAACGTGAAGCGCCGGTTCGGCAGGGACAGGTAGCCGCCGTGCACGAGAGCTTCCTGCCGCTGGTGAAGTTCGCGCTCTCCGAGGACGTGGGCACCGGCGACGTCACCACGCTGAACGCAGTGCCGGCGAACGTGGGCGCGCGCGCGGCGATCGTGGCGAAGGCGCCGGGCGTGGTCTCCGGCATCGACATCGCGGGCATGACGTTCCGCGAGGTCGACAGCACGGTCAAGTTCAAGTCCACCGTGAGAGACGGGCAGGAAGTGCCTGCGGGAGCAGCGCTTGCCACAGTCTCCGGCTCCGCCGCCAGCATCATGACCGCGGAGCGCACGGCGCTGAACTTCCTCATGCGGCTCTCGGGCGTGGCGACGCTCACGCGCGCCTACGTGAAGGTCATCGAGGGCACGGGCGCCATTCTCCTCGACACGCGCAAGACCACACCGGGCCTGCGCATCCTCGAGAAGTACGCCGTGCTCTGCGGCGGTGGCCAGAACCACCGGCTCGCGCTCTGGGACATGTACCTGGTCAAGGACAACCACATCCGCGCCGCGCGCGGGCTCACGAACGCGATCGACCGCATCCAGCGTACGCGCCGCGACCTGCTGCTCGAGGTCGAGGTGGAGTCCCTCGACCAGCTGCACGAAGCGCTGCGCCCCGAGGTGGACCGCATCCTGATCGACAACCAGACGCCCGCGGTGGTGAAGCGCTGCGTCGAGGAGGTGGATCACTGGTACGCGACGAACCCTCCCGACCACCCGCGCGTGCGCGACGGCGCGCGGCGCTGGCCCGAGGTCGAGGTCTCGGGCGGACTCAACTTGAAGACGATCCGCGCCTACGCGGAGACCGGCGTGGATTACGTGTCGGTGGGAGCGCTCACGCACTCGGCGCCCGCGCTCGACCTGAGCCTGGAGATCGAGGAGGTGGGCTGAGTTGTTCGATGCCGCCCGCTTCCGCGAACGTCTCGCCACGCACCGCTTGGGTCAGCATCTCGTCGTGCGCGCGACGACGGAGTCCACGAACGACGATGCCTGGATCGCGTTGGGGACGATGGGCGATGGGGTCGCGGTGATCGCGTTCGAACAGACGCGCGGCCGTGGCCGCGCCGGCCGCGGCTGGCACCTGGCGCCGGGACAGGGCCTGGCGCTTTCGGTGGCGGTCCGCCTCGGCTGCGACGTGCGCCAGGCCGGCGTGATCCCGCTCGCGGCAGGGCTCGCGACGCTGCGCGCCGCGCATGCGCTCGGTGTTCAGGCGGCGCGACTCAAGTGGCCGAACGACGTGCTCGTGCACGGCAGGAAGCTCGCGGGCGTGCTGTGCGAGGTGCGGCATACGCCCCGCGGCGACGCGGCCGTGATCGGCATCGGCATGAACGTGCTGCAGACACGCGACGACTTTCCGCCCGAGCTGCGTGACACGGCGACCTCGCTCGCGCTCGAGGGCAGTGACGCCCAACTCGCGGACGCTGCGGCCGGGGTGCTCTCGGCGCTCGAACCGTTGTGGGTCGAATCCCAGGAGGGCGATCGCGCGGCGCTGCTCGCGGCGTGGTCGGCGCAGGCGCCGCACTGGGGCACGTGGCTGCGCGTGCGCACGCCCGCGGGCGAGGTCGAGGGCATCGCCCAGCGGCTCGATGCCGACGGGGCGCTGGTGTTGCGGCTCGCGTCGGGGGCGGAGACGACCGTGCTCGCGGGCGACGTCGTGGCGGGCACTCCCGGCGGGGAGCAGCCGTGAACAACCCGCATCGCCCGCTCCAGGAAGTGCCGCCGCCGGACGACGACGTCGAGGAGCTCGGGGTCACGCCGCAGATGTCGTTCCTCCAGCACCTGGAGGACCTGAGAAAGGCACTGTGGAAGTCGGCGCTCGCGATCGCCGCAGGCATGGCCGGCGGCTGGTGGCTCGCGCCGCGTGTGCTCCAGGACCTGATCGCGCGCACGGTGAAGCACGCCGTCGTGCTGTCGCCGTTCGAGGCGTTCAACGAGCGCTTCAAGCTCACGTTCATCCTCGGCCTCGGCATCGCGCTGCCGATCGTGTTCTGGCAGGCGTGGGCGTTCGTGGTCCCCGGCCTGCTCAAGAAGGAGCGCACCTGGGTGCCGTGGCTCGCGATCGGCTCCATGGTGCTGTTCGCGCTGGGCGCCTGGGCGGCGTACGCCTACGTGGTGCCGCTCGTGGTGCACGTGCTCGAGCAGTTCATCGTCCCCGGCGTGAGCACGGAGATCCGGCTCAGCTTGCTGCTGGAGTTCACGTACAACCTGGCGATCGCCTGCGGCCTGCTCATGCAGATGCCCATGGTGGCGCTGCTGCTCACGGCGATCGGACTCGTGACCCCGCGGTTCCTGCTCCGGCAGTGGCGCGCGGCGCTGGTCGTGATCTTCGTCGTCACCGCGCTCATCACGCCGGGCGACGTGGTGAGCGCGCAGCTCATCATGGGGCTGCCCATGGTGCTGCTCTACTTCGTGAGCGTGGCGCTGTCGTTCTTGGTGGCGAGGAAGCGGGAGCAGAAGGACAAGGAGGAGGGCTGGTCATGACGGCAGGCCGTGCCGTGAAGACGCAGAAGGGCTCAGGTCCCACCGCACCGCTCATCGCCGTGGACGTGGGCAACACCGACACCGTCGTCGGCCGCTTCCTCGGCGCCGAGCTCGAGGAGTCGTGGCGCCTCACGAGCAGCCGCACCACGGCCGACGAGGTCCAGCTCACGCTCGAGGCCATGCTCCGGGGCAGCGGCGCCGGCGCGGCGAGCGTGGTGTGCTCGGTGGTGCCGGCGCTGACGAAACCCTGGTCCGAGGCGCTGCGCGCCATCACCGGGCGCGAGCCGCTGGAGGTGACGGCGAAGAACTCGCCGATCGCGCTCCAGGTCACCGAGCCCGACGCGGTGGGTCCCGACCGCATCGCGAACGCGCTCGCCGGCCGCACCTTGCACGGCTCGCCGTGCATCGTCGTCGATCTCGGCACCGCGACCACGTTCGACTGCGTCTCGAAGCAGGGCGCGTTCGTGGGCGGCGCCATCGCGCCCGGACTCTCGACCGCGGCCGAAGCGCTGATCGGGCGTGCGGCGCGACTCTCGAACATCGAGTTGCGCCGGCCCGAGCGCGCGGTGGCGCGCACCACGGCGGAGAACCTGCGCGTGGGCGTGCTCTGGGGCTACGCCGGTCTCGTGGACGCGCTGGTGCGGCGCATGCGCAGCGAGCTGGGCGGGCGGCCGAAGGTGATCGCCACCGGCGGGCTCGCGCGCATGGTCGCGCCGGAGTGTGAGACGGTGGACCTGGTGGATGACGGACTCACGCTCAAGGGCCTGCGACTGCTGTGGGAGGCGAATCGATGAGCGCAGCGGCGCCAGCCTTCGCGGGCCGGCTGGCGATGGCGATCGCCGGCGGTGCGCTGGCGGCGATGACGATCGCCGCGGCCCCTGCGAGCCCCCCCGCGCGCGCCCCGAAGCCGCCCGCCGCGCGCGACACCATGGCCCTGCGCGCGTCCGTGCGCACGCTCGCCGATCCGAAGTGGGAAGGCCGCGGCATCGGCACCGCCGGCATTGATTCCGCCGCGAATTGGATCGCCGACAAGCTGCGGCGGGCCGGCATGCAGCCCGCCGGCGACAGCGGCGGCTGGTTCCAGTCGTTCGAGGTCACGACCGGCGTCGTGCCCGAGCCCCCGTGCGAGTTGGGCGTCGGCGGCGCCCGGTTCGCGCTCGGCGACGCGCTCCAGCCGCTCGGGTTCTCCAGCAACGGCAGCGCGCACGCGCGGCTCGTGTTCGCCGGCTATGGCATCACCGCGCCGGGCTACGACTGGGACGACTACAAGGGCGTCGACGCGCACGACGCGATCGTGCTCGTGCTCACGCAGGAGCCCGGCGAGATGGACAGCACCAGCCGGTTCGACGGCAGCTTCAACACGCCGTTTGCCGACCTGCACACGAAGGCGATCAACGCCCGCGAGCACGGCGCGATCGGGCTGCTGGTGGTGAACGGTCCGCGCTGGCACACCGGCGAGCGGCCGCGCGCGCCGGCGCGGGAGGGCGAGGGCTACTTCAGCAGCGGTCTGCTCGGCGCCTGGATCGACGCCGCCGCGGCGGACGCGCTGCTCAAGCCGGCCGGGTTGGACCTGTTGCACGCGCAGGCGGCGATCGAGAGCACCGGGCTGCCGCACTCGTTCGCCATCCCCGACAGCGCCACGCTCACGGTGAACGTGAAGCGCACGCGCGCCACCACGCGCAATGTCGTCGGCATGTTCCCCGGCCGCGACACGACGCGCACGCTCGTTCTGGGCGCGCACTACGACCACCTCGGCTTCGGCGGCCCGGCGTCGCTGGCGCCGAACGAGCACGCGCCGCACGTGGGTGCCGACGACAACGCCTCGGGTGTGGCCGTGATCCTCGCCGCCGCGGAGCGCCTGGGGGCGAAGCGGCAGCGCGGCTGGAAGCCCGCGCACACGATCGTGATCGCGTCGTTCAGCGGCGAGGAGATGGGGCTCGTGGGCTCGGACCATTTCGTCGGCGAGCCGCCGGACCCGCTTTCGCGGGTACCCCCGATCGAGACCGTGGAGGCCATGGTGAACCTCGACATGGTCGGCCGGCTGCGGGACGACAAGCTCCAGGCGCTGGGCGTCGGCACCGCGGCGGAGTTCCCCGTGCTGGTGCAGAACGTGAACGCCCGCGTCGCCGACGCCCACTTCGACCTGAAGACCAGCGAGGACGGCTACGGTCCCTCGGACCACCAGTCGTTCTACAAGCGCGGTGTTCCCGTGCTCATGCTGTTCACCGGCGCGCACAGCGACTACCACAAGCCCACCGACACCTGGGACAAGATCCACTACGCCGGGCTCGCGCGCGTCGCGGACTTCACGCTGGCGCTGGTCGAGTCGCTGGACGTGCGGCCGCGGCCCACGTTCACGAAGGCGAAGGCGGACGGCTCGACCGGGCGCATCGCCGGCGGCGGCGGTTACGGCGCCTATCTCGGCACCGTCCCGAACTACATGCAGACGGAGGGTGGCGTGCTGCTGGACGACGTGCGCGACGGCAGCCCGGCGCAGAAGGCCGGGATCCGCGGCGGCGACGTCATTGTGCGCTTCGACGGCATCCGCGTGGACAACATCTACGACTACACGTTCGGGCTGCGCACGCGGAAGCCGGGGCAGGAGGTGCGCATCACCGTGAAACGCGACGGCACGGAAGTGGAACTGGTGGCGACGTTGGGAAGGAGACCCTAGGACGTGCGCATCCTGAGAAGCCTCGTACTCGCCGCTGCGGCGGCGTTCGTGCTGTCGATGTCCCTCGCCGCGAAGGCGCCGTCGTTCCGTCCCGTGCCGCCCACCGCCGTGGCGCAGGACTCGCTGATCCGCACCGGCGAGATGCACTTCGCCCACCTCTGGCAGCTCACGTTCGGCGGCCAGAACGCGGAAGCCTACTGGAGCGGCGACGGCACGAAGCTCATCTGGCAGTGGACCGGCGACGAGTGGAAGTGCGACCAGGAATTCGTGATGGACCTGAAGACCGGGGCGCGCACGCGCGTGAGCACCGGCACAGGGCGCACGACGTGCGGCTACTTCTACGACAAGGACCGGCGCGTGCTGTTCGCGTCCACGCACGTCGGCGCCGACTCCTGCCCGCCCACGCCCGACATGAGCCACGGCTACACGTGGCCGGTCTACTCGAGCTACGAGCTGTTCACGGCGAAGCCCGACGGCAGCGACCTGCAGCGGCTCACCCACCACGACGGCTACGACGCCGAGGCCACGCTGAGCGTGGACGGCAAGTGGATCGTGTTCACGAGCAAGCGCGACGACGACGTCGACCTGTACAAGATGCGCCCGGACGGCTCCGGCCTCGTGCGGCTCACGAACTCGCTCGGCTACGACGGCGGCGCCTACTTCTCTCACGACGGCAAGCGGATCGTGTGGCGCACGTACCGCACCGACGACACCGCCGCGAACCACACGTTCTCGCGGCTGCTGGCACAGGACCTCGTGAAACCCACGAAGATGGACCTGTGGGTGATGAACGCGGACGGCTCGAACCAGCGCCGCGTCACCGATAAGCCGGGCGCCTCGTTCGCGCCGTACTTCACGCCCGACGACCACAGCATCATCTACGCGTCGAACTACGAGAACCCACGCAGCCGCAACTTCGACCTCTACCTCGTGCCGGTGAGCGGCGGCGAACCCGTGCCGGTGACGCGCGATCCGGACTTCGACGGCTTCCCCATGTTCAGCCCGGACGGCCGCTGGCTCGTGTTCTGCAGCAACCGCGGCGGCCAGGTCCCGGGCGAGACGAACGTGTTCCTGGCGGAATGGCGCAACTGATCCGGCGGCCCGAGGGCGCCCGGTCGCTGCTGCCCACGGGCCGGGCGTTCGGCGTGTTCCTGCTCGCGCTGTACCTGTTCGCGCGCTATCGCGACGCGTTCGGCATCCCGTTCCTGAACGACGACTACGTGTTCCTCGACCACGTGTCCCAGAAGCCGTTCGGCGCGTTGTGGGGTTTCCAGGAGCTGGCGTTCCACTGGTGGCGGCCGTGGTCGCGCGAGTTCCACTACTGGTGGCTGCAGCGCGCGTTCGGCGCGAACGAATGGCCGTTCCACGCCGCGAGCTTCGTGCTGGGCTTCGGCGTGCTCGGTGCCTACTGGGCGCTTGCGCGCCGCGTCGCGGGGCCCTCGGCCGCCGCGATCGCGGTGGCCGGCGCCGCGACGCTCCCGGGCTGGGGCCTGCTGATGTTGTGGTCCGCGGGCGCCCAGGACCTGTGGATGCTGCTGCTCTCGCTGCTGGCGCTGCTGGCGTGGCGCGCGGACCGCATCGGCTGGGCCGCGGCGGCGTACGCGCTGGCGCTCGCGAGCAAGGAGACCGCGGCACCGCTGCCGCTCCTGTTCATCGCGCACGACTACTGGGTGGCACGACGCCCATGGCCCGAGACGGCGATGCGCATCGCGCCCGCGGTGGGCGTGGGCCTGGCGTGGCTGGTCGCACACCCGCTGCTCCTGGGGCGGCTGTGGACGCACACGCCGGCTGCGATCGCGCCGTCGCCGGCCGCGGTGCCGCCGTGGAAGGCCGTGTACCTGAGCGTGCTCAGCGTGCTGTCGCTCGACCGCGTCCCGAAACCTGACGGCGGCTGGCTCGCGATCTGGTGGGACGTGCTCCGCTCCGTGTTCCTGCTCGTGCTGTTCGTGGACCTGTTCGCGCGCCCCGACGCGCGACCCAAGGACAGGCTCGCGGCCACGAACACGTTGCGGCCGCGCGGCGCCGGCTCGTGGGCGCTCGCATGGTGGGCGTGCGGCACGATCCCGCTGCTGCTCCCCGGGCTGGGGTGGCACGCCTACTACGCGCAGTTCGCGGCGATGGGCGCGTGGTTGGGACTCGGGCGACTGCTCGCGCGCCCCAACCCGCTCACGGTCGGGCTGATCGCGGTGCTCGGCGTGCTCGGCGCCGCGCGCGCCGCGACGCCGTCGGAGGACTGGGGCGAGGCCGCCTACCAGCGCCGCGCCGGCGCGTACGTGCGCGAGATCCGCGACAAGCTGCTCGGCGCCCACCCGAGGATGGAGCCGCACGCGCGACTCTGGTTCGTGCGCCTGCCGAACAACGTCGGCTTCCTCGCCGGCAACGGCCCTGTGGTGCGCGTGTGGTACCAGGACCCCACGCTCCAGGCCGGCTACTACAGCGCGTACACGGCGCGCACCGCGGACGAGCCCGCGGGACCCGATCACTTCTTCCGCATGGACGAGGCCGGACAGTTCAAGGAGATCCTCCAGAGCGCGGCGGACGACACCAGCACGACGACCGTGCTCGCGGACGAGCAGGCGAACCCGCGCTTCCGCACCGACCGGCTGTCGCTGGCCACGGCGCTGGCGCAGGGGAAGGACTGGCGCGGCGCCGCGGCCGAGTTCCGCGCGCTCGCGATCGCGTTCCCCGACAGCTCCGGGTTCGCGTTCGATGCCGCGACCGCGTTCATGCAGGCCGGCGACTCGGCGGCCGCCATGCAATGGTTCCGTGAGGCCGCGAGGCGGCCCGACGCGCCGCCGGAGGTGGTGGAGGCCGTGCGCGGGATGGAGCCCTCGCCGCGAACCGCGGGCGAGGGCGCCCCGGCCGCGCCCAAGAAGGCCAAGCACCGGTCCCGGGCCCCCACCGGGAACCCACGTGAGCCGGTCCGGGCGCATGAACCCGGCGGGCCCGGCCGATAATCGAGAAACCACGGCCTCACGGGGCCACCACCGGGTCGGAGAGTTCCAACATGGGCAAACGCGTCCGCTTCGATGAGGACGCCCGCCGTGCGCTATGGCGGGGCATCGACCAGCTCGCGACCGCCGTCCGCATCACGCTCGGGCCGCGAGGCCGGAGCGTGATGCTCGACCGCGCGCACGGACTGATGCCCGCGATCACGCGCGACGGCATCGCCGTGGCGCAGGAGCTGGAGCTGCCCGACCCGTTCGAGAACATGGGCGTGCAGATGCTGCGCGAGGTGGCGCTCCGCACCGGGCAGGAGGCGGGAGATGGAACGAGTACCGCCACGGTCCTGGCTCATCGCATCGTGGGCGACGGCTTCGCGGCGCTCACCGCCGGCGGCAACCCCGTGGCGTTGCGCCGCGGTATTGCCGCCGCCGTGGCCGCCGCCCTCGAGGAGCTGGCCGCACAGGCGCGGCCGCTGGACGGCGAGCGCGACGTGGCGCGCGTAGCCGCACTCGCCGCCGGCGACCCGCAGTTGGGCGAGCTGATCGCCCAGGCGCTGCGCGCGGTGGGCCCGCACGGCGTGATCACGGTGGAGGAGGGCCACGGCCTCGGCGTCACGCTCGAGGTGGTGGACGGCGTGCGCTTCCCCGGCGGCTACGCCTCGCCCTACTTCGTGACCGACGCGGACTCGATGGAGGTGACGCTCGATCACCCGCTCGTGCTGGTCGTGGACGAGGTGCTCACGCGCCCGCCGGACATCGTGCCCGCGCTGGAGCTGGCGAGTGCGCAGGGGCGACCCCTGCTGTGCGTCTGCGAGGAGATCGAGACCGACGCGCTCGCGGTGATGGTGGTGAACCGGCTGCGCGGCACCGCCCCCGGTGTAGCGGTGCGCGCCCCAGGCGTCGGAGCCGCGCGCCGCGAGTTCCTCGAGGACCTGGCGCTCGTCACCGGCGCCACGCTCTTGGGCCCCGCGACCGGCATCCCGGCCGGCGCCGTGCGCCCCGAGCACCTCGGACGCGCCGTGCGCGCGACCGCGAACGCGGACCATTGCATCGTACTCCGCGGCGGCGGCCGCAACGAGCGCGTGCGCGCGCGGATGAACGAGGTCGAGCGCGAGCTCAAGGCCGCCGACGCGCCCAGCGAGCGCGACGCGCTGCGCGCGCGGCTGGCGCGGTTCGCCGGCGTGGTGGCCGTGCTGGGCGTGGGCGCGCCCACGGACGTGGAGCGCGAGGCGCGGCGATCGCAGATCGAGGACGCGCTCGCGGCGACGAGGGCCGCGGTCGAGGAGG
>DATNFC010000062.1:0-5506 GCA_035606545.1 Candidatus Methylomirabilota bacterium
CTCCGGTGCGTTCTCGGGCGAGAGGTGCGTGGCCAGCACGACCAGCCCGCTCAGGTGCACCCGTCCCGAGGCCAGCGCCTCGAAGACGCCCGGGCACTCACGGCCCGAGCGGGCGACCCTGAGCCGCTTCTTCGCGGCATCCTCCGATAGGCGAAGCTCCCCGATGCAGTAGTCGAGCATCGACGGATACGCCGCGGGCAGGAAGAGCCTGCGGTGGTCGAACTCCGCGATGTGCGCCAACAACTCGGCGGTGACTTCTTTCTCTCTCGCGGCCTTGTGGCTCAACCCGTGACGAAGAACGTCATTGCTCAGGTGCGTCAACGAGAAGCGGTTCACGCGTCACCTTCGACGGGGGCGGGTGGTCGAGGGCCGACGCGTGAATCCTACAGCGCGCAATTCCGGCGCTCACAGATGCCCTCCGATCGCACGAAGAGGCCGGCGACAACAAAACGCGCGGCCCGTGCGCCGCGGGCTCGCGCACGCGCACGCACGGAATTCCTGCGCGACGCGGCGCACACCATCTCGGTTCCGGGCAGCTCGCGTTCGAATTGCGGTCAAATCAATTCATCGTCAAGCCGCGAGTGAGAGAGCAAAGCTGCGCGTGAGAGCGCCCGTCATTCCCTGCCCCTCGCACGCGCGAACTCAGCGCGCTACAGCCCACGCACCTCGCGATCCAGTTCGGCGCGCAGCTTCCGCCACGCCGCGCGCACGTTCGCGGCGTTCGCGCGCGTGTAGGCGGCGGGGATGCGCGGGTCGGCGGTGGCGAGGCGGGTCATCGAAGTGTAGCCGGGACCCGCGAGGCGGCTGCGCGCCGCGGCGCCCCCGAGCTTCGCCAGCGCGCGCGACACCAGCCACGGCAGGTGGCTCGTGCGCGCCAACGCGCGGTCGTGCTCGGCCGGCGTCACCAGGCGCGGTTCGGCGCCGATGTCGCGCACCAGCGCGCGCACGATCGGCGGCACGCCGCCGCGAGCCGGGAGCAGCGCGAACGGTGCGGCGTGGAAGAGCTGCGCGCTCGCGCCCGCGAGGCCCTTCCGTTCGTTGCCCGCGATCGGGTGGCCGCCCACCGCGCGCACGCGTCGCGACGCGCGCGCGAGCGCCTCCGTCACGCCGCCGCCACGTGCGCTCCCGGTGTCGAGCAGCGCCGCGCCATCAGGGAGTGCCGCCGCGACGCGATCGATCACGCCCGCGAGCACGTCCACGGGCACCGCGACCACCGCGAGCTGCGCGTCGCGACATGCCGCCGCGAGCGTCGTGGCCACCTCGTCCACGGCGCCCTTCGCGTGCGCTTCGCGGCGCGCCGACGCTCGCGTGTCGAAGCCCACGCGATGCCAGCCGCCCGCCGACTCGAGCGCCAGCCCCAGCGAACCGCCGATCTGCCCCAGGCCGACGATCGCGACGCGACGCCTCGCCCGCGCGCCCTGCGTGGTGGCCGTCGCCGGTGGTGCGGCAAGATCCGGCCGGAGCGCTGCCGCTTCGTCCAGGTAGATGGGAATCAGTCGCACGCCACGTGGCACGTCGCGCAGCGTCAGCAGCACGCGCACGATGCGCTGCGGCGCGCCCGGCACGGCCAGCTCCACCGCGCCCAGCAGCGGCACGTCGGTCCAGCCGATGCGGCGCGCGGAGTGCGCGGGGAAATCAGCCGTGAGGTCCGGCGTCGCCGTGAACACCGCGCTCACCACCTTGTCCGCGGTGACGCCGTTCCTGCGGATCATCGTTTCCAGCAGCCGCCCCGTCGCCTCCCGGATGTCCGCCGCGCGGTTCGCGCGCACCGAGATGGCGCCGCGCACGGCGGCGATCGTCGTTCCAGCCATCGAGTCCTCCCGCAAACGCAAGCGAATCGCGGGAGCATAGGACAACTCGCGCCGCGTCGGCGTGCGGCCTCAACGTGGTGCCCGCGGCGGACCTTCGCGACGGCGGGCGGCCGCCACGCGCGACACGGCGCAGCGCCCACGGCGCACGGCCGCGCCGCAAGACACCGCGGCAGCTAACCCGGGAACTTCATCCGCTCGACGAGCGACGCATAGCGGGGATCGCCGCGCAGCGCGTCGAAGCGCGGGTTCACGCGCAGCCACACCATGGCGCGGTCGTGCTCGGCGAAGCCCTGCTCGAGCTTCGCGAACGCCGCATCCAGGTCGCCGAGAACCGCGTAGGCACCCGCGAGCGCATACGGCGGCACGGCCGCGAACGCCGGCAACGCCTCGAGCGTGGCGATCTCCGCGCGCGCCTCGTCCTTCCGGCCCGCGAGCGACAGCGCGCAGGCGTACCCGGCGCGGATGCGCGGCTCGTCGTCCTGCGCCATCACGCGGCGGTATTCCTCGATCGCCTCCTGGGGATGCCCACCCTGCTCGAGAATGCGCGCGCGGTCGGCGGCCCCGCCCAGGCTCGGCCCGGGCGGCGACAGGATGTTCATGCGGTGATGGTATTCGAGCGCCTCGTCGAAACGCCGCGCGTAGTAGAAGACGTTGATCAGCGTGGTCGGCATCGCCCACGACAGCGCGTCCAGCTCCTCCGCGGCGCGGGCTTCAGCGAGCGCGGCGTCGAAGTGGCCGATCGCGTTCAG
Source organism: Candidatus Methylomirabilota bacterium (assembly GCA_035606545.1). Classification (GTDB taxonomy): domain Bacteria; phylum Eisenbacteria; class RBG-16-71-46; order RBG-16-71-46; family RBG-16-71-46; genus JAIOPA01. The sequence goes on from DATNFC010000062.1 coordinate 2,561, forward strand.
GTACTCGGCGTACCACTGGTGGCCGGTGGCGTAGTCGGGTTGCAGCTCGATGGCGCGCTTGAACGAGCGCTCTGCCGCCTCCCAGTCCCACTCGTCGTACATGAGCACGAACGCGTACGAGGTGTGGGCCTCGGCGAGGTTCGGGTCCAGCTCGATCGCCTTCTTCGCCGCCGCCTTCGCCATGCGGAACGCGAGCCGCGGCGGCAGCCACGGTGCGAGGATGTTGTAGCAGTCGGCGAGCCCGGAATACGCCGGCGCGAAGCCGGGGTCGGCGTCGATCGCCTGTTCGAAGTGCTGGATCGCGCGCTCGAGCCCCTCGCGCGTGCGCTTGTTCCACTGCCGGCGGCCGAGCGCGTACGCCTCGCGCGCGACGGGATCGCTCGCCACGCGCGCCGCGCCCGACGCCGGCGCGATCGCGGGCGCCGAGCGGCGCACGACCTGCACGTCGCCGCCTTCGACCAACTGGCGCAGGTCGGCCGCGATCTCGCGTGCGGACGGATAGCGGTCGGTCGCGCGCTTCTCGAGACAGCGCAGGATCACCGCTTCGAGACCGGCCGAGATCCCCGGCCGTGCGCGGCGGGGCGGCACCGGCGCCTGGTGGAGGATCGCGTCCGCGACGGCGGTCGAGACGCGACCGGAGAACGGCGCGAACCCGGTCACCATCTCGTAGAGCACGGCACCGAACGAGAACACGTCCGTCCTCAAGTCGATGGGCTGGCCGAACAGCTGCTCCGGCGCCATGTAGGGGACGGTCCCGACCAGCTCCACCGTGCGCGTGCGGTCGCGCGACGCGGTCGTGGGTTCCTCGTCGAAGCAGGCGGCGAGGCCGAAATCCAGCACCTTCACGTGCCCGCGCACGGTGACCATGACGTTCGCGGGCTTCAAGTCGCGGTGCACGACACCCTGCTCGTGCGCGGCCGCGAGCGCTTCCGCCATCTGCATCGCAATCGGGAGTGCTTCCGCCTCGGGAAGCGGACCGCTCGCCAGCCGTTCGCCCAGCGTCACGCCGCGCACGAACTCCATCACCAGGAACTGGCGGCCGTCGTGCGTGTCGATGTCGAACACGGTGGCGATCGCGGGATGGTCGAGCCGCGACAGCATCTTCGCCTCGTTCGCGAGCCGCTCGCGGTGGTCGGCGCGCTCGCGCGGGCGCGGCAGCAGGAACTTCAGCGCCACGTCGCGCTCCAGCCGCTCGTCCCAGCCGCGGTACACCACGCCGACGCCGCCCTCGCCGAGGTGCTCGATGACCCGGTAATGCGAGACCACGTGCCCGATCAGCGATTCCACGGTGCTCCCGACCCGGTGCTCAGTCGAGCACCGACGTGGACGCCAGCTTCGTGATGTACTCCTCGGGCAGGCGGTGATGCCGCGCCCCGCGCACGATCGCATCCAGGTAGCGCCGGGACGGCGGCGACGGGTTGGCCTGGCGCGCCACGTAGATCCACACGCGCAGCCGGCGCGGAAACGAACCATCGTCGGCGCGCACGAGCTGCACCGACGCGCTCTCGCGGTCGTAGAGGTTGTGCTGGTTGCCGGACCCGACGAAGTGCTCGTAGCCGTCGAGCGCGGTCAGATTCGCCTCGGTGAGGTCGTAGACCACGCCCCACACACTCGCGCCGTGCGCCACGCCCACGCTTGCCACGCCGCCGCCCCAGTCGTGCGACGTGAGCGGGAACGTGAGTCGGTGGTCGCGCAGCTCGGCGAGGCCGACGACCGAGTGGCCGGGACAGCGCGCCTGCATCTGCTCGGGATCGAGGTTCGACCCGTAGGCGAAATAGAACATCGCGTGGTCTCGGGAGCGTGTGAGCGGGGAGCGTATGGGCTCGTGCAGGATAGCCGATTGGCGCGGCCGCCGACCCTCGCTATAGTCCCCGCTTCCCCCCAGTGCCCTCCCTGCGACCCCGTCCATCTCATACTCCCGGAACCACCATGCCCGTCGACATCCTGGCCTTCGGGCCGCACCCGGACGACGCCGAGATCGGCGTCGGCGGCATCCTGCGCAAGCTGAAAGAGCGCGGTCGCAGCACGGGGATCATCGACATGACCTCGGGCGACATGGGCTGGGGCACGCCGCAACAGCGTGCCGAGGAGGCGCGCGAGGCGGCGAAGAAGCTGAAGCTCGACGTGCGCGAGTGCCTCGACCTCGGGGACTGCCGCGTCGAGGACACGTTCGAGAACCGGGTCAAAGTGGCGAGCGCCATCCGCCGCCACCGGCCGCAGGTCGTGCTCGCGCCGTACTACGACCTGCCGATCGGGCGCGGGCTGGGGCACAACGACCACTACAAGACCGGCCAGATCGTGGCGAACGCGTTCAACCTCGCGCACCTCGCGAAGGCGCCGTGCGAGGGCGAGCCGCACCAGGCCAAGGCCATCTACTTCTACTTCGTCCCGCCGGGCACGCGACCCACGTTCGTCGTCGATATCTCCGGGTACGTCGACGACTTGCTCGCCGCCATCGACTGCCACCGCTCGCAGTTCTATCATCCCGACCGGCCGCGACCGAGCCACCTGCCCCACCCGCGCGAGGGGTTCGAGTCCTACGCGCGCTACTGGGGCTGGCAGATCGGCGTAAGACACGCTCAGGCGTTGCTCGCCACCACACCGCTCAACGTCGATGACCCACTGCAACTCGTGGAGAAGGTGACCCCGCGACCATGACGAACCGCATCGCAAACAGGGCCGGCCTCTCGCTCCTGCTCTCGGCGCTCGCGCTCCTCGGCGCGTGCGCGGCGCGCAATGCCTCGAGCCCCAAGCCGACCCGGCAGAGCGAGGCAACGCTCGCGCACGTGGAATCGTTCTACACGCAGCTGCTTGCCATCCGCCGGCCCGACCTCGCCGCGGCCTACGGCCTGCCGCCCAAGAACGAGACGTTCGAGCCGCTCTCCGAGAGCGACCTGGTCACGCACGTCGAGGACCTGAACCTCATGCTCGCCGACCTCGACAAGG
>DATNFC010000063.1:0-11248 GCA_035606545.1 Candidatus Methylomirabilota bacterium
ACGCCCCGCGCACGACGTCGTTCATGGCGCGGATGCGCGGCGAGATCGCGCGCGCGATCGGCAGCAGCGGCGCCAGGTCGGGGAGCGTGAACGTGAGCACGGTGGCGCCCACGCCGCGCAACGCTTCGTGGATGCGGAGCACGTCCGCGGCGAACACGCGCACGTCGAACCGACGCCTGAGCACGTCGTTCGTGCCGGAGAAGACCGTGGCGAGATCCGGCCGCATCGCGACCGCTCTCGCGAGCTGGTGCGTGACGATCTCGCGCGTCGTGGCGCCACGGGCGGCGAGGTTCGCGTAGAGGAGCCGGCCCTGGATACGGGCGATGCGATCGGCCAACCGGAACGACCAGCCGCGCATCTCGCCCGCGTCGTCCACGTCGAGCAGGCCTTCGGTGGAGCTGTCACCGATCGCGACGTAGCGTTCGTATCGCGTGCCGCTCAGTCGGGCGGCTCCGTCATCGCCGCGTGGGCGCGCCGATGCGCGTGTCCGCGGCGCGCGCGCGCCGCCGAGCGCCGGAAGAGCTCGCCGCGGAGGCTGTCGAGGCCGTCCTTCGCCAGCGCCGAGACCACGACGCAGTCGGGGAACTCGACGCGGAGCACGCTCGCCTCGTCGGCCGAGAGCTGGTCCGACTTGTTGAACACCATGATCCGGGGCGGTCGGGGCTCGACGAGGATCTCGTCCAGCACCTGATCCACGGCGGCGATGTGGCGGCGGAAGTCGGGGTCGGCGGCATCGGTCACGTGCAGCAGCACGTCGGCCTCGATGGCCTCGACCAGCGTGCTGTGGAACGACGCCACGAGGTGGTGCGGCAGCTTGCGGATGAAGCCGACCGTGTCGGTGAGCAGCACGACCTGGCGCTCGGGGCTCACGAGCTGCCGCGTCGTGGAGTCGAGCGTCGCGAACAGCCGGTCCTCCACGAACACGCCGGCGCGCGTGAGCGCGTTGAACAGCGTGCTCTTGCCCGCGTTCGTGTAGCCCACGAGCGCGGCGCGGAACTCGCGCCGCCGGCGCACGCGCTGCGTCTCCCGTTCGCGCTCCACCGCCTGCAGCTCGGCTTTCAAGCGCGCGATCTTTTCCCGAACAATTCTGCGGTCTGTCTCCAGCTGGGTCTCGCCGGGGCCGCGCGTGCCGATGCCGCCGGCCTGGCGCTCGAGGTGCTTCCACATGCCGGTGAGCCGCGGCAGCGTGTACTCGAGCTGGGCCAGCTCCACCTGGAGCCGGCTCTCCCGCGTACGGGCGCGACGGGCGAAGATGTCGAGGATCAGCTCGCTGCGATCGACCACTTTCCGCTCGAGCATCTTCTCGAGGTTCTTCACCTGCGCGGGGGAGAGGTCGTCGTCGAAGATCACCAGCTCGGCGTCGCGACGTCCCACCAGGACGCGAAGTTCCTCGACCTTGCCCTTGCCGAGGAACGTGGCGGGATGGATCGTGCCGCGGCGCTGGACGAGCTTGTCCACGACCTTCGCACCGGCGGTGTCGGCGAGCAGCGCCAGCTCCTCGAGCGAGCGCTCGAGATGGTCGCGCTCTTTGTGGGCGTGCCCCACCAGCACGGCGCGCTCGTTGCGCGGCGGACGGGGTACCTCGAACGGCGCAGCCTTCATGCGGGCAGCGGGATCTCCAGCTCGTACGGCGCGGGGGTGAGGTTCTCGATGCTGCCGTCGGCGCGCACCGCGACCAGGTCCTCGATGCGCACGCCCAGGCCCCGGGACGGGTAGTAGAGCCCTGGCTCGACCGAGACGACGTGTCCTGGCTCGAGGAGCGCGGTGTTCGTGCTCGGGCCGCCGAGCCGCGGGCCCTCGTGAACGGCGAGGCCCACGCCGTGGCCCAGGCCGTGGACGTAGCCCTCCACGACCTGCTGGTCGGTGCGCACGGTGGCGTGGCCCTGGCGCTCGAACACGTCGCACACCAGCTCCTGGTAGCCGCGGCAGGCCTCGCCGCCGCGCATCTTCGTCATCGCAGCATCGAACGCCTCGCGGCACTGGCCGTAGACCTGCTTCAACGGCTCGGGCGCTGGCCCGAGGCAGAACGTGCGCGTCATGTCGGTGTGGTAGCCGCCGCCCGCCTCAGCGGGGAAGATGTCGACGAGGATCGGCGTGCCCGCGCGCACCGGGTCCTCGTCGTTGCCGCGGTTGTGCGGAACGCCGGCGTCACGGCCCTGCGCGACGATGCTCTCGCCGTCCTCGGCAAGGCCAAACTCTGCAAAAGTCCGGTGCAGGAGCCGGCGCAGGTGGCCGAGTGTCGCCGGCCGGCCGTCGCGGGTGACGAAGCCCTCGCCGGACCCGCCTCCGGCGGGTGCCCGCTTGAGCGACGCCAGCTCGTCGCGCACGCGCTTCATCGCCTCGACGGCGCCGCGCGAGCAGTGGCGGATCTTCTCCAGCTCGTCGGGGCCCTTCGTCATGCTGGCGATGCTCAGCACGTCCGGCTGCGAGGGATCGACCGTGATCTCGGGTGCCCGCTTCATCAGGTGATCGAGCATCTGGTGGCCGAAGCCCAGCGGCACGTCGCCCGTGAACGCGACACGGCCCTTCATCCCCAGTTCGCCCGCCACGTCCGCCACCAGCTCGCCCAGCGCGTGCGCCTGCGAGTCGGCGTTCTTTACCCGCTGGAGGAAGCCGCGCTGCGCGTACGATGTCGCGTCACAGCCCACGAGCGCGGCCTGGTCGCGCTCCATGGGGTCGTGCACGAGGTGGGCGCGGCCGGTGGCGGTGCGCACGTAGAAGCCGTGATGGATCTTCTGGCCGGTGCAGTAGTAGAAGGCGGGGCTGTAGCGGTCGAGCGCCAGCACGACCATGCCGGCGAGCCCGCGTTGCTGCATCAGGCGATCGATGTCGGAACGCACAACGGTCCTCCGGGGGCGGAAGGTCCTGGGGGACGCAGGGGTGAGCGAGAATACCCCAGCCGACCCGCGTCCGGGTGGGGGGGTCACAGGCGCGACGATCGCGCGACGAACGAGAGGTAAGGAGGAGCACTTCGATGGCCGCGATGGAACCTTCTGTACCGATCACGGGCCGCCAGGTCGCCGCACCGGCGCCGCCCTGTCCGCTCTGCTCCGGCACGCGGAGCCGCGTGCTCCGGCGCGTCACGGTCACGCACCCGGCGGCCGGCGGCACTTATCGGCTGCGGCGCTGCAGCGACTGCGACCTCGTCCACCTGTCGCCGCGACCGGACGACGACCTGCTCGCAACGCTCTACGGCGAGGAGTTCTACTTCCCGGAAGCGTCGCCGTTCAGCGCCATCGCCGAGGGCGTGAAGGATCTGATCCAGGACGCGCGCCGGCGCGTGGTCGAGAAGCGCGCCCGCGTCGGGCGGTTGATCGACGTGGGCTCCGGCGACGGCGCGTTCGTCCACCACATGGCGAGCCACGGTTGGGACGCGACCGGGCTCGACTTCTCACCCGCGGCGAGCGAGCTGGCGGCGAGGCGGGGATTGCGGGGCCGGTATCTCATGGGCTCCCTCGCGGATCACGACCTGCCGTCGGGCTCGTTCGACGCGGTGACGCTGTGGCAGGTGCTGGAACACATCGGCGATCCCGTGGCCATGCTGCGGCGCGCGCACGCGCTGCTCCGGCCCGGCGGATTGCTGATCGCGTCCGTGCCCAACATTGACGGGTTGTCCGCGCTGCTCACGCGCGAGCGCTGGTGGGGGCTGGATGTGCCGCGCCATCTCGTGCACTACACGCCCGCGACGCTGCGCCGCGTGGTGAGCGAGTCGGGGCTGAGCGTGGTGGACGTGCGGCACTTCTCGCTCCAGTACGACCCGTATGCGCTGCTCCACAGCTCGCTCGACTGGACGTTCACACGGCGGCATTTCCTGTCGGACCTGGCCAAGCAGCAGGTGGCCTCGGCCATGAGCCCGCTCGAGTACGGCTACAACGTCACCGCACTCGCCGTGCTGGCACCGGTCCTGGCACCGCTGTCGCTGCTCGCCACCACGGCAGGCGCCTGCTTCCGGCATGGCGGCTTCATTGAAGTGATCGCGCGTCGGGCGTGAGCGATACATCGGGGGATTGTCGCCACGCCGGCGCGATCACGTTCAGCGTGTGAGCACCAACCGTCTGCGGCCCTCGCCGCCCGGGTCGTTGGACCACCCCGGGCGGAGGTGGGCCCCATCGGCGTGCCGGCCCGCGCTCGGAATGCCGCGCGTCGAAGATGTCGACCGGGATCGCCGCGTCGCGGCCCAGCTCGAACTGCGACTCGCGCGCTTGCATTCCGCTCGTAGTGAGGGTGAGGTGAAGACCCGATTCCCGTGACGCACGCTTTCCGCTCGCCTCGTCCCGGCGGACAGGGGTAGCCTCCCGGAAGCCCTCCCCGAGCACACTCGACCGGAACGAGAAAGCTCATGCGCCGCCTGTGCTGCGCGCTTGCCTCCGTAGCGGTGTTCCTGTCCCCGGGCTTCGCCGCGGCGGGCGACCGCGCGTCCGAGGTCGACCGGCTGGCCAAGGAGGGCGCCCGGCGCTGGCAGGACGGCACGTTCGCGCAGCACCGGAAGGCGATCGAGCTTCTCGAGCAGGCGGCGAAGCTGGCGCCGCGAGATTTGAAGGTCCAGTCGCAGCTCGCGCATGCGTACCTCGACGCCGGTTTCACCCACAGCGCCAAGGACATCTTCGAGCGCATCGCCGGGATGGCGCCGGACAGCGCCGACGGCTATGACGGGCTCGGGCGGGTGTGGAAGCGCACCTGGCTGGCGACGCTCGACCGCGAGCCGCTGGAGAGATCAGTGCGGTACCTGAACGAGGCCGCACATCGCGACGCTTCGCGCGGCGACGTGTGGACGCAGATCGCGGTGCTGCAGCTCGAGCGAGGCGACACGCTGCTCGCCGCACGCGCGAGCGCGCATGCCCTCGCGGCCGCCCCCGACTCCGTGGGGCCGCTGCTCGCAGCCGGCATCCTCCGCTATCTCGGGGGGCATCTCGTGGAGGCTGAGAGCCTGTACACGCTCGCGCTGGCCCGGATGCCGCGAGAGATCAAGCTCCGCTTCCGTGACGTCGGGCCGCTCCTCACCGGCGCCGATGGTGAGGCGTTCGCCGAACTTTCGCCGGCGAGCCACGCCGAGGCCGTGCGCCGGTTCTGGAGCGTGAGCGATCCCGATCCCACCACGAGCGTCAACGAGGCGCGGGTCGAGTACTGGACGCGGGCCGCTCGCGCCTCGCTCCTCTACAGCGACTCGTGGGCGCCGCGCTGGGATATGCGTGCCGAGCTCTACGTGCGCTACGGCGCTCCGGAGCACATCGCGTTCCAGCACCCGGGCATCCCGGACGCCAAGTACCAGAAGAATCTGGAGGACTACTGGATCGACTATGAGGCCGGCATGGTACGCGATCGCGGCATGGCCCCCCAGTGGTTCCCGATGCACACGCAGGTGTGGGAATACCCGCAATTGGGCATGAACGTGCTTCTCGAGGACCCCACGGTCTCCCAGCACTACGAGCTGCCGCGCAGCCCGTACATGGAGATCGATCCCACGCCCGATCCGGCGGTGATCGCGCGGAGCGGCCTGCTGCCGACGGCCGGCGGGCGCGGCGTGTTCGCGCCACTGCCACCCGGCGAACATCCGCTGCAGATCGAGGCCTCGGTGAGCGCGTTCCAGGGCGACAAGGGGCCGCTGCTGCTCGCGAACGTGGCCGCACCCGGCACCGCGGGCTACCCGCTTCACGCCGAGTGCGTGGTGCTGGACTCGACCGAACACGAGGTGGCGCGTGCCTCGCGCGATCTGGGCGCCTCGCGCTGCGACCCCTATACGACGCGCGCCGGCGACTTCGCGTTCGACCTGCCCCCCGGGCGCTACCGCGTCGCGGTCTCGGTCCGCGACGGCGAGAGCGGCCGCGGCATCAAGCGTGAGCCGCGCGTGCTCTCGCCGCCGCCCGGCGCGCTCGCGCTCAGCGACATCGTGCTCGTCTGCGGTCCGCTCGAGACGGTGCCGGTGGGCGGCAGCGTGCGACTGGACCCGAACTTCGCGCGCCGGATCGGTGGCGACGAGCCGCTGCTCGCCTACTTCGAGGCGTACGCGCTGCGTCCGGACGCCGGCGGCAATACGAGGTTCGAGTACGAGTACAAGATCCGCTCGCTTGCGCCCGACCCGCGGCCCTGGTTCAAGCGCGCGTTCTCGCGCGTCCGCGAGCCCATCGACGTGCGCGCACCCCAGGAGGGCGTGGGTCCGACGCGCCGGCAGTACTTGAGGGTGCCCGTGCGTTCGCTCCCGCCCGGCCGCTACCGGCTCGAGGTCACGGTCAAGGATCACGGCGCGAGCGCGCGGCGCGAGATCGAGTTCGTGAAGACGTCCGAGCCGGCGGACGCAGCCGTCGGCTCGCGCTAGTCCACGACCTCGGCACGCGACGTCACCCGGCGCGAGAACAACATCATCACCAGGAAGCCGAACACGAAGCCGGCGATGTGCGCCCACCACGCCACGCCACCGCTGCCGCGCGCCACGCCGAACGACATCGTGCCGGCGATGAACTGGAACGCGAACCAGATGCCGAGCAGGACCATCGCCGGGATGGCGATGATCTGAATGAAGAAGAAGATGGGCACCAGCGTGAGCACCCGTGCGCGCGGGAACGCGAACGCGTAGGCGCCGAGCACGCCGGCGATGGCACCGCTCGCGCCCACCGTGGGCATGGGCGAGCCGGGCTGGAGCGCGGCGTGGATGATCGAAGCGACGACGCCCGCGGCGAGGTAGAAGAGCAGGAAACGCCCGTGTCCCAAACGGTCTTCGACGTTGTCGCCGAAGATCCACAGGTACCACATGTTGCCGATCAGGTGCAGCCAGCCGCCGTGCAGGAACATCGAGGTGACGAGCGTGAGCAACTCCACCGGCAGCGACGTCTCGCCCGTGAGCGCGGCGATCAGCCGGCCGGGGACCACGCCCCAGTCGCGCAGGAACTCGTGCGTGCCGTCGGAGATCGACAGCTCGTAGACGAACGCGACCACATTCAGGAGGATGAGCCCGCGCGTCACGAACGGGACGGTCTGAGAGGGATTGTCGTCGCGGAGTGGGATCATCCCTGACCCTTCAGGTTCGGCGAAACGCCCGATGCCGCCTGCGGTTCGGGCGTTGACGATTCAGTGTCGAGTTCACTATTCTGCCCTTCCCGCCGCAGAACCGCGAGCATCCCAGGGGCCGGTCCCGCATCTCAACAAACCGGTCGAACGCCGTCCCGCAGGCCCTCGCCCCATACATCAGACTTCGGGCCCCGCGCTTGGGCTTGCTGCCCGCCGGTGGCCCCTGGACATCCGCAAAGAAGAGGAGAGGAAGCGCTCCATGTCGAATGCGATGCCTGTTACCGATGCCAATTTCGATACCGAGGTGCTCCGTTCCGGCACGCCCGTGCTGGTGGACTTCTGGGCACCCTGGTGCGGACCCTGCCGCGCCGTCGCCCCCGCGGTGGACGCGATCGCGCAGGAGTTCTCGGGCAAGCTCAAGGTGGTGAAGCTCAACACCGACGAGGAGCAGGAGATCGCGATCAAGTATGGCGTGGTCTCGATCCCGACGCTGATGGTGTTCAAGAACGGCGAGATGGTCGAGCGGGTGATGGGCAATCGCCCGAAGTCGGACCTGGCGGCGCTGGTTTCCCGCCACGTCTGATCGGCCCGACTTTCGGTCGGGCGCGCCGCGAGGCCCCGTGACGAGCCGGTCACGGGGCCTCGTCGTTTGAGCGGCCGGCGCGAAGCAGCGACGACACGTCCACGAACGGCTGCGTGCACGGCCGGCCCTCGGCATGACGGTAGATCGCCCGCTCGTGCGTGAGCGCGATGAGGGCTGCCGACACGGTCTGCATCCGGCCCTCGTGCAGGCAGACGGGCGGGCTCGTGGCATCGCCGTGGTGCGCGAGCAGTGTGGCGAGTCGGCCGAGTGCCGATTCCACGTTGCGCTCCTCGAGGCGGGCAAGCTTCTGGACGAGCCACGCCGTGCGTGGTTCGTCGATGTCGTCCATCTCCGCGTGCGTGATCGCGTGCCAGCCGGGGGCGATGTCGCCGCCGCGCACGGGACCGTCGCCCGGGATCGCGAGCCACCAGCACCCGCGCGGTGAGGCGTGCAGCAGCGTGCACGGGCCGTAGCGCCCGGTCGCGGCCTCGGCCCGGGCCGCGGCGCGCGGGTCGGCGGCGCGGGCGACGTCGATCACCAGCAGGCCGCGCGAGCGCGCCGGAACCGGCGCGCCGGGCAGCGGACGTCGATTGAGGAGCATGGTGATGCGGGCGGGTTCATTGGCACCTGCCTCGCCTGCGGCTCGGCCGGAGTGCGGGGCCTGTACCGCGAGCCAGGTGCCGCCCGAGACGCGGTCGCGCCCGCCCACGAGCCGCGGCGACTCGAGCAGAACGCCCGGCGGATCGCTCGGCCGCGCCGGGTCCTCGTCGCGGTTCGCGGCGATCAGGATCTCGCCCGGACCGGTGACGTCCCGACCCAGGATCACGGTGCACACGGCGGCCTCAGCCCGCTGCGCGCAGCGCGGCGAGCGCACGCGGCAGCTTCTCGACGACGTCGCTCGCAATCGTACCCGGCACGCCGATCTCCTCGCCGGCCAGCTCGCCGGCGCGGCCGTGCACCCACACTGCGAGCCGCGCCGCATCGAACGGCGCGAGCCCCTGAGCCAGCAACGCCACGAGCACGCCCGCGAGCACGTCGCCGGTACCCGCGGTGGCGAGCGCCGGCGTGCCCGTGGGGTTCACGCTCACGCGGCCATCGGGGGCCGCGACCACGGTGGGCGCGCCCTTCATCACCACCACTGCGCCCCAGCGTTGCGCCCACCCGCGCGCGGCGTCGATGCGGCGCGCCTCCAGCTCGGCGGCATCCTGGCCGGTGAGCCGCTGCATCTCGCCCAAGTGTGGCGTGAGCACGCGCGGCGCGGACGCGAGCCGCAGCGCCGGCACCAGCCGGTCCTCGGCCGGCGACAGCGCCCACAGCGCGTCGGCATCGAGCACGAGCGGCTTCGCGAGCCGCGTCGCCAGCTCGCGCGCCAGCGCGGCCGCGTGCGGGTGACGCGAGAGCCCACAGCCCAGCGCCACCGCACCGGCGCGCGCCGACTCTTCGAGCAGCGACGGCACCGCCGACGTGGTGAGCGAGCGCCGCTCGTCCTCGCCGAAGCCGAACACCATCGGGCCCACGAGCTGGGCGGCGACCGTGTCCTGGAGGCTCGCCGGCACGGCAACGCGCACGTAGCCCGCGCCGGCGCGCGCGGCGGCACGCGCCGCGAGCACGACCGCGCCCGTCATCCCCGGCGCGCCGCCGATCACGAGCGCGCTCCCGACCGAGCCCTTGTGCGCGCGCGCATCGCGCGCGGGTACCAGGCGCGCCAGTTCGCGCGGGGTCGCGAGCGATGCCGGCGTGATGCCGGCGCGCTGCGGGGGAAGCGCGCCGATGTCCACCACCTCCAGCTCGCCGCGCAACGCCCTGCCCGGCCACAGGTAGTGCCCGCGCTTGGGGTGGGCGAACGTCACCGTGCGGTCGGCGTGAACCGCGCCCTCACAGGCTCGGCCGTCGTCGCTCGAGACGCCGGTCGGCAGGTCCACGGCCAGCACGCGTGCACCGCGCGCACGGAGCGCGTTCGCCTGCCGGCAGGCGGCGGCCACGAGCCCGCGCGGCTCGCCCTTCGCACCCGTGCCGAGCAGCGCATCGATGACATGATCCCATTGATCTCGTTCAGCGATGCACGCGGTCAGCGCCGCCTCGTCGGCCACGAACGCGGCGCGTGCCCCGGCGGCCTCGTAGCGCTCGAGCATCGCCAGCGCGTCGCCGCGCAGCGACTCGCGGGCAGCGCACACCACCACGCGCACCGCCGCGCCGCGTTCGGCCAGCGCGCGCGCGGCCACGAAGCCATCACCGCCGTTGTTGCCGGGGCCGGCGAGCACGAGCACGCGCAGCGCGAGCGGCGAGCCCCACGCGTGCTCGAGCGCGCCGGCGACGCCCTGGCCGGCACGCTCCATCAGCACCTCGCCGGGTGTTCCGGCGGCGATCGTGGCCTCGTCGACGGCGCGCATCTCCGCGGCCGTCAGCAGCTGCATCAGTGCCGGCGGCCGCGGGCGCGGGCGTCGCCCTTGAGGTCGCGCACCAGGCGCTTCTTGTACTCCCCGTCGCGTTCCACGCGCCTCACCAGCTCGGGGTCGCTCGAGAGGAACGGCAGGTCGAACAGCTCCGGCTCGGCCTCCTGCTCGGCGTAGATGCGCTCCTGCTCGTGCCGCTGGAACTGCACCGCGCGCTCGACGTTCTCGAACGGCTTGCCGTCGATGAACGCCTCGTGGAACACGTCGAAGATGTACACGCGAACCTTGCCATCCGCGGCCACGCCCTCGGGCGGGCTGTAGATACGTGCGCGCGCCGCGCGGACCTTTTCACCGGACATGGATTCCCCCTCCCTGAGTGCCCTTTCCATGGACTGCCACCCCGGGCCCGCCGCCGTTCAACCGGTCGACGATGCCCACCAGTTCCAGTACGTCGTTCACATCGTAGTCGGCGCCCGACTCCTTGGTGTCGAACGTGTCGCCGTAGCGCGCGAACGCGGTCTTCATGCCCAGGCTCTTCGCACCCACGACGTCACGCTCGGCCCAATCGCCGATCATGAGCGATTCCGCCGGCTCCACGCCGAGGCGGCGCAGCACCTCGCGGAACGGTGCCGCGGCGGGCTTGCGCTCGCCGGTGTCGTCGAACGTGACCACGGCATCGAACACGTGCTGGAGCCCGAGCGTGCACAGGCGCAGCCAGACCTGGAGCCGCGGCGCGTCCGAGACCACGCCCAGCCGGATGCCGCGCTTCGCCAGCTCCAGCAGCGTCATCTGCGCGTGCGGGTAGAGCACCAGCTCGGACTCGCGGGCGCGCCGGTAGGCCACGATCCCGGAGGCGAGGATCTTCGGGTCCACCTCACCGAACTCGCGCTCGAGCAGCTCGTCGAACACCCGCTGGAACTCGAGCCCGCGCTCGTCGTAGATGGCCTGGACGCGTCGGCGCAGCTCCTCCCGGGACCGATCGAAGCCGGCATCGATCATGCCGTCGATGGCCGCTTGGATCGCGGCCTCCTTCATGCGCATGAAGTCGGTGAGCGTGTTGTCCAGGTCAAAGACGATCGCTCGGATCACGCGCGGGTAGCCTCGGGGCCAGGGTGGCGGTCCCTGGGTGAGACCGCCTGTTCAGTCCGAGTCTATCTCATCCCGCGAGTTGTGCTCAGGAGATTGCGGAAGGCCTGTAGCTTGCAGTGACCCACGGCATGTCCGCAGCGGCGGTTCACCCGGCGCCCCCGTTCTGCCCCAACCCAGCCTG
>DATNFC010000064.1:0-2888 GCA_035606545.1 Candidatus Methylomirabilota bacterium
AAGGCGGCGAGATGCCGCTGCCGGCGGTCGTGCTGGTCGTGTCGGGTGGCCACACCAGCCTCTATCGCGTCCCCGCGCCGGGCGCCTACGAACGGCTCGGGCGCACCCGTGACGACGCGGCGGGTGAGGCCTACGACAAGGTGGCGAAGCGGCTCGGGCTGGGCTTCCCCGGCGGACCGATCCTGGACCGGCTCGCGGCGGAGGGCCGCGCGGATGCGTACCCGTTCCCGCGGCCGATGCTCGACCGGCCGGGATGCGACCTGTCGTTCTCCGGGCTCAAGACCGCGGTCGCGAACGTGCTGCGGCCGCACGGCGAGCCGCCCTATCCCGACGCCCTCGTGCGCGACGTCGCGGCATCGTTCCAAGCGGCCGTCGTGGAGACGCTGGTCGCCAAGTGCGAACGCGCTCTCGACGCCACCGGCGCGCGCGCGCTCAACCTCGGCGGCGGCGTGGCGTGCAACCGCGCGCTGCGCGCGTCGCTCGCCGCGATGTGCGCAGCGCGCCGGGACCCGCCGTGCGCGCTGCGCATCCCGTCGCCGCGGCTCTGTGCCGACAACGCGGGCATGATCGCGTGGGTGGGGGCACGGCGACTGGCGCGCGGCGAGCGCTCGGGGAGCGAACTCGACGCCTCGGCATCGCTCGAGGCCTCGGGGCTCCTCGTCAGCTAACGCGCTGGGCCGCAGGTGGTTCGCGGCGGCCGCGCCGCCCTGCCGGGAACCCACGGGCTGCCGGAAAACCCGCAAGCCGGCTGGGCGAAAAGCCGATACCGATGCTGAGCACGTGCGCTGCCCTCCGGCGGGAGTCGGTGGGGCTGCGCGCGCTTCGCCAGTGTGCCCGCACGCACGACAGGCAACGGAGAACGTGGTGGCGAACCAGCGCATCCTGATCGCGGACGACGAACCCGATATCCGGCTCGTGCTCCGCACCCGGCTCGAACGCGACGGCTACACCGTGCTCGAGGCCCGCGATGGCGCCGAGGCCGTGCACATGGCGCAGACCGAGTCTCCCGACCTGATCGTGCTCGATGTGATGATGCCGGAGATGGACGGCGTCGAGGTCTGCAACCGGCTGCGGGCGTCGTTCACCACGCGCAACATCCCGGTGATCATGCTCACCGCGCGCGCCGGCAAGGACGACCGCATGAGCGGCCTGGGCAAGGGCGCGAACGACTACATCACCAAGCCGTTCGACCTCGGTGAGCTGGCGCAGCGCGTGCGCAACACGCTGGACTGGAGCCGCCAGCAGCGCTCCGCGAGCCCGCTCACGGGCCTGCCGGGCAACCACTCGATCAACGACGAGATCCGCCACCGCCTGAACGCCGCCGAGCCGTTCGCGCTGCTGCAGATCGACATCGATCACTTCAAGGCGTTCAACGACTACTACGGCTACGGCCGCGGCGACGAGGCGATCCAGATGCTGGCGCGCCTGCTCTCCGACACCGTCGCGCGCGCCGGCGGCGAGTCGGGCTTCGTCGGCCACATCGGCGGCGACGACTTCGTGGTGCTGTGCTCGTGCGACGGCGCGGAGACCATCGGCGAGGACATCGTCGGGGCGTTCAACAAGGCGGCGATGGAGCTCTACGACGACGAGGACCGCTCCCGCGGCCACGTCGACGTGCTGAACCGCCGCCACGTCGTCGAGCGCTTCCCGCTCATGAGCCTGACGATCGCCATGGTGAGCACCGACCGCGTGCCGGTGACGCACCTGGCGCAGCTGATCGACATCGCGCAGGAGCTGAAAGCCCACGGCAAGGGCATCCCCGGCAGCGTCGTCGTCGGTGAGCGCCGACGCCGCCAGGATCCGTCCACGGGCCAGAACCAGAAAGTCGCGTGAGGCGGAACCTGACGTGGACGCCCCCTTGCATCCCGACCGTCGCGAGTTGCCCCGGGAGACGCTGACGCTGCTCGCCGAAGCGGTGCTGGCGCTGCGCGCCACGAGCGAGCTGGCGGTGTCGTGGGACCTGGCGCAGAAGCACCTGCGCGACGCGCTGGGCGCGGCGCATGCGTGTCTCCTGCGCGTGGACCGCCGCAGCGGCGCGCTGTTCCTGCACGAGGAGTCCGGCGTCGAGACACCCTACCTCGCGGAGAACGGCGGCCCGGTCGAGTGGGTGATGCGCAACGACCGCGCCCGCTTCGACGAGTCGTTCGATCCCGACACCTCGCGCGAGACGCTGTTGTGGCGCGATCCGCCCGAGGCGCTCGCCACGCTGCCGCTCGTCGCCGGCAGCACCACGTACGGCTTCATGCTCGTGGGCTTCGCCACCACGCACGGCTTCGGCGCCCAGGAGCGGCTGCTGCTCCAGACGCTCGCCGACGCGCTGGCGCTGGCACTCGAGCGCGCGCACCTGCACCGCGCGCTCGAAGACGAGCGCGCGCAGGTGGCGGCGCTGGATCGCCGCCTCGGCTCGGCGCAGGAGTTCTCGTCCGGTCTCCTGAACCTGGTCGCCACCGAGCTCCGGAGCCCGCTCGCCTCGGTCAAAGCGTACGGCGAGTCGCTGGAGATCGTGCCCGTCGAGGAGCAGGCGACGCGCCGGCGGTTCCTGGGCGTGATCCAGGAGGAATGCGACCGCATGAACCACCTGCTCGGGGACGTCAGCGACCTGTCGCGCATCGAGGGCGGCGAGTGCACGCTACGCTTGACCGCGCTCACGCTCCACGAGCTGGGCCGGCTCACGAACGAGCGCGTGGCGGAGCGCGCCGGCGCCCGCGGCGTGCGCCTCGAGCTCAGCGCCGACGACGCGCGCATCGAGGTCGATCTGGACCTCATGCGGCGCGCACTCGAGAACCTGGTGCAGAACGCGATCGAGTTCTCGCCCGAAGGTGGCACGGTGCGGCTCTCGCTCACGAGCCGCGCCGAGGACTGGACGTGCGTGGTCCAGGACGACGGCC
>DATNFC010000065.1:0-16052 GCA_035606545.1 Candidatus Methylomirabilota bacterium
GGGAGTGGCTCGATGGGGAGCGCCCAGTGCTCCTTGAGCGTCTCGAGCGCGATCGTGCTCATGGTCGAGCGGACGCCGGGGATGGCGCCGAAGCGCTCGCGCAGCAGTCTCCCGAGCGCCTCGGGGTCCTTCACCCGCGCCTTCACCAGGTAGCTGTCCTGGCCGGCGACGTGGTGCACCTCGAGCACCTCGGGCAGCGCCGCGAGCTGGGCGCCCGCGACGTTCTCGCCGGTCTTCTCGTCGGTGCGGACGAGGATGAACGCGAGCAGCGAGCGTTCGAGCGCGCGCGCGTCGAGTTGCGCGCCGTAGCCGCGGATCACGCCGTCGCGCTCCAGGCGGCGCACGCGTTCGAACACGGCGCTCGGCGCCATGCGCACGGTGCGGGCCAGGTCGGCGTTCGACATGCGTCCGTCCTGCTGGAGCAGTGAGAGCAACTTCCGGTCGATGGCATCGAGTTCTTCGAGCATGGCATCACCTCCGGGTCTACATAGATGATGCTTCTGGCGATTCCGGGATTCAAGAGAATATTCATCATGTCTATTCCGCTAATGTCGAATATTCTTCTCTGAGAGCGCTGGTCGGGCACCGCGCGCCCCCGGGAAGAGCCGCGAAATTCGGCTCTCTGCGGGGGCCTACGTCGAGCAATAGACTGAGGGCGTGTCCCGTCCCGACGAAAAAGCTTCGCCCGCGTGCCCGCGTCCCGTGCGCTTCCTGCTCGTGCTCGTGCTCGCATGCGCCGCTCCGCTCGCGCGGGCCCAGACGCCGAGTTGCGCCTGGGGGAGCGGCGTGACGCTCCCAGGCGGCGACTCGCGCGCCCTGCTGATCACCGACGACGGCGGCTCGGGCGTGATCGCGATCGTGTGGCCCGTCATCTCCGGCTTCATGGGCCCGGTGTACGGGAATTCGCTCCACTTCTTCCATGTGCTCGAGCAGGGAACACTGGACCCGAACCTGCCCGCCGACGGCGTGCCGATCATTTCCGCGCCAGACCTCCCGAGCCACTCCGAGTTCGCCGGCGCACGCGTGCTCTCCGACGGCGTGGGCGGTGCCTACCTGCTGTTCCGCGCCTGCAATTCCACGATGGCGCACATGCGCTGCTACGAGGTATTGCAGATGCGGCTCCTGCATCTCACCGCGCAGGGCACGATCGCGCCGGGCTGGCCCGCGCTCGGTGTGCTGCTACCGCCGATTTACGGATTCCCCGATGTGCACGCGGTCGCCGATATCGTCCCGGACGGCGACGCGCCGGTCGGGACGCCGCACGGCGTGATCGCAGCGTGGCTCGATGAGAGCCTTCAATTCCCGCCGGTGAGCGCGCAGCGCTTCGCACCGGACGGCGGCACGCTGTGGCCGGGCGGTCTCGCGGGCGTCGAGGTGCTCGCCGGGCAGGCGACGCGCTATTCGCTTTGCGTCGCGGGCGACCATGCGGGCGGCGCGAGCGTGGTGGCGACGCAGCTCGTGAGCGGCTCGACCCGGCAGCTCGAGACGCGCGCGGGCCGCGTGCTCGCCGATGGCAGCGTGCCGTGGGGCGCGGCCGGCAAGCCCGTCGTGACGCAGCCCACGTACTCCGTTTCCGCGCAGGCGCTGACGATGGACGATCAGGGACGCTCATTCGTCACGCTCGACCTGACATCGATCGCCTACAACCCCGAACGCTTCGCGACCCAGCTGCTCAATGCCCAGGGCGCACGCGCCTGGGGATTGTTCGGGATCGAACTGGGCTCGATCGGCTACAACACCAGCGCGAGCGGCCTCGCCACGCCGGCCGGGTTCGTGAGCCTGCACACCGATGCCGCGGGGAGCCCCCGCTACCAGCAACAGGACGAATACGGCTCGGCGATCTGGGGCGACACCAGCGACGGCATCCCGGCCGATTGGACCACGCCGCCCTCTGGACAGCTGCCGCTCACGACGGCCGAGGGACACGTGGTCACCGTGTGGCAAAGCCGCGAGGGGCCGCCGAACTCCGGCATCCGCGCGCTCGAGCTGGACGAGGACGGTGGCATCGTACCCGGCTGGCCCGCGACCGGCGTGGCCATGTGCGACGCGGCCCCGGCCAGCCACAACCTTTCGGACGCGATGATCTCGGGCGGAAACCTGTTCGTCGCGTTCGGTTCGGCCGAGTACTCGGGCGTGCTGCCGGCGATCCAGCGCCTGTCGCGCGCCGTGCTGGGGGCGCGTGCCGACCTGCCGGCGCGCCCGATCGAGCTCTCCACCCCGGCGCCTAACCCGGCACGCGGCGCGTGGCTTGCACGCCTGGCGCTGCGCGAGGCCGGCAGCGTGTCGCTCGAGGCGTTCGACGTCGCCGGGCGCCGCGTTCTCGCGGTGGACCTCGGCGTGCTCCCCGCCGGACGTCACGCGCTCGCGGTTCCGGGGGGCGCCGAGCTCGCGCCCGGCGTCTATCGGCTGCGCGCGCGCTCGGGCAACGCCTCGGCCGAGCGGATGCTGGTCAAGGTACGCTGACGGCGCGCGCCGTCAGTCGTCCATCTCCTTGATCACGACGCTGTCCACGCCGTCGATCTCCAGGAGCTTCACGCCGATCACTTCCTTCTTCGACGTGGGCACGTTCTTGCCCACGAAGTCGGCGCGGATCGGCAGCTCGCGGTGGCCGCGATCGATGACCACGGCGAGCTGGATCGTGCGCGGCCGGCCGAAATCGATGAGCGCGTCCATGGCCGCCCGGACCGTCCGCCCGGTGTAGAGCACGTCGTCGATCAGCACCGCGACCTTGCCGTTGATATCCACCGGGATCTCGGTCGTGCCCACGACCGGATGGCTCGCGACCGTGGACAGGTCGTCGCGATAGAGCGTGATGTCGAGGCAGCCCTCGGCCGGGGATCGTCCCTCGAACTCCTTGATCTTCTGGCCGATGCGGCTCGCGAGCGGAACGCCCCGGCGGCGGATGCCCACGAGCACCAGGTCGTCCACGCCCTTGTTCCGCTCCACGATCTCGTGCGCGATGCGGGTGACGATCCGCCGGAGGCCGTCCGCATCCACGATCTCGGCCTTCTCGCGCAGCGACATGGCGTCCTCCCGGGACGAATGGGTCATTTGCGTGAAGCGGGACGGCACCATATCCGGCAGCCCAAGCCGGCGGCAAGGTGGCGGCGCCCCCCGGCCGCGGCGTTCGTTTGTTGGACCTCGATTCTCACTGGAGTCTCCCGCGCTCAGACGGCAGAATGCCCCGCTGGAGGTCGACACCCTTGCGACGCGTGCTCCCCCGACTCGTGCTCTGCACCCTTGCTCTCGCTGTCGCCGGGACGGCCTCGGCGCAGATCACCATGCCCGAGGGCGTGGCGCTGTCCCCGTTCCCGGTGCTCCAGACGCCTGCCCAGTACGGAACGTTCGGCGACGGCGATCGCGGCGTGTGGGCCGCGTTCCTCGGCGCCCAGCCGGGCTCCGCGCTCTACCTCCAGCACGTGCGCGCGGACGGCTCGTACGCGGACGGTTTCACCGCGGCCGCGCGCGCCTACACCCACAGCGGCACGCTGGTGAACAACTTCTCCGCCGCGACGGACAACGTGGGCGGCGTCGTCATGACCTGGTTCGGCGTCAATCCCAAGGACTCCACGTCGCAGTTCCTGGCGCTGCGCTTCCAGCATGTCCTCAGCGACGGCAACATCCCGGTCGGGAACATCCCCGACACCGGCCTCGTCGTCTCCTCGATCGCCAGCGCCGCCCTGGTCGTGGGCGACGATCAGGGTGGCGCCTACGTCGTCTGGGAGGAGCTCAAGGGCGCCTCGAATCCCGACATCTTCGCCCAGCACTACGACTACTGGGGAGTGCCGACGTGGACGCCAGCGGGCTCGCCGACCGGTGTGCCCGTGAGCGCGGTCGTGGGAATACAGCGGCTGCGCGCGCTCGTCCCGGACGGCGTCGGGGGCGCCTACGTGGTGTGGGCCGACAGCCGCGTCGGCACCACGGTCCCGCTCTATGTCGCGCACCTGCGCTCGGACGGCGTCGAGGGCGCGCCGTGGACCGCGAACGGCGTGCGCGTCTCACCCGCGACCCAGGGCGTGCGCATCGTCGGCTCGGCGCTTTCGCCCGCCGGCAGCCTGTGGCTCGCATGGCGTGACATCAACCTGGCGACCCAGTTCAACGCCCAGCAGGTGAACAGCGACGCGACGTTCGCCTGGACGCCGCTGGGCGCGCTCGTGGCCACGACCGCTCCGCCGCGCGCCGAGTTCGTGCCCGGCCCGAACGGCCACGTGTTCGTGACCTGGGGTGGTACCGACATCCGCTGCTCGCGCCTGGATGCGTCGGGTGTGCGCGTGTGGGGATCCGAGACGGCCGGTCGCGTGCTGGTGTCACCGCCGAGCGGCTCGCTGGTGATCCGTGCGGCGGCTGACGGCACCGGCGGTCAGCGCATCGCGTGGTCCATGGACAACGCCGGCCAGACCGACGTCTACGACCTGCACGTGGATGGCACCGGTGCACCCGTGGCCGGCGAGCCGCCGGGCGGGGAGGTCGTGGAGGGCAATCTCGTGCCCGAGGATCCCGTCGCCTGGTATGACGCCGCGCAGGAACTCCCGCTCATGGTGTGGCTCGAGAACGGGCAGATGCGCGTGCGCCGGTTGCTGGGCCCGGCCACCGGCGTGGAACCACCGCTCGGCGATGGACCGGCGGTGCTCGCCGTTCCGGCACCGAACCCCTGGCGCGGTGACGCGCTGCTCGCTCGCTTCAAGGCGCCGGCCGGCGACGCGACGCTGTCGCTCTACGACCTCGCCGGGCGACTCGTCCAGTCGCAGCACGTGAGCGCGAGCGGCGGCGAGCAGTCGATCACGCTCCGCGGGCTCACGCCGCTCGCGCCGGGCGTTTACACGCTGCGACTCGAGGCGGCGAGGTTCTCGCTCGCGCGGCGCGTGGTCCGAACCCGCTAGCGCCGCACCCTCCCGCTCGCGGTCACGTCCGGGCCGCTCGCCCGACAACTCTGCCGGACCGCGGGGACGGATGGAATCATCGCGGGCGTCGCAAACGGGTTACCTTCGCGGCGTCGTGCGTCCCGCCGTCGGCGCACCGCGGCACGATGGGAATGGACCTGAGGAGGCCGAAATGCTCGGGATCGCCAGACTCCTGCTCGTCGCATCGCTGGCGGGCGCGGCACATGCTGCCGAGCCCGCGGAGCCGATCGCGATCGTCGTGGCGATCCGCGGCAAGGTGACGGTCACGGCATCGGGTTCGAACACACCCGCGGTCCCCGCCCGGCTCGGCATGGGACTCGGACGCGGGGCGCGTATCTCGGTCGGCTCGCGATCCACGGCGAGTCTCTATTTCGACGACGGTCGCGTCATCCAGCTCGAGGGCGGAAGCAACATCAGCCTCACCGGTCGCTCGACGACGGACCACCGGGACCGCGTGGCGTTCGGAGCGATCAAGCTTCCCATCGCCGGCAGCCGCGGGGCGCTGATCCCCGAGCCCACGCTTCGCTCGGCGGACGAGGGCCCGCTGCCGGTGCCGATCGCGCCACGCAGCTCCGACGTGCTCGCGACGCGCCCGAAGCTGGCGTGGCAGTCCGTCCCCGGCGCCACGCGCTATCGGGTGAGCGTGAGTGGGGCGCAGGGTGTCGTGTGGTCGGGCGAGACCGGCGGCACCGCGCTGGACTTCCCGAGCGATCGGCCCTCACTCGATGCCGGCGACTACCTCTGGGAGGTGCGCGCCCACGACGGCTCAGGTCCGCTGGGAACATCGGCCGCATCGTTTCGCGTCGTACCCGAGGTGGAGGCCCAAGCCATCCGTACGACCGTGGACCGACTCGCCGAGAGCGCCGGAGGACACGGAATGCCGGCGGCGCGCTACATCGTCGGCGCGTATCTCTATCAAAAAGGGTTCGTCTCCGAGGCGATGCTCGAGTTCGAGGCGCTTGCCCGGCTCGTGCCCGACTCCCCCGATCCGCAACGCGTCCTGAGCGAGGTGTATCGCACCGCGGGGCTCGATGGGCTCGCGAGGTCCGCAGCGGCGCGGGCCGACACTTTGGCGGGCGCGCGCTGACCCGGGATCGCCGCACGAGGCACGGGGCGGTGTTGCCGCGGATTTGCAGGCGCTGATACGGTCCCACGCCATGGCCGCAGAGCGTGTGCTGCACTACGAGATCGTCCGCTTGCTCGGCCGGGGTGGGATGGGTGAGGTCGCGGAAGCCCTCGACGCACGGCTCGGCCGCAAGGTGGCGCTCAAGTTCATCGCCCCCGAGTTCGCGTCCGATCCCACGTACCTTGCCTATTTCCGCCGCGAGGCCCGGACTGCCGCCTCCCTCTCGCACCCGCACATCGCGGTCGTGCACGCGTTCGAAGAGGACGGGGCGCGTCCCTTCCTGGTCATGGAGCTGCTGCCGGGTCCGACGCTCAAGGAACTCATGGAGAGCGGCCCCTTGCCCTTGCCCCAGGCGCTGCGCATCGCGCGGGAGACGGCCTCCGCGCTGGCGTACGCGCACGCCCACCGCGTTTGGCACCGGGACGTGAAGCCCGGGAACGTGATGTTCGACGAGCGGGGCGCCGCCAAGCTGATGGACTTCGGGCTCGCGCGCGCGGTGGGCGAATCGCGCCTGACCCGCACCGGCACCACGCTCGGCACGGCCGCCTACATGGCGCCCGAATCGATGACGGGCGCGGGCGGAGCCGTTTCGGACGTGTTCTCGCTCGGTGTTCTGCTGCACGAGATGCTGAGTGGTTCACTGCCGTTCAAGGGTGAAGGCGATCTCGCGATGATGTACGCGATCGCGAACCAGCCGCCGTCGCCGCTGCTCGAGACCCGCACCGACGCGAGTCGGGAGCTGGCCACGCTCGTGTCGCGGATGCTCGAAAAGGAGCCCGAGGCGCGCCCCAGCGCCGAGCAGGTCGTGCGCGCGCTCGACGAACAACTCGGGTATCCATCGGCTGTCCTCGGGACCGTCGGTGCCCCGACGCGGCCGATCCCGTCGCGGACCGCGGAACTCGCCGGCTTCGGCGCGTCGGACCGGCCGGGATCCGGGCGCCGATGGCTGCGGTGGCTGGTCGCCGTGGCCGTGGTCCTCGCGCTGGGCGCGGTGGCGTGGAACGCATACTCGGGAGCGCGCCAGGCGCGCCGTGCCGAAGCGCGCCGGCTGAGCGACCAGGGAGCACTGGCGTTGAAGGCCGGCGACTGGCCGCTCGCGGAGCGCCAGTATCGAGACGCGCTGGCACTCACCCCCTCGCTCGGGGCCGCGCAGCTGGGACTCGCGGTGGTGCTGTCGAGGCGGGGCGACGTCGCCGGAGCGGTGGCGCTGCTCGACCGGCTCCTGCGCTCGACAAGGGAGAGGACGCTCGACGATCGCAGGCTCCGGTCCAGGGCTCACCAGTTCCTCGCCGAGATCGCGATGGGTGATGGCAACTGGGACGACGCCGTGCGCCACCTCAATCTCGCCATGAGGGAGGACTCCTCGCACGTCGGCGCCTACAACCAGCTTGGCTATGCGTTGATCCGCGCCGGCAGCACCTCCGAAGCGAGTGCCGTGCTTGCGCGCGGCCTCGCGCGCTTTCCCGCGTCCGCACCCATGCACAAGAACGCCGGCCTGGCGGCCCTGCTGCGCGGCGATGTGGCCGAAGCCGCCCGCGAGGCCGACGCCGCGCTCTCGATCGATGCCGCCTACGCCCCCGCGGTGGGCCTCCGGGCCCGGGCGCTCGCGCGGAGCGGGGACACGCGACAGGCGGAGACCGAGCTCATGCGCTATCTCGGCAGCCAGCCGCCTCCCGACTCGGCCGAGACCGCCGAGACGCTGTCGGACCTCGCGAGACACGGCATCTCGCTGGCGCGGATCTCGAGCCACGCGGAGACCGGGACCGTTCCGCGACCGGGAACCCCGGGGCACTGAGCGGCGCCGCGCGCGAGCGCAGGCCGCGGGTGAGGAACGGCCCCGCTTGGATCACGCCGGCCGGCCCGGCTCCTTCTCGCCCTCGACGACGACGCGCGACAGGTCCCAGCCGCGCAGGAACAGCTCGCGGACGTCGGCCAGCAGACGGAGCCGGTTCTGCCGCGTGGGCGCGTCCTCCACGTTCACCATGACGTGGTCGAAGAAGCCATGGATCGCGCCCTGCATCTCCAGCAGCTCGGGCAGGACCGCGGCGTAGTCACGCTTCTCCCAACGCGGGCCGGTGCGCCCGCGCGCCAGCTCGCAGGCGGCGAGCAGCGCCTGCTCGTGCGCGTCCAGCAGCCGCGCCGCGTCGAGCTTCGGCGGCAACGGCTCGGTGGCGGCCTTGAGGATGTTCGCGACGCGCTTGAACAGGATGACGAGCGGCGCGAAGCGCGGGTCGTCGCGGAACGCGGCGAGCGCGCGGGCGCGCGCGAGCGCGTCGGCCGCGTCGCACCAGCCCGGCCGGTCCGCGCCGCCCACACGGATGCGTGCTTCGAGCGTGGCTTCGCGCACGTCGTAGGCGAGGCCGCGCTCCTCGAGCGCGGTGTCCACGCGCGAGCGCAGGAACTCGCCCAGCTTCTTCATGATGTCCGCTTGAGCAAGATCAGGATCGGCTGTGAAAAATGGCCGCGTGATCTCCATCGCGGCGGCGCGCAGGTCGAGGGGCCAGTCGCGCTCGAGCACGATGCGGACGGCGCCGTTCGCGGCCCGGCGCACGCCGTAGGGGTCTTCGGAGCCGCTCGGCGACTTGCCGGCGACGAATGCGCCCGCCACGTGGTCCAGCTTGTCGGCGAGCGCCAGCACTGCGCCCGCGGCCGAGAACGGCGGCTCGTCGCCGGCGCCGCGCGGCCGGTAGTGCTCGGCGATGGCGTCGGCCACCGCGTCGCTCTCGCGCGCGCGGCGGGCATAGTGGCCGCCCATGATGCCCTCGAGGCTCGCGTACTCCTTGCCGCTGCCGATCATTTCACTGAGCAGGTCCGTCTTGCACAGCAGTGCGGCGCGGACAGCGGCTTCGCGCGCGGTCGGGGCCAGCCGCTCGGCGAGCCAGCCGGCGAGCGACTCGAGACGCCTCGCCTTGTCGCGCAGCGTGCCCAGGCCCTCCATCCACACCACGCCCGTCAGCTTCTCGACCAGGTCCGCGGGCTTGTGCTTCAGGTCCGTGTCCCAGTAGAACCGCGCGTCGTCGAGCCGCGCCACGAGCACGTCCTCGTTTCCCTTGCGCACGGTCGCCAACGCCGCGGCGTCGCCGTTGCGCACGGTGAGGAAACAGGGCTGGAGCCCGGCGTCGGCGCCCTCGACGGCGAAGAAGCGCTGGTGCTCGCGCAGCGCGGTGACGATGACCTCGCGGGGCAGGTCCAGGTAGCGCTCGTGAAACGCACCGGCGACCGCGGTGGGCCACTCGACGAGATAGTTGACGATGTCCACCAGCTCGTCGTCGGCGACGACGCGGCCGGACTTCTCGGTCGCCGCCGCCGCGATCTGCTCGCTCACTGCGCGCCGCCGCTCGGCGGGATCGGCGAGCACCTTCGCCTTGCGCAGCGATTCCAGGTAGCCCGCCGGCTCCTTCACGTCGAGTGCGGCCGGGTGGAGAAAGCGATGGCCGTACGTGCTGCGGCCGGCCTCGAGCCCGAACGCCTGTACCTTGACGATGTCCTTGCCGAGCAGCGCCAGCAGCCAGCGCACGGGGCGCCCGAAGCGATAATCGCCGTCATCCCAGCGCATCGTCTTCGGGAACTGGAGCTTCATCGCCACCGTGCCGAGCATCGCCGGCAACACGTCGAGCGCGGGCTTGCCCTTGTGGTGCACGGTCACGGCCACGTACTCGCCCTTGGCCGTGGCGACCTTGCGCACCGCCGACGGCTCGACGCCCTTGCCGGCGCAGAAGCCGAGCAGCGCGCGCGTCGGACGGCCGTCGGCTTCGAACGCCACGCGCGTCGCCGGGCCCATCGCCTCCTCGTCGAAGTCGGTCTGGCGCTCGGCGAGCCGGTGCACGAGCACGGCCAGCCGGCGCGGCGTGCCGTGCGTGACCACGCCGCCGAATCCCAGCCGCAGGCCATCCAGTCCCTCGCGGACGCCGCGCTCCAGCTGCTCCAGCGCCGGCGGCGCGTAGCCCGCAGGAAGTTCCTCGACGCCGATCTCGAACAACAGCTCGCGCGCGCTCATGTCCGTTGAGCCTTCTCGGCCTGCTTTTCAGCGGTCGCGGCTTTCGGCCGCGATCCCTCGCCGTTCGCAGCGGGCTTCGCCCCCTTGCCGCTTCCCTTCGCCGCCGCTTCGTCGCGCCAGGCGAGCCAGCGCGCGCGCTCGGCATCGTCCTTGATGAGCGGGTAGCCCAGCTCGCCGCGCAGGTCCGCGAACGCCTGCGCCGCGCGCCGTGCGAGCTTCCGCACGCGCCCGATGTAACCGACGCGCTCGCTCACCGAGATCGCACCGCGAGCATCGAGCAGGTTGAACACGTGCGAGCACTTGATGACGGCGTCGTAGCCCGGGCTCACGAGCTTCAGCTCCAGCAGCCGCGCCGCCTCGGCCTCCCAGACCTTGAACATCTCGATCAGCTCCGGCACCGGCGCCTGCTCGAAGTTGTATGTCGACCACTCCCACTCGTTCCGCACCCACAGGTCGCCCCAGGTCACGCCCGGCGCCCAATGCAGGTCCTGCACGCGGTCGGTGCCCTGGAGCATCATGCCGATGCGATCGAGGCCGTACGTGAGCTCGGCCGAGATCACGGGCAGCTCGAGCCCGCCGCACTGCTGGAAGTAGGTGAACTGCGAGATCTCGGTGCCGTCGCACCACACCTGCCAGCCCAGGCCCGCGGCCCCGAGCGTCGGGCTCTCCCAGTCGTCCTCGACCAGCCGCAGGTCGTGCTTCAGCGGATCGAGTCCCATCGCCGCCAGCGACTGGAAGTAGGCGTCCACGACGTCGGCCGGCGCGGGCTTCAGCAGCACCTGGTACTGGAAGAACTGCTGGAAGCGGTTCGGGTTCTCGCCGTAGCGCCCGTCCTTCGGACGGCGGGACGGCTCGACGTAGGCGACCCGCCACGGCTCGGGCCCGAGCGAGCGCAGGAACGTGGCCGGGTTGAACGTGCCCGCGCCCACCTCGGACGGGTACGGCTGCTGGATCACGCACCCGCGCTCGGCCCAGAACTGCTCGAGCGCGAGGATCATGTGCTGCAGCGAACGGCGGGGTTCGGGTGCGGGCATGCGACGGCGGGCTCCGGACGAACGGGCTGAGTGAGCGCGCGAGTGTATGCGCCGGGCGGAACGCTCGCCAGTCGCGGGCACGAAAAGGGACTCGCGACGACGCGCTACCTGCGCTCGGTGGGCGGCGGCCCCGCCTCCTCGATCCCGCGCAGCACGGCCAACGAGCGCAGCCCCTGGAAGCGCTGGAAGTGGGTGCGGAAGAAATCCTCGATGAGGCGCAGCAGCTCGCCGGCGCGCGGCAGCTCGACGTAGTCGCCTGCTTCGAGCAGCGGTCGCGAAAGCAGCAGCGCGAGCGAGGCCAGCGCCTCCGCGGAGAGTTGGACCACGCCGCCCTCGCGCGCAGCACACGTGTCGCACAGCAGGCCTCCGCGTGCGGGCGAGAACACACGTCGTTGCGAGACGGGCTTCCCGTCCACGGCGCAACGGTCGAGCCGCGGCCGGTAGCCCAGCTCGCTCGCGAGCTGGAGCTGGAAGGCCAGTGTCACCGCCGGCAGCGCCGCGAGCGGTGCGCGCGAGCAGCCGTCCAGCGCCTGGACGAGCAGCGCGTAGAGGCGCTCGTGCGGCTCCTCGCCCCACACCAGCCGGTCCACCAGCTCGAGTGCCGCCTGCGCGTGCGCGAGCCGCGAGAGATCGGCGATGCGCGAGCCGAGCGCATCCACGACCTCGGCGCGCGACAGCAGGTGCAGGTCACGATCGGGCTTGAGATAGAACACGAGGCGCGATCGCGACAGCGGCTCGAGCGCGTAGCCGAAACGGCTCGGGGTCTTCCGGGCGCCCTTCGCCACCAGCTTCCGGAGCCCGTGCTCGCGCGTGTACACCGTCACGATGCGGCTCGTGTCGCCGAGCGCGTGGGTCTTGAGGACGATGCCTTCTGTGGTGACGATGGCCATGGCGGGTGCGGACTCAGTGTAGCCCCGCCGCCGCGCGCGGTCTCAGCGGGGCGCGGACAGCTCCGGGGGGACTTCCATCCCGGGCTGCACGACGCCGCCGGAAACGATCACCTTGAGCCCGTCCTCGACCGCCCAGTCCAGCTCCACGAGATCCTTCTTGGGCACGTAGTGCACGAACCCCGAGGCCGGGTTCGGCGTGTGCGGCACGAACACGCACGAGACGTCCTGGCCCAGGCGCGCCTTGAGCGCCGGGTCGACGTGGCCGGTGAGGAAGCCCACGCGCCAGATGCCGGGATGCGGCCACTGCACCAGCACCACCTTGCGAAACGTTTCCTCCTTCTGGTTCAAGAACGCCTCGCCCAGCGATTTGGTGGAGCCGTAGACGATCCCGACGCCGGGGATGCGCAGCAGCAGCCGGTCCCACAGGCGCGCGAGCGGCCCCTGGCCCACGAGCGTGGCGACCGCGCCCACGACCAGCAACAGCAGCGCGGTGGCCGCAAGGCCGAGGCCGGGGATGCGGTGGTAGTCGAGGGCGGCGAAGCGCAGGTAGCGACCGAGCAGGTTGTCCACCCAGTTCAGCAGCCGGAACAGCACCCAGAACGTGACCGCCGTGGGCGCGATCACGATCACTCCGGTGATGAACCACGTGCGAACGCTGCCGAGGAACGGCTGTCGCTTGGGCTTGGTGACGGGGGGATTCATGCGGCGTGCACTCTATAGGCGATGCGCGTCATCGGCCACCGGGCAGCGGACGTGGAGCGTCACGCGATGCCAGCGAGCCCGCGGTCCAGCGCACGCACGCGAGCCCGCACCGCGCGCAGCGCCGCGTCCTCGCGCGCCCGCATGTGGCGGCGCTCGGCGGGCCGCGCGTGATCGTGCCCGCACAGGTGCAGCGTGCCGTGGGCCACGAGCCGCGCCAGCTCGGCGCCGGGCGTGACGCGGTAGCGGCGCGCCTGGTCGCGGACGCGGTCGAGCGAGACGAGCAGGTCGCCGCGGACCGGGCGCACGGCGGCGTCGGGCTCGTGCTCGTCGTAGGCGAAGCTGATGACGTCGGTGGCGCGGTCGATGCCGCGCCAGTCCCGGTTCGTCCGCCGCAGCAGCGCGTCGTCGGCGAGCACGACCGCGATCTCCCCCGCACGGCGCCGCTCGAGGCGCAGCACGCCCGCGACCAGCGCCTGCAACGGCCGGGCGAGGCCGGCGAGGCCGCGGGGAGCGATCACGGAGACGGGCATGATGGCGATTGTGTCCGGGGACGATTCTGCCGACAACTGTCCCGGGGTTGCCGCCGGCCCATCCCCGTGCTACACGGGGCACGACGCGCCCCAGCAGGGATGCAGGGAGGTGCAAGCGATGCGCGAAGCCCGCCAGATGAACGCCCCCGAGCCGACGATCGAGACCGCGCCCGCCGCGGCCCCGCAGTCCACGGGTGCCCAACGCCCACCGTGGCTGTGGATCCCGACGCTCTACTTCGCGGAGGGCCTGCCCAACGCGATCGTCGTCACCGTGTCGCTCGTGATGTACAAGGACCTCGGACTCAGCAACACGGCGAACACGTTCTGGACGAGCCTTCTCTACCTCGCCTGGGTGGTGAAGCCGCTGTGGTCGCCGTTCGTGGACATCCTCGGCACCCGGCGGCGCTGGACCTGGGTGACGCAGCTGCTGATGGCGGTCGCACTCGCCGGCGTCGCGATGCGCGTGCCCATGCCGGACATGCTGCCGTGGACGCTCGCGTTCTTCTGGCTGATCGCGTTCACGTCGGCCACGCACGACATCGCCGCCGACGGGTTCTACATGCTCGCGCTCGATCCGTCGCGACAGGCGCTCTACGTCGGCATTCGCACGCTCTTCTATCGGCTCTCGGCGATGTTCGCGAGCGGGCTCTTCCTGCTCTGGGCGGGCCGGATGATCGAGCACTCGGGTGGCCCGGCCGCCGGCTGGTCGGTCGCGATCGGCGGGCTCGCCGGCATCATGGGCGTTCTCGGCGTCTGGCACGCGCTCAGCCTGCCGAAGCCAGTGAGCGACCACCCCAGCGACGCGCGGCGCGTGGGCGAGATGCTGCGCGAGTTCGGCGCCACGTTCACGACGTTCTTCCAGAAGCCGGGCATCGGCCGGCTGCTCGCGTTCCTGCTGCTCTACCGCTTCGGCGAGGCGCAGCTCGTGAAGATGGTGGCGCCGTTCCTCAAGGACGCGCGCGACGTGGGCGGCCTGGGCCTCACCACGGCGCAGTTCGGCACGATCTACGGCATCTGGGGGATCGCCGCGCTCAGCGTGGGCGGCATCCTCGGCGGCATCGTCACCTCACGCGACGGCCTGCGGCGGTGGCTGTGGCCGATGGTGTTCGCGCTCCACCTGCCGGATCTCGTGTTCCTCTACTTCGCGTACGCCCAGCCCACGAACATGATGCTCATCCAGGCTGGCGTCATGATCGAGCAGTTCGGTTACGGCTTCGGCTTCACCGCGTACGTGATGTACATGCTCTACCTCTCACGTGGGCAGCACCAGACCGCGCACTACGCGATCTGCACCGGGTTCATGGCCATGGGGCTCATGTTCCCCGGCATGTGGAGCGGCTGGCTGCAGGACCACATCGGCTACAAGCACTTCTTCGCCTGGGTGATCGTGGCCACGCTCCCCGGCTTCTGGGTGGCCGCGCGCGTGCCGCTCGAGGAGAACTTCGGGAAGAAGGCCGCGAAGGCCTGAGATCCGCGAAAGCCGAACGCCCACCCTTCCACGAGGGGTGGGCGTTCGTGTTTCGCGGTGGCGCGAGCTGGCGCTCGCCGGGCGTCACCGGTAGAGCGACTTCACGCTCCCCCACGTCGAGTTGCGCGTGGCCGTCGCGGCCGGGCAGCCGATCTTGTCGCCGACCACGACCCCGCCCCCGCCTTGCCACGTGACATAGTTGCTTCCGGGAGCCGCGGGCTGGCTGATGAAGCGATTCACGGAGTTCTCGTCATACACGTTGATCGAGTTCAGGACGATGCACGCAGGTACGCTGCAGCCTGCGCATAATACGGCGCCCACAGTCTTCGCATTGTTCATGACGACGTTGAATGCGAAGTAGGCGACGCCACCGGTGAGGTTTTGCCCGAGGAGAATCGATACGGCGACGGGGAGCTTTATCCGCGTGGCGTTCGGACTCTTCGGCGAATCGACGCATGGGCCGCCGGTGGGACAGGTGATCACCCCGCCCACCTGCTGCCCCAAGGCCCAATCCACACATGTCGCGGCGGGATCGAGGACGAAGTTGACGCTCAACGAGGTCTCGCGGCACTCAGAATTCGAGCCCGGCTTGTGGAATCGCCACCACTCCGGCAGTGCGGCGCTCGCGGTGGCCACGTCGATGATGATCTCCATGGAGGTCACCTTCGGCATGTCGCTGGCAAGCGTGAACGTTCCGACCATCACGTGCGTGCCGGTGTTCGAGTTACAAGCGAAGTTGGCGTTCTGAGCGAAACCGGCATCGCCAAAGCATTGGTTCCAGGCGAGCGCCAGCCCCGGTCCCGCATTCGCGCGCCCGGGAGCGATCGCGAGCACGACGCATGCGACCATGTACGCGACACGAATCACTTGGCTGTGTGGCTTCATGAGCGGACTCCTTCCCCCGGTCGGTCTGGCCAGCGGGCCGAGTGCAGAACCTCTCGAGCTGTGGACGGAGGCACTCCCGAAGTTACGAGCCTCCGCCGCAGCGTCACCGCTACAGTGACTTCACGCTTCCCCCCTGGGCGGCACGGACCGGCGCGGGGACCAAGAGCAGGCAGAAGCCGGCGAGTGCGAGCGTGGCGCGGGCGATGTGGAGCACGGGCGTCATGGCGATCCCTTCCGCGGAGCGAGGTCGAGGCGGAACCAGCCCGGTGATGGTAGCCGCGCCGCCCGCGCGGAAGCACGGACAAACTACCGCGCCCACCCTACTCCTCGCGCCGGGTCTCGCTTTCGCGCTTCGCCGCCCGGGGCGCCGTGGGGTATGGCGCGCGCACGTGGAAGATGGCGGTGAGGACGGGGATGAACGACTCGCGGATCCTCGCCAGCTCCTGGATGGTGATGTTCGCCTCGTCCAGCTGGCCGTCGCGCACGCGCTCCTCGATGATGCGCTGCACGAGGCCGCGG
>DATNFC010000066.1:0-3087 GCA_035606545.1 Candidatus Methylomirabilota bacterium
CTCGATCGGGTGCGATCGTCGTGCGCGAGGCACCGTCCGATGAAACGGTCGCGGAAATGCGGATCAGCGCTCCGAATTCCGGTCAAGCCAAGTTCCTGTCAGGTCCTTCGTCGCACGTTCACGCTTACCTGCAGCGTCGGCACGCGTCTCTCGTCCTAGAGTCGCTCATCGAGTGCTCCTGTTTCAGCTCGGGACCGCAGTGGGCGACCGAGCGCCTCACCCCCGCTTCCATCCTCCGCCCGGCATGCCCCAGCGGCCGATCACCGACTCGGCGAAGAGGAGCAGCAGCGCGAGCAGCACGAACTCCGGCCACAGCTCGCGGCCGAAGCGCGCCTCGCGCACGCGCGCGGCGAGATCGTCCCCCACGCGCAGCAGCCGCGCGCGGCCGCCGGGGAACGCGGCGATGAGCGATGCGTCGGACATCGGCGCGAGGTCGCCCTCGGCGGGGTCGGGGTTCACGGCGAAGCTCGCGCGCAGCTCGGGGCCCGCGAACGCTCGATAGAGCCCCGTGCGCTCGAGCGGCACGCTCACGGCCCGCGTGGCGCCGCCGCTCGTCTCCACGGTCACCGGGATGTCACGGCCCGCCTCGTCCTCGATGCGCCACTCGGCCGACGCGGGGGCACTCCATGTGTCCCCGGGATGCAGCGCCGGCGCCGCGGTGCCGCGCGCGAGCACGCGCGCCGCCTGGTGGACGAGCGGCAGGAACGCGCCCGAGAGCGCGAAGTCCGAGCGCGCGGCATCGAGTGGCGTCGACAGCACCAGCACGCGACCGGCCTCGACGAGTGCCGCGTGCGTGTCGTCGAAGCGCAGCAGCGTGCGCGCCCCCGCCGCGGGCGTGAACACCGGCACGCTCGTGAAGCGTGCCTGCGTCAATGGCTCGCCGGGGCGCGTGGGGAAGCCGTCCAGGATCGCGTGCCCCGCGACCGCACGCAGCAGTCGCCACGTCGCACCCGGCGGTGCCGGGGTGTCGAGCCCCAGCACACCGGCGTGGAGCTGGTTGAGGAGATCGTTCCAGAACGCGAGGTCGGCGCGCGGGCCGGGTACCAGCAGCACGCCGCCGCCGGCGCGATGGAAGTCGAGCAGCCGCTGCAGCTCAGAAGGCCCGAGGCGTTCGACGTCGCCGATCACCAGCAGGTCGGCGTCGCCGATGCCGGCCGCGAGCTGCGAGGCATCGAGCGCGCGCACGGTGAGGCCGGACGCCGGCGAGCCGGCTTCGAGCGCGAGCCGCAGCGGCGAAGCTGGGCCGTCCTCGCGCAGCACCGCGCGCAGCGTGCCCGCGCGGCCGGCGGCGAACACGCAGCGGTTGTCGAGCGCGAGCGCGTCGTCGGGGAGCAGCACCTCGCCGCCGGTCTCGGGGGAGCGCGAGAGCGGCACGAGCGCGCGGCCCTCGCCGCGCGCGCCCAGCGACACGAAGCCGCGACCGAGCGAGGCGTCCGCCGGGGCCAGCGGCGCGCCATCGGGAGCGGCGGCCGCGCTGCGCGCGTCGCCGGCGCGCGCCAGCTCGCGCGCCTCGAGCGCGAAGTCCTGGGCGGCCGAGCCGCTCACCGCGTCATAGGAGACGGCATTCACCTCCACTGCCGGCGGCTGCGTGGGATCCGCCGAGGGCGCCAGGGCCGCGCCGGTGAGCGCGGCGTTCGCGCGGCTCCGCGGCGTCAACGGCACCACGTACACACGCGCTTCATCCCAGGGGCCAGGGGGCCGCTCGAGGCCGGACCCGGCGCCGGCGGTTGCCCCGCCGAAGCCCGTGCGCTGGAAGTCCGAGATCCAGAACAACTCGCGGTTGAGCGCGCGCGACTGGGCGAGTGCCCGGCCGGCGAGCTGGAGTGCTGCCGCGTGGTCGGTGGCGGACGCACTGGGCGCGAGCGCCTGGGCCGCCGCGCGCAGGCGCGCGGCATCGGCGAGCGGCTTCTCCGAGAGCGGGTGGACGGCGTGGTCGTAGGGCACGAGCAGCAGCTCGTCGGCGGGGCCGAGCGTGGCGAGCAGGCTCTCCACCACGCGTCGCGCCGTGGCGGTGAGCGGCCGGCCCTCGGCGTCGGGCGCGCCCATGCTGCCCGAGACATCCACCAACGCCACCAGCGTGCTGGCCGCGGCGCCGCGACCGGCCGCTCCGCCCTTCATGCTCGGTCGCGCCATGGCCATGGCGAGCAGCGCCACCGCGAGCGTCCGGAGTGCCAGCAGCAGCCACTGCTTCAAGCGCAGCCGGCGGATCTCGCTCTGGTTCACCTCGGCGAGAAACTCGAGCGACGGGAAGCGCACCTCGCGCGGCTTCCGCCGCGTGAACAAATGGATGAGCACCGGAATCGCCGCGGCGGCCAGCCCGAACAGGAACAGCGGGTTCAGGAAGTTCACGCCACCGCCTCACGCACGCGCGTCATCGAGCCAGCTCCCGCCAGCCCTGCGCCGCGTCGTCCCACAGCTCGATGTCGGTGACCGGGTGGATCTCCCAGCCCGTCCTTCGCGCCTTCGCATACTGGAGCGACCAGGTCGAGACGGGCTTGTCGTACTGATGGTCGTACAACAGCCATCCCGTGAGCCGCACCCGGCGCGGGCCCACGTCCCACGGCGTGCCGCCGCCGCGGTTCGGTCGGAACGCGACCAGCAGCGACTCGTACGCCCAGCCGCGGCGCTGCTCGCGCCACGGCGGCGTGATCTCCGCCACGACGTAGACCGTGTCCCGTTCGGTGGGCAGGCGCGGCTGCTCGGTGAGCTCGAGATGCACGTCGCCGTCGCCCGAGAGAAGGATCCGCTGCACCCAGCCGTCCATGCGCACGCCCTCGCGCTCGAACGGGGTGCGCACGGCCACCGACACGCCGTGCGGCAGCCCGGCGAAGAAGTTCATGTCCACGTCGCGCACCTGGTCCGGGGGCTCGACGCGGTCCTTCATCGTGCGCAGGTGGCGCGTCTGCTCGGGCAGCCCGAAGCCGCGCCCGAGCAATCCCAGGCCCAGCACCAACGCCGCCGCGCCCGTCAGGAACGCGATCACCCCCAGCGAGCGCACGATCACAGCAGCGTGGCCCGCTTCTCGAGGAAGGCGAGCAGCGCGCGATCGAACGGCGTGCGCGTGTCGAGCGGCACGTAGTCCACGAG
>DATNFC010000067.1:0-3160 GCA_035606545.1 Candidatus Methylomirabilota bacterium
GTCGCGCGTCATGAGCGCCATGAGCGCGCTCTGGGGATCGCGTCCCTCGAACAGCGCGCACACCTGCTCGGTGATCGGCAACTCCACGCCGCGTTTGGCGCCCAGGTCGCGGGCCGCGCGCGCCGTGTGCACGCCCTCGGCCACCATGACCATGGCGCCGAGGATGTCGTTGAGCTTCTCGCCCCGCCCGAGCCGCTCCCCCACGTGCCGGTTGCGGCTGTGGCGGCTCATCGCGGTGGCGATCAAGTCACCCATACCGGTCAACCCGGAGAACGTCTCGCGCTTCGCTCCCATGACCTCGCCGAGGCGTGACATCTCGGCGAGCCCACGCGTGAGCAGGGCGCCCTTCGTGCTGTCCCCGAAGCCGAGGCCGTCCGCAACGCCCGCGGCGATCGCGATCACGTTCTTGAGCGCGCCACCGTATTCGCAGCCGACGACGTCGTCGTTCGTGTACACCCGGAACCGCGCGGTCGAGCACAGCACCTGCACCGCGCGCGATCGTTCGCCGTCGCTGCTCGC
Source organism: Candidatus Methylomirabilota bacterium (assembly GCA_035606545.1). Taxonomy (GTDB): domain Bacteria; phylum Eisenbacteria; class RBG-16-71-46; order RBG-16-71-46; family RBG-16-71-46; genus JAIOPA01. The sequence continues at coordinate 520 of DATNFC010000067.1, forward strand.
CGCGACCACGGTGGTCGGGATGCCCCGCGCCACCTCCTCGGCGTGGCTCGGACCCGTGAGCGTCACGGGTGCCTCGTCGCGGAGCGTCTCGGTGAGCACTTCGGAGAGGCGACGCAGCGTCCCGAGTTCCAGACCCTTGCTGGCACAGACCGGGATGCCGCGCGCCCCCGTGGCCGCCACCTGCGCGGCCACCGAACGCGTCGCTTGCGACGGCACGACGAACAGGTGGAACTCCGCCCTCTCGAGTGCCGCCTCAAGTTCCGCGTGAACCTTAACCTCAGGGGGCAGGTTTATGCCAGCCAGAAACTTGGCATTCTCCCGCGAGCGCGCGAGCTGCGCCATCGCGGCCGCATCGCGGCCCCACAGCCGCACATCGTGCCCGGCGTTCGCGAGGTGGATCGCCAGCGTCGTGCCGAACGAGCCCGCGCCCAGCACCGCGACCGCGCTCACGCGGCGCTCCGCTTGAATGAGAAACGCCGTTCTTCCCCGCGGGCGAGCCGCGCGATGTTGTCCTTGTGGCGCAGCACCACGGCCGCGGCGAGCAGCGCGCCGAAGACGAACGTCGGACTCCTCCACCCGCCCGCGTGCGTTAGGCCGAGCGTCACCGCGAACGCCACCGAACCGAGCATCGAGCCCAACGAGATGTAGCGAGTGATCGCCACCGTGGTCACGAACACCACGACGAACGCCGTGAACGCGGGGGGCGACAGCGCGAGGAGCACGCCGACCGTGGTCGCCACGCCCTTGCCGCCACGAAAGCCCGCGAACAGCGTGAACATGTGACCCAGCACCGCGGCGGCCGCGACCGAGAGCCGGCACCACTCCGCGCCGCCCGGGAACGCGGCGCACGCGCTCATGCCGGGCACGAGCCATGTGGGCAGCGCGCCCTTCGCGATGTCCAGCAGCAGCACCGGCACGCCCACCGCGGGGCCGAGCGAGCGATAGACGTTCGTCGCGCCGAGGTTCCTGGAGCCCAGCGTGCGCACGTCCACGCCGCGCATCGCGCGACCGAGCCACAGCCCCCACGGCAGCGAGCCGCTGAGGTAGCCGAGTCCGAGGGCGGTCGAGAGAGCGAGCATCGCGGCCACGAGCATGGCCGGCATCCTACTACTCGCTCTTCTTGACCCGGAAACGCAGCGGCGTGCCGCGGAAGCCGAAGTGGTCCGCGAACTGCGACCACAGGAAGCGGCGGTAGTTGTCGGTCAGCCGCGACGGCGCGTTCACGAACAACGTGAACGTCGGCGGCCGTTTCCCGCTCTGCGTCAGGTAGTAGATTCTCGGCGCCTTCCCCAACGAGTTGCTGGGCGCCTGCCGCCGCTTCTGCACCAGCTGCAACCAGTCATTGAGCTCACGGGTCGGTATCTGCCGCGTGTTCTCAGCCACCCGCTGCGCGATGTACTCCGGCAGCTTCCCCAGGTGCATCTTCTCGGTCGCCGAAATGGGATGCGCGGGCACATCGCCCAGAGTCGGAAACCGCCGAGAGAGGTCCGCCAGCACGGCTTTCCACGCCACCTCCCGACTCTCGATCTGATCCCATTTGTTGAACAGCAGCAGCAGCGCGCAGCCGGCCTCGAGCGCGTAGTGCGCGAGGCGGGCCTCCTGCTTCTCGAAGCCGCGCGTGGCGTCGACGATCAGGCAGGCCACGTCCGCGCGCTCGAGCGCGTGGAGCGCCCGCATCGTGGCGAAGAACTCGGCCTGGTCCTCGAACTGCGCCTGACGGCGGATGCCGGCCGTGTCGACGAGCGTGAACTCCCCCGCGGGCGTCTTCCAGCGCGCGTCGATCGCGTCCACGGTCGTGCCCGGCTTGGGCTCCACCAACACGCGCTCCTCGCCGAGCAGCGCGTTCACGAGCGAGCTCTTGCCCACGTTCGGCCGGCCGATGATGGCGACGCGCGGCGCCGGCGCCTCGGCCTCGACCTGCTCCGGGAGCATCGCCAGCACCGCGTCGAGCAGGTCACCGATGCCGAGGCCGCCTTCCGCGGCAACGGCGTGCGGCTCGCCCAACCCCAGCCGGTGGAAGTCGTGCACGATCGCATCCCCGGCCACGTCCACCTTGTTCACCGCGAGCAGCGCCCGGCCATGGGTCTTTCGCAGTTGCGTGGCGATCGCCTGGTCCAGGTCGGTGACGCCGGTGTGCGCATCCACGAGGAACAGCACGGCGTCCGCGAGGCCGATCGCCGCCTCCGCCTGCCGGCGCACGTCCGCGTCGCGGCCCTCCGAGGAGGCCGGCAGGAAGCCGCCGGTGTCCACGAGCACGAACGCTCGTCCCGCCCACTCCGCGCGCACGGCATTGCGGTCGCGGGTGATCCCCGGCCGGTCGTGCGTGACCGCCCGCCGCTCGCCGAGGATGCGGTTGAACAGCGTCGACTTGCCCACGTTCGGGCGGCCGATGATGGCGACGACAGGAGCGCTCATGGTCGTTTCCGGGGAAAGTAATGCGCGCCGGCCGCGGGGGTCCCGCTGGAGCCGGCGCGCCGGTGCCGCACGGATGGAGCGGGCAACGGGGGTCGAACCCGCGACCTCAAGCTTGGGAAGCTCGCGCTCTACCAACTGAGCTATGCCCGCGTAAGCCCTGTGCGAAGGCGGGAGCGAACGTAGGCCGCGCGCTGGGGGGTGTCAACCGCGTGGCGCGAGCGGCTGC
>DATNFC010000068.1:0-11060 GCA_035606545.1 Candidatus Methylomirabilota bacterium
TGAGCGACCAGGGTATCCCGTCCACGCGCTTCCGCGTGATCTCGTACGGCAAGGAGCGCCCGGCCGACGAGGGCCACGACGAGGGGGCGTGGAGCCGCAATCGCCGCGTGGAGTTCACGCCACGATGACGGCGCGCACGCACGCGCGCGGCCGCAAGGCGGGCTGGGCGGCGTCGACGCTGCTGATGTCGGTGGCGATGGCGACGCCCGGCTGCTACACGGCCGAGATGGGACTGGTGAAGTCGGGGCTCGACAGCCTGCGCACGCAGGTGGACATGATGGCCGCGCGCGACTCGGTGAGCGCGCAGTTGATCGCCGACACCCAGCGCGACCTCGCCGAGCAGAAGGACGTCCTGCTCGCCACGCGCGCCACCGCGACCAGCACGTCGCGCGAGACGGCGGAGTCGCTCGACCGCATGGAGGGCAAGCTGGACGACATCATGGCGCGCTTCCGCATCGTCTCGGAGCGCCAACCGGTGAAGCCCACCACTCCGGCGGTGCCGGACTCGGGGGCGGGGACCGCCAAGCCGGCCGCCACCGGGGCGAACTCCACGCAGCTCTATGACCAGGCGACGACTGATCTGACGCAGGGACGCTACGCCATGGCGCTCGGGGGCTACCGCGACTACCTGCGGCGATTCCCGGACACCGATCTGGCCGATAACGCCCAGTACGGGGCCGGCGAGTGCTTCTTCGCCCAGGCCCGGTTCGACAGTGCGCTCGTCGAGTACAAGCAGGTCGGCACGCACTGGGCCAGCGGCGACCGTGCGCCGGCGGCGCTGTACAAGGTCGGGCTGTGCCAGGAGCGCCTGGGCCGCAAGGACGAGGCGAAGCAGACATTCGAAGACCTGGTGAGACGCTTCCCTCAGAGCGGAGAGGCCCAGCTCGCGCGTGACCGTATCGGCGTCAAACTCTGAGACGGTTCCCAGGCTCGCGTCGTTCATGAGCGCGAGGGCGATGGCGGTCGCCCTCGCGCTCTCTGCATGTGATGTGACCGTGGGGGCGGGGCGCGCGCGCGCGCAGGCGCCCGCGGACAGCACTTTCGGCGCGACACCGGTGCTGCCGGACTCGATCCCCGGGCAAACCGAGCCGGCCTACGGGCCCGCGAGCGACAGCGTGGTGCGCGCGCGCTGCGAGGGCGCCACGATCCGCCGCGTCGACATCCATTGCCTCGACATCTTCGACCCGGTGCCGGAGGGCTCGTTCTCGCCGGTCTATTCGGGCGCGAACAAGCTGCACGTGCGCACGCGCGAGGCCACGGTCCGCTCGCAGATCCTCATCGCCCCGGGCCAGGTCTGGACCGCGGACCGCGTGCTCGAGAGCCAGCGCCTGCTGCGCGACCTCGAGTACGTCGAGCCCGAGGTCATCGGCTCGCGGCTCGTGAACGACTCCGTGGACGTGAGGGTGGTGACGCACGACCAGTGGACGACGCAGCCGGAGCTGAACCTCGAGCGCGGCGGCGGCATCACGTACGGCTCGATCGGGCTCACCGAGCGCAACATGCTGGGCGTGGGGCTCGCGATGTCGCTCCTGTTCCGCAGCGAGCCCACCGGGCGGACGCGCTCGTTCGAGACCACCGGGCGACGGCTGTTCGGCACGCAGCTCGAGGCCCAGGCGAAGGCGGCCACGGGCACGGCAGGCGTGTGGAACTCCTACTACGTCCTCGACCCGTTCCGCTCGTTCGACGACACGCGGTCGTGGACCACGTCGTGGTCGCGCTCGGACGCCGACCAGTTCCTCTACGAGAACGGCCTCGTCTCCGCCGTGTTCCCGTTCGTGGTGCGGGGCGCGCAGGCCGAGTACGCGTTCGGCCGTCGCGCCACCGACGGCGTGGTGCGCCGCCTCGCGCTGGGGATGGCGCTCCACGACCGCCATTACGGGCCCACCGAGTTCTCGCCGCTGTCCACGATCGACGTCGCCGCCGGGGAGGAGGAGCTGAACCTGCGCTCGGCGTATCTGCGCTACACGCAGTGGAACCCAGTCTTCATCGAACGCCGCGGCATCGAGCTGTTCGACCCGGTCGAGGACTACGACGTGGGCGCGCTCGCGAGCCTCGAGGGCGGCATGGCACTGCGCGCGCTCGGGAGCACGGCCGACGAGGGCATCGTCAGGGTGCGGCTGAACGCGGGCCAGGAGACGCGCCGCTTCGGCTTCGGTTACGCGCGCGGCCGCTTCTCCACGCGCCTGCGCCGCGTGCCGATCGAAACGCTGGCGCAGCTCGACGCGCGCTGGATCCAGCAGCCGAACGAGAACGTGGCGCTGGTCGTGGCGGCGCACGGCGAGGTCGCGGCCGACGCGCCGCGCGAGGTGCAGAGCGTCGTCGGCGGCTTGAACGGGCTGCGCGGCTACGGCGTGCAGGCCCTGGCCGGCACCCAGATCTGGCGCTTCAACGGCGAGGCTCGCTGGGTGGGCGCGAGGAACGTGCTCAGCCTGGCGAGCGTCGGCGGCGCCGCGTTCGTGGACGCGGCCCGGGCATGGGGTACGGGCTCCGACGGTGCGCCGTGGCACCATGACGCCGGCTTCGGCCTGCGCATCTCGTTCCCGCACGCCTCGCTCCACCAGGTGGCGCGCTTCGACCTGGCGTTCCCGCTGTCGCCGACGCGCGACGGACGCCGAACCCCGGTATTCTCGTTCGGCTCGTCACAGGCCTTTTGAGCCGACGTTGGAGCCTTCGGCGCCTCCGGCGCCGAGCGATTCGAGACGGGGGAGGAGTCGATGGAGCTGACCGCCGTGCCGCTGGCGTTCCCGGCGGACTGTAATGTGATCGTCGGGCAGTCGCACTTCATCAAGACGGTCGAGGACATCGCCGAAATCGTGGTCACCACGGTGCCGCAGGCGAAGTTCGGCCTGGCGTTCTGCGAGGCCTCGGGCCCGTGTCTCGTGCGCACCGAGGGCAACGATGCCGAGCTGGTGGACGCGGCCACGGCACAGGCGCGCGCGGTGGGCGCCGGGCACGTGTTCTTCCTCGTCCTGCGCGGTGCCTACCCGATCAACGTGCTGCCGGCGATCAAGCAGAACCAGGAGGTGTGTCGCGTGTTCTGCGCCACCGCGAACCCGGTGCAGGTGCTGGTCGCCGCCACCGAGCAGGGGCGCGGCGTCGTCGGCGTCGTGGACGGCAGCCCGCCCAAGGGCGTCGAGGGCGATGCCGAGAAGGCTGTGCGCCGCGAGTTCCTGCGCAAGATCGGCTACAAGCGTTGAGCGCACCCCTTCGCTTCGGCACGTCCGGGATCCCGCTCACGAGCGAGCGGCCGAACACGGTGTGGGGCATCCGCCGCGCGCGCGAGCTGGGGCTCGACCACCTGGAGATGGCGTGGGTGAACGGCGTGCGCATGAACGACGCGACCGCCGACGCCATCGCCGCTGCCGCGCGCGAGCACGACGTCACGCTCACCGCGCACGCGCCGTTCTACGTGAACCTCTGCGGCGCGCCGGAGATCGTGGCCCGGAGCCGCGCCCGGCTCGAGGACGCCGGGCGGCTCGGCGCGCGTTGCGGCGCCCAGTCGTTCTGCTTCCACGCAGGGTTCTACGGCACGCTGGACGCGGCCGAGGCCGCGCGGCGCGTGCAGGCGGAGCTGGAGCGGGTGATGACCACGCTGCGCCTCTATCGCCACGCCATCGACGTGCGCGCGGAGCTGACCGGCAAGGCTTCACAGGTGGGCTCGCTCGACGAGGTGCTCGAATGGAGCGTGGCCGTGCCCGGGGTGCTACCCTGCGTCGACTTCTCGCATCGCTACGCCCGCGACCTGGGGAAGCACAACCGCTACGAGGACTTCGCCGCGACGCTGGCCGCGATCGAGGCGAGGCTCGGGCGTCCGGCGCTCGACCGGCTCCACGTGCACATCTCCGGCATCGAGTTCGGCCCCAGGGGCGAGCGACGGCACCAGCCGCTGCGCGAGACGAAGTTCCGCTGGCGCGAGCTGCTGCGCGCGCTCAAGGACATGCGTGTGGGCGGCTGGGTGGTGTGCGAGAGCCCGGAGATGGAGGATGACGCGGTACGGCTGCAGAAGGCGTATCGACGGATGAGATGACCATGCTCGAGAACCGTTCCTTCCACGACGTCGGCCCGTTCGCGAACAACATCTACGTCGTCAGCGACCCCGCGACCCGCGAGACCGCGATCATCGACGTGGGGTTCGAGCCCGAAAAGGTGATCGACCTCGTGCGCCGCGAAAAGCTGGTCGTGCGCTGGCTGCTCGCCACGCACGCGCACTACGACCACGTCGCCGCCATGCTGCCCGTGCAGCGTGCGCTCGGCGGCGTGTTCGCGCTGCACCCGGAGGACCGGCCGCTGCTCGAGCGCGTCGAGCTCCAGGGCTCGATGTTCGGCCTGCCGCCGGTCGCGGTGCCGAAGCTCGAGCACGAACTGGTGCCCGGGCAGCGCGTGCCGCTCGGCGAGCAGGGGCTGGACGTGCTGTTCACGCCCGGGCATGCACCCGGCCACGTCACGTTCCGCCACGGCTCGACGCTGTGGTCGGGGGACGTCCTCTTCGCGGGCTCGGTGGGCCGCACCGATCTGCCGGGAGCGTCCTGGGAACAGCTCGAGCGCAGCATCCGCGACGTGCTGTTCCCGCTCGGCGACGAACTCAAGATCTTGCCCGGCCACGGGCCAGCCACGACGCTCGGCGTCGAGCGCCGAACCAACCCGTTCGTGGGCGAGGCGGCTCGCATCCGGTGAGCGATCGCCACAAGGACTGGCCGGCGCGATTGCGGCTGCACCCGACCGCGTTCGTCGCACCCGGGGCGACCGTCGTTGGCGAGGTGACGCTCGGCGAGCACGCGAGCGTGTGGTTCGGCACCGTCGTGCGCGGGGACGGCGCGCCGATCACCGTGGGCGCGTACTCGAACCTCCAGGACCTGACGGTCGTCCACGTCGACGAGGACGCCCCCACCTCGGTGGGCGCGCGGGTCACGGTCGGCCATCGCGCGATCATCCACGGCTGCACGATCGAGGACGACTGCCTGATCGGCATGGGCGCGATCGTGCTCTCCAGGTCACGCGTGGGCGCGGGCTCGTTCGTAGGCGCCGGCGCGCTCGTGACCGAGGGCCAGGTGATCCCACCCGGCTCGCTGGCGGTGGGTTCGCCGGCACGCGTGCTCGGACCGGTCAAGGACCGGCACAAGGCGGCGATCGCGGATGGAACGAAGCATTACGCCGAGCTGGCGCAGGCGTATCTCGCGAAAGGCTTCGCGCGCCCATTCCCGAGCGCGGACAGCGCGCCCGGGATCACCGCGAGCGGGCAAGGACCGATGACGTACGCCGAGTGGGGCGGCTTGATCGCCACGCTCGCGGAGGCGCCCGACTGGGTGGCCGACCGGATCGACGCCGCACCCGCGAACGTCTCGACGCGGCCGGCGCCCGGGTGCTGGAGCGCGCACGAGGTGCTGGGCCATCTGCGCGACGGCGATCGCGACGTCTTCCTGCCGCGCCTCGAGGTGATGCTCACGCAACGTACGCCCACCGTGCCCTACGTCGACCTGAGCGAACGCGACCGCGTCGCGGGCTACGCACGCGAGCACCCACGCGACGTGCTCGCGGACTGGCGCGCGCTGCGCAAGCGCCTGATCGCGCGACTGGCGCCGCTCGGCCGCGACGACTGGGCGCGCGTCGGCGTGCACTCGAGCCGGGGCAGCTTCCCCCTGGGTGAGATGGTGCGCGGCTGGGTGGAGCACGACCTCTCGCATCGCCGCCAGTTGGCGCTGGCGCTGGGGCTGGCGCCGTGATCGTGGTGTGCGCGGGCCCGATCGGGAACCCGGTGGCGCGTTTGCTGGCGCTCGTCACCGCGCGCGGACACCAGCTCGTTCGGAGTCCCGACGCTTTGCCGCCGGGCGACGAGCCGGTCGTGCTCGCGGTCTCCGATGGACCCTCGGTGTTCGACTATCTCACGGCGGTACAGCAGCTGGGTTCGCACCCGCTCCGCACGCTCATGCTGTCGCGGCTCGGCAGCCACCCGGACGCGCGCGCCGCGTCGCTGCAGCGCCTGTGGCGGCTGGAGGAGCACGTGCGCGCGGGCAACGCGCCGGTGCTCACGCTGCGCTTCGCGCCGCTCGTCGGCCCCGAGACGCCGCTGTGGCGGCGGCTGCGATCACGTCCGGCGCTGCCGAACGGTGGCCGCAAGCTCCTGAATCCCGTTGCCGAACGGAACGCGGTCGAGACGCTGAACCGTGCACTCGACGGTCGGGCCCGCTGGGAGGGCTGGTACGAGGTGGCGGGCCCCGATGCGGTGACGCTCGCAGAGCTGCGGGATCTCGCGACGAGGACGCCGTTCAGCGGACCGCCGGCGGACACCGGCGAGTGGGAGCCGTCGCTGGAGGAGATGATGGAGCACCGACTCGCCGAGACCGAGCCATGGGCCTCGCACTTCGGGATCGTGCCCACACCGATGGCCGCGTGGGCAGGGGCCGCGACCGCGTGAGCGCGCGACGCGCGGTGAAGCGACCGGCAGCGGCCACGGGCCCGCGGAGCTCGTCCGAGCACGCGCGCGGACAGAAGGCACCGCGCGCGATCGGCGTGGCGATCATCACCGTGAGCGACACGCGCCGCGGCGCCGACGATACGAGCGGCGCGCTCGCGGAGCAGCTCCTCTCTGGCTCCGGCGCGAGCGTCACGCGGGCCTGGGTGAACGACGACGTCACCGCGATCCGGCGCGCGGTGCGAGCGGCACTCGCGAAGCGGGCCGTCGACGTGGTGCTCCTGACCGGCGGCACCGGCCTCGCGCCGCGCGACGTGACGCCCGAGGCGGTGGAACCGCTGCTCGACCGTGTACTCCCGGGCTTCGGCGAGCGTTTCCGCGCGCTCTCCGCGCGCGAGGTGGGGAGCGCCGCCTGGCTGTCGCGCACCGGCGCCGGGGTCGCGCGCGGGCGGCTCGTCGTCTACCTTCCCGGGTCCTCCGGCGCCGTGCGGCAGGCCCTCACGGAACTTCTGATCCCCGAGCTCACGCACGCCGTGCGGCTGCTCGGACGATTCTGACCGCCTTCGATTCTGACTATTCCCGACGCCCTACGATTCTCCGCCAAGGAGCGTGCATGTCGATCCGTCCCGACCACTGGATCCGCAGGATGTGCAGGGAGCACAAGATGATCGAGCCCTACGAGGAGAACCAGGTGCGCCAGGGCGTGATCTCGTACGGCGTCTCCAGCTACGGCTACGACATCCGGGTCGCGGACGAGTTCAAGATCTTCACCAACGTGAACTCCACGGTCGTCGATCCCAAGAACGTCGACCCGGCGTCGATGGTGGATTTCAAGGGCCCGGTGTGCATCGTGCCGCCCAACTCGTTCGCGCTCGCGCGCACGGTCGAGTACTTCCGCATCCCGCGCAACGTGCTCACGATCACCATGGGCAAGTCGACGTACGCGCGCTGCGGCATCATCACCAACGTCACGCCGTTCGAGCCCGAGTGGGAGGGCTTCGTGACGCTGGAGATCAGCAACACCACGCCGCTGCCGGCCAAGATCTACGCCAACGAGGGCATTGCCCAGGTGGTGTTCTTCGAGGCCGACGAAGTGTGCGAGGTGAGCTACAAGGACAAGGCCGGGAAGTACCAGAAGCAGGTGGGCATCACGCTGCCGAGGATGTAGAGTCGGCCCCGGTTCCCCGCCATTCGGAGCCTTCCCCCATGCACCCCATGCGGAGCTTCACCGCGCGGCGCCTGGCCGCCTTCGTCCTTGCCTGTCTCGGGCCCGCTCTCGTCGGGCTTCCCGGCCTGGCGCGCGCCCAGTACTACGCGCCGCCACCCACGTCGCTGATCATTGACACCTCGATCCGCTCCGCGGCCATGGGCGGAGCAGGCGCAGCCGTGTTCTGGGGCGAACCCGGCGTGTGGGCGAACCCGGCCACTCTCGCGGGTGTCCATGGCATCGGCTGGGTCGCGGGCCGCACGCACCTCCTGCCGGGTATCGAGGACGAGATCGTGTTCAGCTCGCAGCGGCTGCTGATCGGCGCCGGCGGCCTCGGGTTCTCGCTGATGGGCCAGCCGATCTCCGGGCTCGGGAAGGCGAAACTCGAGTACCCGCCGATCGCGCTGCCGCTGGGCGGGGAGGGTGACACGCCGTACGACCTGAGCGAGGGCTGGGGGGTCGGCGTCTCGCCGCTCCGGCTGCTCGAGACGCTCAGCTCGCTGGGGAAGGCGCCGCGCTCGTTCACGTCGTATGGCGACATCGTGGTCGGCTACCAGAGCAAGGCATCGAAGGCGTTCATCGACCCCTCGTTCCAGCTCGACCAGGCCGGAACGTACGACTGGGGCGTGGGCGGCAGGCTCTCCCTGGCTCATCTCTGGGGAGCGGACGCCACGTATCACCTGGACTTCTCGGGTGCCTACTCCCAGATCAACGTGCTCAAGACGGATTTCGCTGTCACGAACGCAGCCGCGGACCAGATCGATCGCACCGGGTTCGCGCTCCATCTCTCGCCGGCACCGCCGTCCGAGCGCTCGGCGTCGCCACCGTCGCTGCCGTGGTGGCGGCCGGGCGACGTGCCCGAGCTGTCGATCGGGTTGGCCTACGACCACGACGTCACGCACGAGGAGCCGTACGAGCTCTACGGCTCCACCCTCGATCACTATGGTTTCGAGGCGAACATCTTCCGGCTGCTGGCGCTGCGGGTGGGCTACCTCTCGGATCCCGATAACGCCGTCGAGGGCGTGACCTACGGCGGCGGCCTGACGCTGCCGATCGGTCCGTGGGGGAGCGTGGGCTACCAGCTCGCGAGCGTGCCGTTCGTCGAGGGTGAGGACCGGCGGTTCCGGCAGGGCTGGTCGGTGTGGGTGGATCCGTCGCGGATCTGGAGCGATTCACGGTGATGACCCCGGCCCGGGGGCGAGTCCTCGCGGTGACGCTCGCGCTCGTGGCGCTCGCCGCCGCGCCGGGCCGGGCGCAGATCATCTTCGAGTCGCCGCCGCCGATCACGCTGGACATCGAGACCTCGATCCGCTCCGCGGCAATGGGCGGCGCGGGCAGCGCCGTCTTCTGGGGCGAGCCCGACGTGTGGGCGAACCCGGCGTCCCTGGCCACGCTCCACGGCGTCGGCTGGGTGCAGGGGCACACGCAGCTCAATCCGTCGTTCTCGAACGACGTCGTGTTCGACACGCAGCAGTTGATGTTCGGCGGCCAGGGCGTGGGCGTCGTGATGATGGGCCAGCCGTTCTCCGGGCTCGGCAAGGCGCACTTCGATTCCGGGCCCATCATCATCAGCGGGCCGTTCCCCACGGAGCCGTTCTCGTTGTTCGAGACGACCGAGAGTTTCGGCCTGGGTGTCTCGCCGCTGCGCCTGCTGGACGCGCTGCGCGCGGAGACCGGCACGAGCCACCCACGGCTGACGGACGTGGGCGAGATCGCTTTCGGCTACCAGACCGAGCGCACGAGTTCGGGCGTAGATCCCGGCATTGGGCCCTTCGACGACGGTGAGTCCTACGACTGGGGCGTGAACGGTCGGTTGTCGCTCCAGCGCATGTGGTGGCGTGAGGCGCCGTTCCGCCTCGATGTCGCCGCCGCCTTCTCCCTCCTCAACCACTCGCACAAGTCCGACGGGTCGTTCGGGGGACCGCCGACTCGATTCCGCCGCACCGGCTTCGCGCTCCATGGCTCACCGCGCCCGCCCGCCGAGCGCGCCTCGCCGCCGGCGTCGCTGCCGTGGTGGCGGCCGGCCGACGTGCCCGAGTTCTCCGTCACGCTCGCGTACGATCACGAGCTGCAGCGCGTCGAACAGTTCGACAGGGATTCGAACGTCGAACGCGTGGGGCTCGAGGCCGAGGCGTTCCGGCTGCTGGCGCTGCGCGTCGGCTATGTCTCCGACCCCGACGCCGAGATCCACGCCGTCGCCTACGGCGGCGGCGTCACGCTGCCGGTCGGACCGTGGGGGAGCGTCGGCTACCAGCTCGCGTACGAGCCGCTGTCGGACGACCTCAAGCCACGCTTCCGGCAGGGCTTCTCGGTCTGGCTCGATCCGGTGCGGGTCCTGGGCAACGCGCTGCGACGGTGAGGCGGCCTCGCTTGCGAGCGATCATCGCGCCCGATACGCTGCGAGTTCGCTGTGCCAGGGTGGGCCTCGCAGCCGCACGTCACGGGGAATCTCGATGATCAAGGAACTCGCCACGGGTCTCGGCGTCACGCTCGAGAACCTGTTCAAGAAGCCGTTCACGGTGAAGTACCCTGAGGAGAAGCTGGAGATGTTCCCGCGCTTCCGCGGGCTCCACATCCTCACCCGCCACGCGGACGGGCTCGAGCGCTGCGTCGGCTGCGAGCTGTGCGCGGTGGCCTGCCCGGCCGACGCCATCTTCGTCAAGGCCGCCGAGAACGACCCCGCGAACCCGGTCTCGCACGGCGAGCGCTACGCCGAGCGCTACGAGATCAACATGCTGCGCTGCATCTTCTGCGGCATGTGCGAAGAGGCGTGCCCCGAGGACGCGATCTACCTCGAGAAGGACTACGAACTCTCGGACTACAAGCGCGACGCCTTCATCTACACGAAGGACGAGCTGGTCGTGCCGATGGAGAAGTCCGGCTACCTGCCGAAGCGCTGAAGCGGCCCGTGCCGGGCGCCTGCGGGGCGGCCCCGGCGCCCGTCAGGCGGCGTCGACCTGCGCGAGGATCCTGCGCGCGAGCCTGTTCCACGCCCACGGCGCGGCGCTTGCCGGGCCGGCGGCCGCGAGCCGCTCGCGCAGCGCGGCATCGATGAGCAGCCGCGCGATCGCGGCGCCGAGCGACCAGTGATTACGCCAGCACACGAGCGCGTTCTCGCCGTGCCGCGCGAAGTCGGTGGTGCCGCTCGTCGTGCACACGAGCGCGCAGCCCGAGGCGAGCGCCTCGAGCGCGGTGTTGCACCAGCCGGCCTTGCGCTCCGCGGCCACGAACACGTGGCTCGACTGGTAGAGCGCCACCAGCTCGTCCTGCGAGGGATCCAGCACGAAGCGCGCGTTCGGCGGCAGCGGCGCGCCGTCGCGGGGGTCCTGGCGATTGGTCTGCGGATCGAGCGCGTCGAATAACACCGTCTCGAACGCCGGCACGCGCCCGACGAGCCCCGAGAGCGCACGCAGGACGAGATCGGTGCCCTTCTTCGCGCGCGAG
>DATNFC010000069.1:0-4640 GCA_035606545.1 Candidatus Methylomirabilota bacterium
GGCCCATGGGGCCCGGACGCCGGGCGGGGTGTGCTGCGCCACCCCGCCCGGCGTCCTTTCCATTGGGGCTCCGGCGGTGCGGCGAGTTCCACAAAGCCATGGGGAGGGAGACGCCATTTCAATTCCGGGCAAGTCTCAGGAACCGCGCGTCAACGAACGCATTCGCATCCCGCAGGTCCGGGTGATCGGGGACGACGGGTCGCAGATCGGCATCCTCACCACGCGTGAGGCGATCGCGATGGCCCAGGCAAAGGGTCTCGACCTCGTCGAGGTCGCGCCCACGGCGCGGCCGCCCGTCTGCAAGATCATGGACTACGGGAAGTTCAAGTACGAGTCGAACCGGGCGGCGAAGGCGGCGAAGAAGAAGCAGCACCAGATGCAGCTCAAGGAAGTCAAGATGCGTCCGAAGATCGAGGACCACGACTACGACTTCAAGGTGAAGCACGCGCGCACGTTCCTCGAGCAGCGGGACAAGGTGAAGTTCACCGTGACGTTCCGCGGCCGCGAGATGGCCCACCAGGAGCTGGGTTACAAGATCATCGAGCAGGTGCTGCACGACCTGGCCGACGTGGCGGTCGTCGAACAATCGCCGCGCGCCGAAGGCCGCACCGTGTCGCTCGTCCTCTCACCGAAGGCGCAGCAGAGCGCCCGACCCACGCACAAGGTCGGCGCCGAAAAGGGTCCCGCCGATGGAGCCGCGCCCGCCAGCTGAGCGAAAGGAACACCCGATGCCCAAGATGAAGTCGAACCGTGCCGCGCGGAAGCGCTTCAAGCTCTCCGGGACCGGCAAGGCGATCCGCCGCTCGTCGAATCTCCGGCACGGCATGATCTCGGACAATCGCAACTCGAAGCGCAAGAAGGGCTCGAACGTCGTCGTCGCAGCGGCCGACCAGGCGCGCGTGCGCAAGATGCTCGGGAGCTGAAAGCCCCAACCGAGCGTTCGATCCCGTTGACCGACCCGTCCCGTCGCGGCCCAGCGTCCGCACGGGCAGGAGGATAAGCAGATGCCCCGCTCCAAAACCGTCGTCCCCGGCCGCGCCCGCCGCAAGAAGGTCCTCAAGGCCGCGAAGGGCGGATTCAGTGGCCGCAGCAAGCTGTACAAGACCGCGCTCCAGACGCAGCAGCGCGCGGGCCAGTTCGCCTACGAGCACCGCCGGTTGAAGAAGCGCGACTTCCGCAGGCTGTGGATCGTGCGCATCAACGCCGCCGCGCGGCTGAACGGCCTCTCGTACAGCACGCTCATCGCCGGCCTGAAGAAGGCGAGCGTGGACGTGAACCGCAAGCTGCTCGCCGACCTCGCCGTCCGCGACGCGGCCGCATTCGCGAAGCTGGCGGAGATGGCGAAGGGCGCGACGGCGTAAGCAAGGTGCCGGCGATCCAGGGGATCACGGACATCCTGACGCGACGGCTCGATCCGGCGTGGAAGCCGGGCGAGCCGTCCGCGTTGTTGGCGGACTACCGCGAGCGCATGGCCGCGCTGGCGATGGTGAGCCAGGAGATCGCGCAGGCGACCGCGGTGTTCACCGGTGCGATCGCCGGCGCGGCCGACCTCGCCACGCTGCAGGCGGTGCGGAACGCCGCCGTCTCGCGCGAGAGCGGCGCGTTCTCGCAGGCGCTCGCGCTGCTGCCCGGGCTGCCCGACAGCGAGAAGCGCGTGTCGGGGAAGGCGCTCAACCTCGCCAAGGCGCTGGTCGAGGCCGCGGAGAAGGCGAAGCGCGAGGCGCTCGAGGCCGCGCGCGAGGACGGGGGCGGCATCGACGTCACGCTGCCCGGGCGCCGGCCGTGGAGCGGCCGGCCGCACGTGCTCGCCCAGGTGCGCGAGGAGCTGCTCGATCTCTTCCACGGCCTCGGCTTCTCCGTCTACACGAGCCCCGAGGTGGAGTTGGAGACCTACAACTTCGGCAAACTGAACTTCGCGCCCGATCATCCGGCGCGCGACGCGCACGACACGTACTTCGTCTCGCCCGACGTGCTGCTGCGCACGCACACGTCGCCGGGCTGGGTGCGCGCCATGGAGGAGCGCAAGCCGCCGCTCAGGCTGGTGTTCCCCGGGCGCGTCTACCGCGCCGAGGCCGTGGACGCGAGCCACATGGACCAGTTCCACCAGATCGACGGCCTCTACGTGGCGAAGAACGTGTCGATGGCGGACTTGAAGGCCACGCTCAACACGTTCGCGCGCGCGATCTACCGCCGCGACGTGCCCACGCGCATCATCCCCATCTACTTTCCGTTCGTGGAGCCCGGCGTGCAGATGGACGTGCAGTGTGCGACGTGCACGGGGACGGGACGCTTCCGCGATGGGAACGAGGAAAAGCGCTGCCCCGTCTGTAAGGGTACGAAGTGGGTCGAAGTACTCGGCGCCGGCATGGTGCACCCGAACGTCTTCAAAGCCGTCGGCTACAACCCCGAAGAGGTCACCGGCTTCGCGTTCGGCATGGGCCTCGAGCGCATCACCATGGGCCGGCACGGCATCCACGAGATCCGCGAGTTCCTGCAGAACGACGTCCGCTTCCTGGAGCAGTTCTAGATGAAGCTGCCGATGAGCTGGCTCCGGGAGTGGGTGGACGTGAACGCCACGCCGGAGCAGGTGGCCGACGCGCTCACGACGCGCGGCTTCTACGTCGAGGGCGTGGAGACGCACGGCCGGCGCTACCCGGGCGTGGTGATCGCGCGCGTGCTCGAGGCCGCGAAGCACCCGAACGCCGACAAGCTGAGCCTGTGCCGAGTCGACGGGGGAGCGGGCGAGCTGAAGATCGTGTGCGGCGCGCCGAACGTGGCCGCCGGCATGATCGTGCCGCTCGCGACGGTGGGCACGACGATGCCGAACGGCCTCGTCATCAAGGCGGCGAAGATCCGCGGCGAGGAGAGCCAGGGCATGCTCTGCTCCGGCCGCGAGCTGCAGCTCACCGAGGACCACGACGGCATACTCGACCTGCGCACGTTCATGAAGGGCGTCGAATTCGTCGTCGGCAAGCCGTTCGACAGCTACCTGCCCGAGCCCGACGCGGTGCTCGAGGTAGAGATCCCGTTCAACCGCCCGGACGGGATGGGCGTGGTCGGGCTCGCGCGCGAGGTGAAGGCCGCGCTCGGCGGCCGCTGGACGGACAAGGCGCGCGCGCGGCTGAGTGCCCAGCCTGCGAGCAACCCGGCGCGCGTCACCTACGACCTCGACGTCGAGGACGCGGCCGAGTGCCCGAGCTACTTCGCGCAGGTCGTGGAGGGCGTGCGCGTCGGCCCGTCGCCCCCGTGGCTCGTCGACAAGCTCGCGGCCATGGGCCAGCGCTCGATCAACAACCTCGTCGATCTGACGAACCTGGTGCTTTTTGAAATGGCGCAGCCGCTGCACGCGTTCGACGCGAACCAGCTCCACGGCGGCGCCATCCGCGTGCGCCGTGCACAGGCGGGGGAAGCGCTCACCACGCTCGACGGCAAGCCGCGCAAGCTGAACCCGGAAGTGCTGGTGATCGCCGACAAGCAGCGCCCCGTGGCGCTCGCCGGCGTGATGGGCGGCGCGGACAGCGAGGTGACCGAGGCCACGACCACGATCCTGCTCGAGTGCGCGGTGTTCCAGCCGCAGCGTGTGCGCCGCGGCGCGCGCGCGCTCGAGCTCTCGACCGAGGCGAGCAAGCGCTACGAGCGCGGCGTGGATTTCGGCCTCAGCATGGCGGCCGCGGCGCGCTTCCTGACGCTGCTCGTGGAGCTCTGCCCGGGCGCCAAGCTCACCGCGTGGCGGCGGAAGTTCGTGGAGCCGCAGCCGCGCTCGATCGCGCTCCGGCCGTCGCGCTGCGAACGGCTGATCGGGCTCCCGATCGGCGCCGGTCGCTGCGCCGAGCTGCTCGAGTCGCTGGAGTTCGGCGTCCACCGCGGCGACACGCTCGGCGTCTCGATCCCCACCTGGCGGCCCGACTGCACGATCGAGGACGACCTGGTGGAGGAGGTGGCGCGCGCCAACGGCTACGACAAGATCCCCGAGGCGCCGCTCGAGACCGGCGGCGCCTACGCTGCGCGCTCGGCGCACGAGCGCGTCGTCCGCCGCGCGCGCGAGAGCCTGCTCGGGCTCGGGCTTCACGAGGCGTGGTGCTCGTCGCTCGTCGGCGAAGCCGAGGCGGTCGCGGCGGCGAAGCTCACGGGCGACGATCCCAAGCGGCTCGTGAAGCTCGCGAATCCCATGTCGCGCGAAAGCGAATGGTTGCGACCCAACCTCGTGCCGGGACTCCTGCGCGCGACGGCGCTGAACCTGCGCCAGGGCGCAACGAGCGTGCGGCTGTTCGAGGTGGGCGTTGGCTTTGTTTCCTCCACCGAGCCACTTCCGCAAGAACGGCTGATGGTTGCGGCGGTCATCGCGGGCCCGCGCTGGAGGCACACGCACGATCCTGTCCCCACGGCCCCGCGCGACGCCTATGACCCGCGTGCCGAGCTGGATTTCGCCGACGCCAAGGGGCTCTGGGAGGCCTGGCTCGCGGAGATGCGCGTTGACGCGCCTGAATGGCGGCCCTATGCTGCCGCCGGCTGGAAATCCGGTGCCAGTGCGGAAGTTGCGGTCGGGGCTTCACGCATTGGATGGGCGGGGAGACTCGCGCAGGACCTGCTCCGGACGTGGGAGATCGAGACCGGCGTCCACCTGTTCGTGGCGCTGCTCG
>DATNFC010000070.1:0-2105 GCA_035606545.1 Candidatus Methylomirabilota bacterium
GGACGACGTGAAGGACGCGCTCATGGCGATCGGCGTCCACGGCATGACGATCGGCGAGGTGAAGGGATTCGGCCGGCAGAAGGGCCACGCGGAGCTCTATGGCGGCGCCGAGTACGTCGTCGACTTCCTGCCCAAGGTGAAGATCGAGCTCTTGATCGACGATGCGAAGACCGAGCGCGTGGTGGGCGCGATCGTCGACGCGGCGCGGACCGGCAAGATCGGCGACGGCAAGATCTTCATCTCGCCGGCCGCCGAGGTGATCCGCATTCGCACGGGCGAGCGGGGCGCGAACGCGGTCTGAGGCCGGTCTCGGGTCGACTGCCGACGCGCGCGCGGGGCTCACCGTGAAGGCATGGGACGCGGGCCCTCGTCGACGTCGATCAGTCCATGTCGTTGCCAGCCCGCGCGAGCGAGCCAGGTGCGTGCCCGTGCGACTGGCGACGCCTCGATGACGCGTGGGCTCGCGCCGCGCCAGCCCTCGAACCACCGCGCCGACGAGCACGGATCGAGCCCGTGCGCCCCGCGCAGGTGCTTCCGGAAGTTGTTGAGTACGTAGATGCCATGATGGCGTCCGCAATGAGTTGGAGCGCGGACACCCCCTCCGCTTCGGGTCGGCGACAAGAGCATCGTGATGCTCTGCACGGCCTCGAGTCGATAGACTCGGGTCCACAGTCAACGCCGGTCGAGCCGGTGTGCGAGCTCGACCCGAAGGGAGGGAGCGATGCGATATCTTGGCATGGATGTACACGCGAAGTCGACGGTGTGGTGCTTGCTCAACGGGCAAGGCGAAGTGCTCGAGCGCGGGCGGGTGGCGACGAGTACGGCGGCCTTGATGGAGCTGACCCACGAGCTGACGGCGACGGAGGAACTCCTCGTGGGACAAGAGGTCGGCACGATGGCCTACCTTGTGCACGATGCGATCACCGCTGCCGGCGTGCGGATCCTGTCCTTCAACGCCTATCAGCTCCGCATGATCGTGGCGTCCCGCAAGAAAACCGATCGGCGCGATGCCTACTGGATCGCGAAGGCGCTCCAGGCCGGCATGTATCCGCACCCGGTGTACATTCCGAGCGCGCCGGTGCGCGAGCTGCGCGTGTTACTGAGTCAGCGGCGAGTGCTCAAAGCGGAGCAGAACCGATGGCGGTACCGAGCGCGAACGGTCCTGCGGGCGGCGGGCTGTCCCGCGCCGACGAGCCCCGCCGCACTGGACGCGGCCCTGGGGATGCCGGTGGGGTCGGGGCCCACGAGCATCCCCCTGCTGCCCGAGACGCTGGCGCTCTATGCCCAGCAAGAGCGGGCGACCCGGCGCGGGCTGCGCGAGGTGGAGGCCCGGCTGCAGGCCAGCAGTGCGCCGCACAACGCGATCGCGCGGCTCATGACCATTCCGGGAATCGGGCCGCTCGCCGCCGCCACGATCTATGCCTGGGTCGGGGACGTGCGACGGTTTCCGAATGCCAAAGCGCTGGGCGCGTATGCCGGGCTGGTGCCGACGGTGCGGCAGAGTGGCAGCACGCAGCAGGTGGGCGCCATCACGAAGGAGGGGGCCAAGCCGTTACGGGCCACGCTGATTCAAGCGGCGCACGTCGTGCTGCACCGCTGTCGCAGCGCGGAGGCGGTTCCCCTGCAGCGGATTGGCGAGCGGTTGCTTGGCGCGCGCTCGAAACGGCGAAAGATCGTGGTGGTCGCCATGGCGCGGCATCTGCTGCGGTTGGCCTACTATCTGTTGCGCGACGGGACGACCTACGATGCCACCCGCGTGTCGGCGAATTCGCCGACACCGGTCGCAGCCTGACGCCGCGCGCGCCTCGATCGCTGTCCTCGGCCGCTACCCTCACCGCCTCGAACTCGGACCAGGCCGCGCGCTTGTCTGACCCCGCTTTTGGAGGTCGTCACGTAGATTGGTCGGTCCGGGATCCTCGTACGGCAACATGTGCCGGCGCGTCATCACTCGCATGCCGACGGCCGAGCACGCATGGAAGGATGGAGATCCGGGACACGTTGGTGGCGCCGCGAATGCTCGATCAACCACATGTCACCGTAATCGACCCGGGCCATCGGTCGGTGGGCTTCCTACCGTCCGACCACTTGACTGCCATCATGGAAGA
>DATNFC010000071.1:0-17361 GCA_035606545.1 Candidatus Methylomirabilota bacterium
CCGTCGGCATCCACCTCGTGCTCGCGACGCAGCGGCCGAGCGTCGATGTCATCACCGGCGTCATCAAGGCGAATTTCCCGAGCCGCATCGCGTTCCGGGTGGCGAGCAAAGTGGATTCGCGCACGGTGATGGACATGAACGGCGCGGAGAACCTGCTCGGCATGGGCGACATGCTGTTCCTGCCTTCGGGCAAGGCGGATCCGTATCGCGTGCACGGCGCGTTCGTCTCCGAGGAGGAGGCGACGCGCGTCGTGGACTTCTGGCGCGCCAAGGCCGCGGCCGCCGCCGCGCCTGTGGCGCCGCCGCTCGCGACCGACGTGAACCTCGCCGAGGAGGAAGACGAGGGCGGCGAGGGCGACGACTTCATGGACGACGAGTTGATCCCCGAGGCCGCGCGCCTCGTGGTCATGCACCACCAGGGCAGCACGTCGCTGCTCCAGCGCCGCTTGAAGGTGGGCTACTCGCGCGCCGGTCGGCTCATGGACCAACTCGAGCAGCTGGGCGTCGTGGGACCGTTCAACGGCAGCAAGGCGCGCGACGTGCTGGTGGACCAGAACTGGTTGCAGCAGAAGGGCTTCGAGTGATCTCTGCGAAGCCTCCCACCGGCGGGCCCGAGCCCGGGCGCCCGTCGGGCGCCGCCACGGGTCGGACGCCGCGCACGGGCGCGGCGGCCGCGCCCTCGATCGCGTTCGTGACGCTCGGCTGCCCCAAGAACACCGTCGACAGCGAGCACATGCTGGGCGCGCTCGTGCGCGACGGCTTCCGCACCGTGGGCGACCCCGACGGCGCGGACGTGGCGGTGATCAACACCTGCGCGTTCCTGCAGAGCGCCGTGCGCGAGTCGAAAGGTGTGATCACGTCGCTCTGCGCGCTGAAAGCGCGCAGACGGTTGAAAGCCGTGATCGTCACCGGCTGTCTCGCGCAGCGCGCGGGCGAGGACCTGCTCGAGGAGTTCCCCGAGGTGGACGCCGTGTTGGGCACCGGGCGTTGGAGCGAGGTCGTGGGCGCCGCCCGCCACGTGCTCGCCGGCCGCGGCGAGCGCGTCGTGCGCCGCGAGGACCCGGGCGGCGCGCTCGAGCCGGGGAGCCCGCGTGCGCTCAGCACGCCGCGCCACATCGCGTACCTGAAGATCAGCGAGGGCTGCGATCATCGCTGCACGTTCTGCATCATCCCGCGGCTGCGCGGCGACCAGCGCTCGAAGCCGCTCGAGCAGCTCGTGGACGAGGCGGGAGCGCTGGCCGCGGCGGGGGTGAAGGAGCTGAACCTGATCGGGCAGGACACGACGGCGTGGGGCAGCGACCGGCCGGGCGCGCTCGAGCTGGCGGATCTCTTGCAAGCCCTCGACGGCGTCTCGGGGCTGCATTGGATCCGGGTCCAGTACACGTACCCGCGGCTGTGGAGCGACCGTCTGATCGAGACCTGGGCGGGGGCGAAGCGAATAGTCCCCTACGTAGATATGCCGCTCCAGCACATCGCGCAGGACCAACTCCGTGCCATGGCGCGTGCCATGACCGAGCGCGACACGCGCGCCCTGGTGAAACGCATCCGGGCCGGCATCCCCGGCGTGGCGTTCCGGACCAACTTCATCGTAGGGTTCCCCGGCGAAACGGACGAACACTTCCAGGTGCTCCTGCGTTACCTGGAGGAGGAACCGTTCGAGAACGTGGTGGTGTTCGCGTACGAGCGCGAGCCCGAGACGCCGTCGTACACGATGACGCCCCGGGTGCCGTTGAACGTGCGCCGGTCGCGGCGTGCGACGCTGCTCGCGCGCCAGCAGGGGCTGTCGCGCGACCGGCTGGCGCGGCGGATCGGCGAGCGCGTACAGGTCATGATCGACGGCCCCGCGGGCCGCGGCCAGTGGGCCGCGCGCACGGCGGGGTCGGCGTGGGAAGTGGATGGAGGCGTGGTGGTGGACGGTGCCGGGCTCGTGCCCGGGCAGCTCGCGACGGTGCGCGTCACCGGCGCGGCGGCCTATGACCTGTTCGCGAGCGTGGAGCCGTCCGCCGATCCCGCGCTCCCTATCGTCAGCTGAGAACTGAAAAGGACACCCGGATGCGAATGAAGCATAGGGCGCTGCTCGCGCTGATGTTGCTGCTTGCGCTGGCGCCCGCAGCGGAAGCGAAGAAGTTCCGTTACTCGAGCGGCCCCAAACCGCCCGAGGACTCGACGCTCGCGGTGGCGAACTCGTACCTCGAGCCCGTCGTGCGCTCGAAGGGCCCGCGCGTGCCGTACACGAACCTGCAGCTCACGCAGTTCGTGGCCGACACCGCCGTGTCCCGCGCGCTCTCGACCGCGGTCGTGGACTCGGGCACGCACGCCGTGCTGGCGCCGGCGCGCGACCACCCGCTCAACTTCGTGCTCGAGCACGCGATGCTCAAGGCGCTCGCGCGCCGGGGCGTCGATGTGACCGTGCGCCACACGCCGGTCCCCGACGACAGCCTCAAGTTCCTGTTCGGCAACCCCGGCGACCCGATCGTCGAGTACACGCTCGGCTCGGCGAAGGTCACGTACCTGCGCTTCGTCGGCATGCTGCCCGGGCGGGTCAAGATCGAGCGCCAGTCGCTCGTCACCGGCAGCATCACCATGCGCGATCCCAACACCTCGCGCGTGCTGTGGACCGGTGACCTGGGCCAGAACTTCGTGGATCGCTTCTCGCGAGGACAGGTGGCGCTGGTCGAGGAGGAACGCTACCCGGATCTCAAGTCCGA
Source organism: Candidatus Methylomirabilota bacterium (assembly GCA_035606545.1). Taxonomy (GTDB): domain Bacteria; phylum Eisenbacteria; class RBG-16-71-46; order RBG-16-71-46; family RBG-16-71-46; genus JAIOPA01. Next base: position 2,709 of record DATNFC010000071.1, read on the forward strand.
GATCCCGCAGCGCAACCTGGACAAGGTGCTGGAGCCGGTGCTCGTCGTGCTCATCGTCGGCGGCCTGGTGGCGCTGTTCTTCCAGAATCGGCCGTGAGGCACGGCCGCCACGAACTGACCCAGGCTCCCCGCAGCTCCCCGGGAAGGAGACGCATGCGACGCACCCGGACCCGCCTGTGGCGGGTTCCCCTGGCGGCGTGGGCGCTACTCGCCGCCCTCGCCGCCGCGATGGGGCTGTTCCCGGGCTGCGGCGGCTCGGTGCTGCCGCAGGTGCACGACGAGAGTGGCCGGCTCGAGCTCGCGCGCCGGCTGTACGCCAAGGGCGATGCCGGGCTCGCGGTCGAGGCGCTGGCGCCGTTCTCCACCAGCGGCAGTGGCTCCGCCAATGTCGACGAGGCGGTCTACCTGCTCGGACTCTGCCACCTGAAGATGAAGGAATTCAGCTCCGCGCAGGCCGACTTCGAGCGCATGATGCGCGACTACCCCGAGAGCGACTCGGCGCCCTCGGCGTCGTTCCGCCAGGGGGAGGCGCTGTGGGGCCAGTCGCGCGGGCCGGACTTCGACCAGGAGTTCACGCTGCGCGCGCTCGACCAGTGGATGGCGTTCCGTCGCGACCATCCCGACCACTGGCTGGCGCCGGAGGCGACGAAGCGTATCGGCGAGGCGCGGAAACGGCTGGCGACGAAGCTCTACCGCACCGCAGACCTGTACGTGAAGCTCAAGGAGTACGACGCCGCGCGCGGCTACTTCCGCGACATCATGGCCGAGTACTCGGAGACACCGCTCTACGGCGACGCGATGATCGGCTGGGCGGTCGCGAGCGCGCGCGTCGGCGAGCGCGACACGGCGATGGTGCTGCTGCAGAACATCCACGAGGAGTACAAGGGCACGGCACTCGGGAACAAGGCCGCGCGCACGCTGAACGAGATGCAGCACTGGAAGTGGGGAGTGCAGAAGAAGAAGCGCCACAGCCTGCCGAACGAGCCGCCGCCGCCGTCCACGCCGCAGACGTCGGGCGGCATCGGTCCGTGACCGGCCGGCGCCCGGCGCGCCGCGCCGCGGGCCCAAGAGCGGCGACCGGCGCGCGCGTGGCGCCAGGGAAACGCGTGCGCGGGAAGCGCGCGGGGCTTCGCATCGCCATCTTCGGCGGCACGTTCGATCCGCCGCACTTCGGTCACCTGGCGCTCGCCGAGTGGGCGCGCGTGGAGCTGGCGCTCGACCGCGTCTGCTTCGTGCCCGCCGGCACGCCGCCGCACAAGCGCGGCGGAGCCACGACCGCGGCGCGGCACCGGCTGGCGATGACGCGACTCGCCATCGCGGGCAACCCCAGCTTCCGCGTGAGCGCGGTCGAGTGCCGTCGCGAGGGTCCCTCGTACTCGATCGACACCGTGCGCGCTTTCGCGCGCGCACACCCGGGTGCGAAGCTCCACCTGCTGATGGGCGCCGACATGTACGCCACGTTCGCCACGTGGCGCGAGCCGGAAGCGATCGCGCGCGCGGCCAAGCTGGTCGTGGCGCTGCGCCCGGGCAGCCGCCGCAGCGGCGGCGGGCGCGTGACCTGGCTCGCGAACCCGGGGCTCGACGTGTCCTCGAGCGCGCTGCGCGCGCGCGCGGCGCGCGGCCGGTCGCTCCGCTACCTGGTCCCCGACGCGGTCGCGCGCTACATCGCGCGCCACCGGCTCTACGGCGGCTCCCGCGCGTGAACTACCGGCCGAAGGAGTTCTGGGAGCAGCGCCTCGCCGAGCAATTCGACATCCGCGGCACCGGCGAGACCGGGCTTTCGCTCGCGTATAACCTCGCTTGCTACACGCTCCGCGCGGAGGTCCTGACACAGGCGCTCGCTCGTTGCGGCGTCTCACCCCATGGCGCGCGCGTGCTCGACGTGGGCTGCGGCACCGGGTTCTGGACCGAGTACTACAGCGCGCGCGGCGCGCGTTACACCGGCGTGGACATCGCGCAGGTGAGCGTGGATCGCCTCGCTGCGCGCTATCCTGCGCAGCGCTTCCTGCGCGCCGACGTGAGCGACGGCGTACCCGAAGGACCGTACGATATCGTCAACGTGTTCGACGTGCTCTATCACATCACCGACGACGCGCGCTGGGAGGCGGCGCTCCGCGGGCTCGCGAACGCGCTCGCGCCGGGCGGACTGCTGCTCGTCACCGATCGCTTCTCCGGGGGCGGGCCGATGGCCGAGCACAACGTCATGCGACCTCTGAAGCGGTACATGGAAGTGCTTTCGGCACAAGGACTCACGCGCGAGCAGCTGATGCCGACGCATGTCCTCCTCAACAGCCACCTCGGGCCGTGGCGATTCGTGAACCGCTGGCCAGCATGGCTGCTGGCGGTGGATCGCGCGCTGCTCGGGATGGGCTTCGGTAACGACGCGCGCACGAACAAGTTGCTCGTCTGCCGCCGGCGGTAGCGTTGTTGAAGTAAGGTCGAGTCATGCCACGCCTCGTCGTGCTGGACGCGCTGGGACTCGCCTACCGGGCGTACTACGCGCTGGCGCGCTGGGGCAGGAACGACAAGGGCGAGCGGCACGCCTATCCCGCGCTCAGCAACTCGCGCAAGGAGCCCACGAACGCCATCTACGGCATGGCGAACCTGTTCGTGAAGTTCCGCCGCGAGTTGAAGCCCGACCGCTGGGCGCTCGCCTGGGATGGCCCGGGGCCGACGTTCCGCCACGAGCTCTACCCGCGCTACAAGGAGCACCGGCCGGAGATGCCCGCGGAGCTATCCGCGCAGCTCACGCCGATCGAGGACCTGGCGCGCTGCATGGGACTTCCCGTCCTCGAGAAGGCGGGCATGGAGGCGGACGACGTCATGGCGACGCTGTCGCGCATCGGCGCCGACGCCGGCTACGAGGTGCTGCTCATCACCGGCGACAAGGACATGCTGCAGCTCGTGGACGAGTCGGTGATGGTCCTCTCGCCACAGGCGAAGGGTGACGACTACGCGCGGCTCGACGCCGAGGGCGTGCGCGCCAAGTGGGGCGTGCCGCCGGAGCAGATCCGCGACGTGCTGGCGTTGATGGGCGACGCCACGGACGGCTATCCGGGCGTGCCGGGCGTGGGCGAGAAGACCGCCGTCGAGCTGCTGACCACGTTCGGCTCGGTGGACGCGATGTACGAGCGGCTGGCCGAGATCAAGAAGCCCGCGCTGGCGAAGAAACTCGCCGAGAACAAGGCGCTCGCCTACCTCTCGCGCGAGCTGGCCACGGTGCGGCGCGACCTGGACCTGGGAATTTCCCTCGACGATCTCGCCGTGGCGCCGATCCGTCGCGACGAGCTGATGGCGTTCGCGAAGCGCTGGGAGGTCCGGCGCCTGGAGCAAGTCGCGAACGATCTGGGGGTTGCGGACGCGCAGGCGGGCGCACCCGTGCCGCAGCGTCCCATGGAGCGTCGCGGCACGGCGGCGGAGCAATCGGGCCGTGGCCGCGAGCGCGCGAGTGGTGCCACCACCGCGACGGTCGACGCTCCGAGCCAGCCGGATCTCTTCGGCGTCGGCACCATCGCGCGGCCCGCAGGACCGTTGCCCGCGTCGCGCGCCGGCGCGCAGGGCGACCTGTTCGCGAGCATGAATGCCGAAGCCGGCGTCGACGCGGGCACTGATCTCGACGGGCTGACGGACCAGGGCCTCGACGGGCTGACGAACCGGCTCCTCGACGGGCTGACGAACCGGGTTCACGAGGTGCGCGCGCGCGCTCTCCACGGGCTCGCGGTGCTGCCGATCGCCGACGGCGATTCGCCGCGGCGGGCGAAGCTCGTGGGCGTGGCGTTCGCGGCGCGCAGCGGCCACCACTGCTACGTGCCGCTCGCGCACGAAGCGGGCCCGAACGTGGGCGCGGACCAGCTCCGCGACTGGTTCGGCGCCATCCTGATCGATCCCTCGATCGAGAAGGTGGCGCACGACTGGAAGCGTGCGCTGCACGAGCTGGCCGCCGGCCAGGTCGGCGTCTCGCACCCGGGCTTCGACGTGCGCCTGGGCTCGTTCTTGTGCGATCCGCAGCGCGACCACTCGATCCTGGCGCTCGCCGGCGACGTGCTCGGGGTGGGGCTGGATGCGCTCGAGGCGCCGGTCGTTCGCGGGCGTCCCCGCCCGGGGCTCGCGGCACTCGACGTGGGCGCGGCCGCGGCGCGGGCCGGGCGTCTTGCCGCCGCACTGTTGCCGCTGGCGGACGCGCTGCGCGCGCAGCTCGAGGCGCGCGAGCAGTGGAAGCTCTACAAGAAGCTCGAGCACCCATTGATCGGCGTGCTCGTGGCCATGGAGCGCGCCGGGATCGCGCTGGACCCGGGCGTGCTCCGGAGCATGTCCGCGGCCCAGGCCACCGAGATCGCCGCGCTCGAGACGAAGCTCCACGCGCTCGCGGGCGAGCCCGTGAACCTCGCGAGCGGCCCGCAGCTCGGCAGGCTGTTGTTCGAGAAGCTGCAGCTCCCGACCGGCCGCAAGACGAAAACCGGATGGTCCACGGACTCCGAGGTGCTGGAAGCGCTCGCGCCGCTCCACGAGTTCCCGCGGCTGCTGCTCGCGTGGCGCGCGCTCACGAAGCTCAAGTCCACGTACGTCGACGCGCTGCCGGAGGCGATCGATCCCGGCGACCAGCGCGTGCACACCACGTTCGACCAGGCGGGCGCGGCCACCGGCCGGCTCGCGTCACTGGATCCCAACCTCCAGAACATCCCCATCCGCACGGCGCAGGGCCGCGAGATCCGCCGCGCGTTCGTTGCCGCGCCGGGCTGCGTGCTCGTGGGCGCCGACTACTCGCAGATCGAGCTGCGCGTGATGGCGCACCTCTCGGGCGACCCGAACCTGGTGGAGGCGTTCGCGGCGGGCGAGGACATCCACGCCGCCACGGCGCGCCGCATCTTCAAGGTCGCGGGCGAGGTGCCGCCGGAGCTGCGCGCGCGCGCCAAGATCGTGAACTTCGGTGTGCTCTACGGCATGGGCGCGAGGAGCCTGGCGCAGCAGATGGGGCTGGAGCTCAAGGACGCAAAGGAGTTCATCGACGGCTACTTCTCGGTCTACGCCGGCGTGCGCCGTTTCCTCGATGCGACGCTCGAGGAGGCGCGGAGCCGCGGCTGGGTGGCGACGCTGCTCGGCCGCCGCCGCTACCTGCCGGAGCTGCGGAGCACGAACGGCGCCGAGCGCTCGTTCGCCGAGCGCGCCGCGATCAACACCCCGATCCAGGGCTCGGCCGCGGACCTGGTGAAGCTCGCCATGCTCAGCGTGCACCGGGCGCTCGCGAATCGAACCGGCGCGCGGCTGCTGCTCCAGGTCCACGACGAGCTGCTGGTCGAGTGTCCGCAGGGTGAAGCCGAGGGCGTGACCGAGCTGGTGCGCCGCGAGATGCAGGGCTGCTATCCACTGAACGTGCCGCTCACGGTGTCGGTGGGCACGGGAAGGACCTGGTTCGATGTGCACTGAGAAGGCTTTTGACAACGCCGCGCGCCGTCGGCGTGCGGCGGGTGCCAAGAGTCCGCCGTTCGTCGTCGGCATCGTCGGCGCGGCGGGGAGCGGCAAGAGCACGCTCGCGCGCGCGCTCGCGGGCCCGGGCACGCGGCTCCTGGACGCCGACCGCTTCGGCCACGAGATCACCGACGGCGAGCCGGGCGTACGCGCCGCGCTCGCCGCCGAGTACGGCGCCGACGTCTACCGCGGCGACGGCACGCTCGACCGCGCGCGTGTTGCCGCGCGCGTGTTCTCCGATCCCGCGGCGCTCGCGCGTTTGAACGCGCTCGTCCACCCGCACATCCTCGACCGCCTGCGGGCGGGGATCGCCGGCGCCGCGGGCGTGGACACGGTGGTCGTGGACGCGGCCCTGCTGCTCGACTGGGGTTTCGAGCGCGAGTGCGACGCGATTGTCGCCGTGGTGGCGCCGCGGGCGCTGCAGCTCGAGCGCCTGCGCGCGAAACGCGGCTGGAGCGAGGCCGAGGCGGCGCGGCGGCTGGCGAACGCGCGCACGAACGAGCAGTTCGAGGCACTCGCCGACGCGGTGGTGATGAACGACGCGGACGAGGCGTCCGCGGTGCGCGCGATGCGCGCCGCCGTGGACCGGCTGCGGGCCAGGTGGGTGGCGTCATGAGCTGGCTCGACGCGCTCCGGCGGCTGTTCTCGCGGCGCTCCGACGAGGACAGCGAACAGCTCGCGACCCGCGCGCTCCAGCGGCTCGAGGAGGCGCTCGGCGAGAGCGACGCCGAGGTGCGCCTCGCCGGCCTGCGCGAGGCGCTGGAGATCGCCGAGCGCGTGCCCGACCCGCGCGGCGACCAGCTCGTGCTCGAGGCCTCGCTCCACCTCGGTGAGCGGCTGCGTGCCGCGGGCGAGCGCGATCTCGCCGTGCTCCACTTCGAGCGCGCGGTGGTGAGGAGCTTCCGCGTCGCCGATCCCCTGGGTCGCCATCGTCGAGCGGGCGTGCTTTCGCGCCTCGCGATCCTCGACCAGGAGGCGGGCGAGCTGCTGCGCGCGCAGGCGCGCTACCGCGAGGCGCTCGAGCTGGGCCGCGACACCGACTCGCAGCAGCTGCTCGCCATGCTGACGCAGGCGGCGTTCAACCTCGGGCTGCTGCAGAGCGAGAACGGGGACGAGGCCCAGGCGGTCGAGAGCTGGGAGAGCGCGCTCGAGCTGGGCTCGCGCGCCGGGCACGCCGGCGGCTGGGACCCGGCCGCGGTGGCGGCGTTCAACCTCGGTCACATGCACAACCGCCGCGGCGACGGCGAGCGTGCGAAGCGCATGTTCGACGCGGTCGTGCGCGTGGGCGAGCCCTCGGGCACGCCGCTCGCACGCATGGCGTGCGCCAAGGCGTCGCTTGCGCTCGCCGCCATGAGCGAGCGAGAAGGATTGCTCGGCGCACCCGAGGCCGAGCGGCAGTATGCGCGTGCACAGCAATTCGGGCGCGCGAGCGACCTGCCCGAGGGCGCGCTCGCCGCGCTCCAGGCCACGCTCGCGTTGGGCGAGCGCCTCGTGCACACCGGCCGGCACCCCGAGGCGGCCGCGCAGTATCGCGACGCGCTCGCGCTCGCGGCGCGCTGCGAGCCCGGGGCCGCGGCGCGCTTCGATCTCCTCGCCCGGCTGCGGCTCGGGCAGGCGCTGGCCGAGCTGGGCGAGCGCGACGAGGCGGTGACGCTGCTCCGGCGCGTGTTCGAGGTCGGACGGCGCATGGACGAGCCGTCGCTGCGCGAGCTGGCCGGGCAGGCCGCGTGCAACCTGCACCGTGCGCTGGGATCGCTCGACCGCTGGGAGGAGGCGCGCGCGCTGGCCGACGACTCGCTCGCGTTCACGCGCACGCTCGACTCGGGCACCGGGCGCGCGCTCGAGGCGGCGGCCACGTACGCGCACGCGTTCCAGGCGCTCCACGATGGCCGCCGCGACGAGGCGTTGGCCGGGTTGGCCGTCGTGGTCCGCGTCGGGCGCGAGAGCGGGGTGGACGTGGGCGCGCGGATCGCGCTCGACGCCCAGCTGCTCACCGGCCACCTGCATCGCCAGGCGGGCCGGCTGGAGGACGCGGTGCGCGCGTTCAAGGACGCGCTCGCGACCGTGCGCGCCGACGCCGCGTCCGGTCCCACGCCCGAACTGGACGCGATGGCGGCGATGGCGCACGTGAACCTCGGGCACGCGCTGCTCGGGCTCGAGCGCGGCTTCGAGGCGCGCCATGCCTATCTCGCCGCGCTCGAGCGCGGGCGGGCGAGCGGCCTGCCGAGCGGTCGCGCGGCGGCGGCGAACGCGGCGCTCAACCTGGCGTCGATGCACGAGGGCGAGACCGGCACGCGCGAGCGCCGCGAGTGGCTCGAGGTGGCGCGCGCGCTCGGGCGCTCGAGCCACACGCCGCTCGGCAACGAGTGCGCGGCGCAGGCCGAGCGCGCGATCGCCGAGCTCGACGGCGGCGACGCATCGCAGAACTGAGCGGCCGCGTTGCGCGGCGCGCGCGGCCTGCGTAGTGTGCATCGCGGCTTTCCGAGCCGCACACCCCACCGAGACCGGACATGCTCACCGCCGCCGAACTGCACAAGCGACTCGACCTGACCCGCCAAAGCCTCGAGGGGCTGCGGAGGTACCTTTGACGTCGGGGCGCTGCGGCACGAGGTGGGCGAGCTCGAGGCGCGCCTGGCCGCGCCCGGCTTCTGGGACAAGCCCGACGACGCCCAACGGGTCGTCTCGCGGCTGAAAGCCGCGAAGCGTTCCGTCGACGAGTTCACGGCGCGCGAGGGCACGCTCGCGAGCGTCACCGAGCTGCTGGAGCTGGCCGAGCACGACGGCGACACCGGCATGCTCGCCGAGCTCGAGCGCGAACTGGGCACGCTCGAGGGCCAGGTCGCCGAGCTCGAGACGCGGAGCCTGCTTTCGGGCGTACACGATCGGCTGGGCGCCCTCGTCATCATCCACCCCGGCGCCGGCGGCACCGAGTCGCAGGACTGGGCCGAGATGCTGATGCGCATGTACCAGCGCTGGGCGGAGCGCAGGGGTTTCGGCGTCAAGCTGCTCGACTACCAGGCCGGCGACGAGGCCGGCATCAAGGACGCCACGCTCGAGATCGACAGCGAGTACGCGTACGGGTATCTCAAGAGCGAGTCGGGTGTGCACCGCCTCGTTCGCATCTCGCCGTACGACGCGAACGCGCGCCGGCACACGTCGTTCTCTTCCGTGAGCGTGCTGCCGATGGTGGACAACACGATCAAGGTGGAGATCGCGCCCGGCGACCTGCGCATTGACACCATGCGCGCCGGCGGCGCGGGCGGCCAGCACGTCAACAAGACCGAGTCGGCGGTGCGCATCACGCACCTGCCCACCGGGCTCGTCGTCCAGTCGCAGGCCGAGAGGAGCCAGCACCGCAACAAGGACGCGGCGATGAAGATCCTGATGTCGCGCCTGTTCGTGCTTCGCGAGCAGGAGGCGCGCGCCAAGACCGAGGCGCTCGCCGGCGTGAAGAAGGACATCGACTTCGGCAGCCAGATCCGCTCGTACGTGCTGCAGCCCTACACCATGGCGAACGACCACCGCACCGAGACCAAGGTGCCCGACGTGCACCGCGTGCTGGACGGCGATCTCGACCCGTTCATCGACGCCTGGCTCAAGAGCCAGCAACCGAAGAAGGAACCCGCGTGATGCCCGTCACCGCCGTTCCCGGCCACATCTTCCGCGAGTACGACATCCGCGGGCTGCACGAGACGGAGCTCACCGATCCGACGGCCGAGGCCGTGGGCCGCGCGTTCGCGAGCCGCATCCGCGCCGAGGGCGGCACGCGCGTGGCGCTGGGCCAGGACGTGCGGCCGTCCTCGGAGCGGCTCGCCCGCGCCGCCGAGCGCGGCATGATCGCGGCCGGGCTCGCGGTCGAGCGCGTCGGCGTCGTGCCCACGCCGGCGCTCTACTTCGCGGTGGCCTCACGCGGTCTCGACGGCGGCATGATGATCACGGGCAGTCACAACCCGCCCGAGTTCAACGGCTTCAAGATGACGAAGAAGAAGCTGCCGCTCTACGGGCCCGAGATCCTCGAGATGCGCCGCGCGATCCAGGCCGGTGAGCTGGCCTCGGGCGCGGGCGGCTCGTGGAGCGAGAAGCCGGTGCTCGATGCGTACCGCGCGATGCTGATGGAACGCCTCGTCAGCCCGAAGGGGCTGAAGGTCGTCATGGATTGCGGGAACGGCTGCGCCGGCACCGTCGTGCCGCAGGTGTTCGAGCGCATGGGCCACACCGTGATCCCGCTCTACGCCGAGCTGGACGGACGCTTCCCGAACCACCTGCCGGATCCCACCGTGCCGGCGATGCTCGTGGACCTGCAGCGCAAGGTGAAGGAGACCGGCGCCGAGCTGGGGATCGGGTTCGACGGCGACGCCGACCGCATCGGTGCCGTGACCGCGAGCGGCCGCATCGTCTGGGGTGACCAGCTGCTGGCGCTGTTCGCCCGCGACACACTGACGCGGGTACCGGGTGCGACCGTCATCTTCGACGTCAAGTGCTCGCAGGCGCTGATCGAGGACATCACCGCGCACGGCGGCAAGCCCGTGATGTGGAAGATCGGGCACTCGCTCATCAAGAAGAAGCTCGCCGAGACCGGCGCGCCGATCGCGGGCGAGATGAGCGGCCACATGTTCTTCAGCGAGGGCTTCTTCGGCTTCGACGACGCACTGTTCGCGGCCGGGCGGCTGCTGCGCTACGTGGCGTCGACGGGGAAGACGCTCGATCAGCTGGTGGCGAGCCTGCCGCAGTACTTCTCGACGCCGGAGACGCGGCTCGCCTGCCCCGAGGAGCGGAAGTTCAAGGTGCCGGAGGAGCTGCGCGGCGAGTTCGCCGGTCGCTACCGGGTGATCGACATCGACGGCATCCGCGTCGAGTTCGGAGACGGCTGGGGGCTGGTCCGCGCCTCGAACACCCAGCCGGTGCTGGTCGTGCGCTTCGAGGCCCGGAGCGAGAAGCGCCTCGCCGAGATCCGCGACACGATGATGGGCGCGCTCAAGCGGCTCGGAGTCGAGGACGCCCCGGTCGCGCACTGAAGCCGCGCCGCCGCGCACTGCGCGACGCGCGTCGTCGAACTCGCCGCGCGTTCCTCGCGCGGCGCTGCGAACGCTCGCTCGCGCGCGGCCGCTGCCGCGCGCGTTTTACGCCCGCGGGCCGCGTGCGCTCGCTCGCGCGCTGCTCGGCCGCGTGCTCGTGCACGATGATCCCGGAGTCGGCCGGCTCGCCGGCGTGATCGTGGAGACCGAGGCCTACGGCGGCGCGGACGACCCGGCGAGCCACGCGCACCGCGGGGTCACCGAGCGAAACCGGGTCATGTTCGGTCCGCCCGGGGTGGCCTACGTGTACTTCACGTACGGCATGCACCACTGCTTCAACGTCGTGTGCGGACCGGAGGGCCGCGCCGCGGCGGTGCTCGTGCGCGCGCTGGAGCCGGTCGAGGGCGTCGAGTCGATGCGCCGGCGCCGCGCCGGCGTTGCGACCGCCCGCCTGGCGCGCGGCCCGGGCTCGCTCGCGCGGGCGCTGGGCCTCGACCGCCGCCACGACGGCGCCGATCTGACTCGCGGCGCGCTGTGGATCGCCGACCTCGGCCCTCGCCGTGGCGGGCGTCGCGTCGCGCGCGGACCGCGCGTGGGCATCACGCGCGCGGCGGCCCGGCCGTGGCGATACTGGCTCGTCGGGAGCGCCGCCGTCTCCAAGGGCCCGCAAGGCCGTTGACACCCCGGCGACGCATTCCTAGTATCCGCGCGCCCTTCGGCGACCGAGCGTGCTTTCGCCTCCCTCAGGCGGAAGCCCGTTTTCATGCCGTGCCGTACGGGCTGGCCGACCTCTCGAGAAGCGATGAAAGGAGTGGTGGATGAAGTTCCCGCGCTGGGCCGCGCCGCGCGTGCTGTGTGCTGCGTGGCTGGCCCTGATGCTGCATGTCTCCACCGCGTCGGCGCAGTTCTTCCTTCCCGCGCTGCGCACGCTCGACCTCAGCCAGGAGCAGCTCTCGCGCAGCGCCCGCCTGGTCGGCATGGGCGGCCTGACGCTGGTCGTGCCCGACCACAACACCACGTACTCGTTGTGGGATCTCTCGCGCATCCCGGTCGCGATCACCGAGGACGACACCACGTCGACGCTCGACGTCGACCCCGGCACCGACGCGCTGTCGTCGGTGCGCACGATCGACGCCAGCCGTGAGCGCCAGAACCTGGCCGCTCGCCGCTCGGGCTCGGAGTACGAGGCCGTCTACCGCAGCCGCGAGTCCGGCGGCGGCTTCGCGTTCGTCGGCGACTTGAGCAGCCTGCGTTACGACCAGCCGGTCACGACCGGGTCCGAGCTGCGCCAGAGCGTCGTGCGCCCGACCGGCACCGCGATCCTCACCGGCGTCGTGCCGCGCTTCTTCCATCGCCACCTGCGCTGGGGCGCCCACCTGAGCTTCCTCAACGAGACGGTGGACCGGCAGTTCCGCGAGATCGTGAGCAACAGCGCGGGCGAGTACATCGACCTCGGCGGCGGCGAGATTCCGCCCCCCGGCGAGTTCGTGATCACGTCGATGGACGTGAACACCACCGCGTACGGCATCTCCGCCTCGTACGCGCTCGGCACGAGCACGCACATCGCGCTCGGCATCGAACGCGAGAACGACCGCTTCAAGGGCACGAACGACCTGCAGCGCTCGTCGTGGGAGACCGACGAGACGCGTCCGAGCTGGAACGGTCAGGCGGCGCTCGTCGGCCTGATCGGCAAGAACCTCGAGTGGGGCGTGAACGGGATCGGACGCGTGTCGAACTCCGAGATCGACTGGCGGTTCACGGCGTCGGCCGGTGTCGGGGCCGACCCGCTGACCGGTCGCGGTAACATGCTCTCGCGCGACGAGAAGTCGAGCGAGCTGCAGGCGCGCGCACGCTGGACGCGCGGGCGCTCGATCTTCTCGGGCGAGTTCCACACCGCCGCGAGCAAGGTGCTTACCGACCCGCCGAACGCGAACGACGCCACCTCGCTCAACCGCTTCATCAACCAGGCCTACAATCGCCAAGGCGCCGACACGCTGTCGTTGCCGGACAGCGTCGTCCACAGCGAGGTGCGCCGCGCCGCGTGGGGCTGGAGCGGCGGGATTTCGCACCGCTTCACGAAGACCATGGTCGGGGCGGAGTTCCACTGGTCGCGTGACCTCGGCTACACCCAGCAGCTGGGCACGGGCCCGCGGCGCATCGCGTGGGACGTGCGCACCGGGCTCGAGCAGCCGCTCGGCCACGTGCTGAAGGGACGGCTCGGCTACCAGTATCGCTCGGTGGACGAGGACGACTTCACGGCGGGCAATGAGTACCTCGCGAACGCCGTCTCGCTCGGTCTCGGGTACGCGCCGGAGGGCGCGACGTGGGTGCTCGAGTCGGGTTACCGGATCGAGTTCCGGTCGCAGGACTACAACGACCCCGGCGACGAGCGGCAGAGCCGCCAGAACCTGGGGATCGAGATCCTCTGGAAGTTCTGAGCGGGAAGGGGACCGCGCGGTACCGACCCGCGGGGGGTGGCCACGGGCAGGCCGGGCGTGCAGGCTTCGCCGGGCCCGGCTACGCCGGCCTTGCCGGACGGGGCTCCGTCGGGTTGCCACCGCAGCCCGGGCGCGTTCGTCGATTGACACTTGACCCGAGCCGGACGTCGTCCGATATTACGGGGGACGGGCGTATTGCACCCAGAACCGGCCACATGCCGATGGGTGCCTCTCCGCGCATCTGTGCGTGCGTTGCCTGCGAGCCCCTCAACCCCTCCGGCTCGATGTCGTCCATGCCCATGAGACCCGTGACGGTACCTAGGGAAGGAACCGGAACTCGCGTCTCGCGAAGGACTTGGCATGTGGATTCCGTTGACACGACAAAGGCTTGTTGGCACTTTTCACCGGATTCCTCGGCCAAGCCGATGGGTCGGCTGCATCCGACCGGCGCTTTAGAGGGAGGGCTCCCCAAAATGGTCCGCATCGTTCGTCGCTCGCTGTCAGCCGTGATCGCCATGTTGGCGATCTCCGGACTGGCCGCGTCCGCGCACGCCCAATCCCGACCGGCGACTCCGCCGCCTGCGAACGCTGCCGCCAGCACCGGCCGCATCACCGGGCGCGCACTCGAGAAGGGCAGGGAACCCGTGCCCTTCGCGAACGTCATCGTGCTCGGCACGAAGCAGGGCACGATGACGGATGAGACCGGCGCGTTCGTGATCGCGGGTGTGGCGGTTGGCTCGTACGAGATCAAGCTGCAGGCGATCGGCTACGAGGCCGTGGTGATGAAGGTGCAGGTGAACGCCGGGCAGACGTCGGTCGTGAACTTCGACGTCGGCGCGACCAAGGTGGTGAAGGAGATCGAGACGATCGAGGTGCGCGCGGAGAAGCGCATCGACACCAAGTCGTCCACGACGAAGCAGTCGATCTCCGCCGAGAAGCTCAAGGAGATCCCCGTCGACAACATCAGCCAGGCCGTGGCCACCAAGGCCGGCGTCGTGGCGCAGGGCGGCGAGCTGCACTTCCGGGGTGGCCGCGGCGGCGAGGTGAAGTTCCAGTTCGACGGCGTGGAAGCGACCGACCCGGCATTCGGCGGCAGCGCGAACATCGCGGGCCTGGCGATCGCCGGCACTGACGTGCTTTCGGGCGGATTCGACGCCGAGTACGGCAACGCGCTCTCCGGCGTCGTCAGCGTGTCCACGAAGGAGGGCACGAACCGCCTCGGCGGCGAGGTGCGCTGGGACACGGACCGCTTCGGCGACCCGACGAAGACGTACGACAACTACGACCGCTTCACGTTCGGCTTCGGCGGCCCGACGCCGGTGAAGAACCTCACGTACTTCCTCACGTACGAGGGCACGTTCACCGACACGTACTTGAAGTCGGGCTTGACGCAGCCGCGCCGGACGGTGCTGGACTTCATCCAGCTCGGGAACCGGCAGAGCAACCTGATCAACACGAACTTCAAGCTCGCCTACCGCGTGAACCCGCGGAACAAGGTCACGTTCGAGACCATCAACAACCACACGATCCAGACGCCCTACGTGCACGAGTGGAGCCGCAAGGGCTACGTCGCGGTGGCGTACGACCGCAAGCCGGACGGCACGCTCGACACCACGAACCCGCGCTACGGCGGCTGGAGCGCCACGCCCGGTGACACCGCCGGCGGCATCGGCTACGAGTACGTCAACCTCGCCGACCACGTGCCCACGTTCGAGCAGCGCTACCAGCAGTTCC
>DATNFC010000072.1:0-7276 GCA_035606545.1 Candidatus Methylomirabilota bacterium
GCAGGAGGCGTTCCTGATGCGGATCGAGATGGACTGCAGCTATCGCGAGATCGCCGACGCGCTCGGCCGCCCGTCCGCGGAGGCGGCGCGCATGCTGGTGCGGCGCGCGATCCGCGCCGTGGCCGCGGCGCTGCTCGAGACGCCGCGCGCATGAGCGAAACGCCGGACGACCCGACGCCCGAACTCGAACGCGTCGTCGAGGCGATCTCCGAGGGCAAGGCGGTCGAGTGGGAGAAGGCGGCCGCGAGCCGGAAGGTGGACAAGGAGACGCTCGAGGCGCTGCGGCTGATCGACACCGTGTCCCGGCTGCACCGGAGCGGCGGCACGGACGCGGGCGAGCGCGAGCGCGCCGATCTCGCGGCTGCGACCGCCGAGCGCACGTGGGGCAACCTGCGCATCCGCGGTCCGCTCGGGGCCGGCGAGTACGGCGAGGTTTACCGCGCGTTCGATCCCGGACTGCGCAAGGAGGTGGCGCTCAAGCTCTGGGGCCGCACCGCGACGCCGCGCACGATCGAGATGCTGCTCGAGGAGGCGCGCGCGCTCGCCCGCGTGCGCCACCCGAACGTGCTGCTCGTGCTCGGCGCCGACGTGCACGACGGCCAGGTGGGCATGTGGACCGAACTGCTCGAGGGCGCGACGCTCGAGCAGCTGCTCACCGAGCTGGGGCCCGGGCACTGGCGCGAGATGGCGGTGTACGCGATCGACATCTGCCGCGCGCTCAGCGCCGTGCATGCGGTCGGTCTCGTGCACCGCGACGTCAAGGCCGCGAACGTCATGCGCGAGCGCGGCGGCCGGATCGTGCTCATGGACTTCGGCAGCGCCGGCGCGTACGCCACGGACACCGGCGAGGAGAAGCCTCCGAGCCCGGGAGCCGTGCAGGGCACGCCGCTCGCGATGGCGCCGGAGGTGCTGCGCGAGCAGCGGGCGAGCCCGGCGTCCGACCTCTACAGCCTCGGCGTGCTCATCTTCCGCCTCGTCTCCGGTCGCTACCCGGTCCACGCCCGCACGCTCGAGGAGCTCGAGACTGCGCTCGCGCACGGGCCGCTGCCGTCGCTGCGCAGCGTGCTCCCCGACGTGCCGCCCGAGTTCTCCGAAGCGATCGCCCGCGCACTCGAGCGTGATCCGGCGCGCCGGTTCGCGAGCGCGGTCGACATGGAGCGCGCGCTGGTGGCGGCGCTCACGGCGGGCTGGCTGGCGCCCGCCGGCTCCGCCGTCGATGTTCCCCTGTCGCCGAGTCCGGAGCCGGCGCCCAAGCCCGGCGGTTCGATGCGCACGATCGTGTGGGCCGCGGCCCTTGTCGTGCTCGCCGCGATCCTCGCCGCCGAATGGTGGCCGCGGCGTCAGCCCTCCCCGGAAGCCGGGCCGATCCAATTCACGTTGCAGCTGCCGCCGAACGAGCACCTGAAGCAGTTCGCGAACGTGGTCGTGTCGCCCGACGGCAGCCGGATCGCGTTCGCGAGCATCGACACGACCGGCCAGAGCGCCCTGTGGGTGCGGCGGTTCGACTCGCTCTCCAGCTCGCGCATTCCCGGCACCGAGGGCGCGTGGTACCCGTTCTGGTCGCCCGACAGCCGGGAGCTCGGGTTCTACTCCAACGGCCAGCTCAAGCGGGTGGGCATCGAGGGTGACAGCGTCCACACCATCTGCAGCGTCGAGTTGGGGCGCGGGGGGACCTGGAACCGGCAGGGCACGATCGTGTTTTCGGCCTCGCTCGATGGTCCGCTCATGCGCGTGCCGGCCGCCGGCGGCACGCCCGTGCCGGCCACGACGCTCGACACCGTGTCCGCAGACGAAGCCGGCCATCGCTGGCCCTGCTTCCTGCCGGACGGCGAACACTTCCTCTTCGTCACCACACCGGAGTCCCACGGCACGTTCGCGCTGTACGTGGGCTCGCTCCACTCCGACCGGCGCGTCTACGTGGGACAGGTCGAATCCGGAGCGGTATACACGGCGGGGATGCTCGTGTACATGGTGAACCAGGCGCTCGAGGCGCGATCGTTCGACGCGCACACGCTGCGCTGGAGCGGCGATCCGCGCCCGATCTCGGCGATCCCCGGCTTCGGTGGCTCCGTGGCCGAGCCGCACGCGAGCGCGTCCGAGAACGGCACGCTGGTCTATTCGTTCCAGGCCGCTCGCGAGAGCCGGCTGGAGTGGATGGACGTCGCCACCGGCAGGGCGCGCCCGCTCACGACCGGGCCGTACTTCGACCCGCGGCTCTCGCCCGACGGCCGGCGCATCGCGGCCGAACGCACGGAGGGCTCGGGGCGGAGCAGCCTGTGGATGATCGACGCCGCGACCGGCGGGGCGGAGCGCTGGACCGATGCGCCGGGGCTCAATCGCAAGCCGATCTGGTCGCCGGCGGGCGACTCGATCCTGTTCTGCTCCAACCGCAGCGGGAGCTACCAGCTCTTCGTCCGCGGCGCCGCCGGCTCGGTCATCGAGCGGAGCGTGTTCGCGCCGGCCGAAGGGTTGCTCATGTGGCCGAACGACTGGGGTGCCCAGGGCATGATCACGTTCGATCGCTACGTCTCGGGCTCCTCGTACAACATCTACGAGCTCCGTGGCGGGCAGGCGCTGCCGCTCGTGTGCACGCCACGGCGCGAGGGGCGGAGTTCGCTGTCGCCGGACGGGCGCTGGCTGGCGTACGAGTCCAATCGTTCGGGGTCCACGCGCGTCCAGCTTCGAGACCTGCAGAAGCAGGAGGAGTTCGAGCTGCCGACCGACGGTGGCATCCAGCCGATGTGGGCGCACGGCAGCGGGCAGCTCTTCTATCGCACGACCGCGAACGAGTTCATCGTCGTCACGCCGGTGGCCGGGAAGTCCCCGGACCGATGGCCTTCGCACCGGCTGTTCCGCACCGGCGTGCTCGAGGGCTTCGACGTGGACGCGAGTGGCCGGCGGCTGCTGTGTTGCGTGAAGTCCGAGATCGGTCGCCCGGAGGAGGTCGCGGTGCTGGTGAATCTGCGGGCGGCGGTGGCGAAGGGGTTGTAGCGGCTACTTCCCGCCCTTCCACACGATCTCGCCGCCGACCATCGTCATGACGCAGCGCACCCTCGGGATCTCGCGCGCCGGGATCACGCTCAGGTCGCGTTCGAACACCGCGAGATCGGCGCGGTAACCCATCTCCGCGAGCCCCAACTCGTGCTCGGCGGACGCCGCGAACGCCGCATCGCTCGTGAATCCTCGCAGTGCTTCCCAGATCGTGAGCTTCTCGCTTGGCCGGTAGCCGCCGGGCGGCTGGCCTTTCAGGTCCTGCGTGGTGACCGCGGCGTAGAGGCCGAGCAGCGGGTTCGCGTCCTCGACCGGGAAGTCCGATCCCAGCGCCAGCCGCGCGCCCGCGTTCAGCAGCCGCCGCCACGCGTAGGCGCCCTCGACGCGCTGTGTCCCCAGACGCGCCGGCGCCCACGGCATGTCGCTCGTGCAGTGCGTGGGCTGCATCGAGGCGATCACGCCCAGGCTCGCGAAACGCGGGATGTCGTCGAGCGACAAGACCTGCGCGTGCTCGATGCGGAAGCGCCGCGTGGGCAGCTCGACAGGCGGGCTGCTCGCCGCCGCGGCCCGCTCCATGGCGTCCAGCACGATGCGGTTGCCGCGGTCGCCGATCGCGTGCACGCACAGCGCGTAGCCGCGCTCGAGGCAACGCTTCGCGATCAGCTCGAGCGTGT
This sequence comes from Candidatus Methylomirabilota bacterium, assembly GCA_035606545.1. Taxonomy (GTDB): domain Bacteria; phylum Eisenbacteria; class RBG-16-71-46; order RBG-16-71-46; family RBG-16-71-46; genus JAIOPA01. Next base: position 3,666 of record DATNFC010000072.1, read on the forward strand.
CCGGCGTGGTGCGCAGCAGCCCGCGATTGCCGGCGTCGTCCGCGTACGGCTCGAGCAGCGCCGCCCCGCGCGAGCCGAGCGCGCCGTCGGCGTACGCCTTCACCGCGAACAACCGGAAGCGACCGTCGCCCGCGGTGGGCTTCTTCTCCGGCAGCGCGTCCGGTTTCCACACCTCGCCGGCCGCGAGCATCGCGAACACGCGGATCGGCATCTGCCCCTTCGCCGCCAGTTCCTCGTAGATCGAGACCGCCTCCGCGTCGATCCCCGCGTCGTGCACCGCGGTGAGCCCCAACTCGGCGCAGCGCTGGAGGGCGAGCGAGATCGCGCGCGTGCGCTGCTCGCGCGTGGCCACGGGGAGCTTCACTTCGACCAGCTCCATGGCATTGTCCACGAGCACGCCGGTCGGTGTGCCGTCGCTCGCGCGCTCGATGCGCCCGCCCGGAGGGTCGGCGGTGGCGCGCGTGACGCCGGCCAACTGGAGCGCGCGCGAGTTCGCCCACGCCGCGTGACCGTCCACGCGCCGGAGCCACACGGGGTGATCGCCCGAGACGCGGTCGAGCGTCTCGCGCGTCGGGAACTTCTGGATCGCCCAGTCATTCTGGTCCCAGCCGCGGCCGACGATCCACTCGCCGGCGGGGGCCTTCTTCGCCCGCTCGCCGACCATGGCCGCGATCGCCTCGGCGCTCTTCGTGTCCTGCAGCCGCAGCCGCTGGAGCGCGATGCCCAGCCCCTCGACGTGGCCGTGCGCGTCGGTGAGCGCCGGCACCGCGAAGCCGCCGTGCAGGTCCACGCGCGTGGGCCAAAGTTCGCGGTCGCGCGCGACCTGGTCGACCGCGGTGAGCGTGCCCACCGCGATGAAGCGGCCGTCCTGGACGAGCGCCGCACCGGCGTAGCGGTTCACCGGCTCGGCGGAGGCATCGACGAGGATGCGGCCGTTGTAGAGCAGCATCGGCTTCGCGGCCCGGGCTGGAACGGCAACGCTGAGCAGCAGTGCGATGAACAGTGCGGCGAGCATGGGCGGGACTCTAGGCTCGGGCAGGGCCCTCGGCAACGGTGCGGCCCGGCGTGCGCGAACTGCGCGGCACCTGCGACGCCAGGCTGCCGCCGCTCGCCATGGCGACGAGACCGAGCAGCAGGTGGACGAGCCGGATCATCCAGTGGTTCGCGCCGGGCACGATCTGCATCTGGACCAAGCCGAACCACGTCACGATCGCGCCCATGAACGTGGTGAGCAGCGCCGCGGCGCGCGGCGCGCCGGCGCGCGCGCAGAGCGCGGCCAGCGCCCACAGCGACAGGACGAACAGTCCGCCGAGCGTCATGTGCAGCTGGACCAGCGACTGCGCGTGTCCGGTCCAGAACGCGATGCCCAGCACGAGCTGGCTCAGGAACAGCAGGCCCGTCACGGCCCGCGACACGACGATGGCGCGCGACATACACCCTCCTTGTGCGACCGTCGTCGAGCTCGGGCGACCGTGCGAAAGCTCGTGCGTCCGAAGCTAACAGACGCGCGCGCGCGCGGGCATCGGGGGAGCGCGCAATTCTTGCGGGTTCTCACCGACGCGGCGTCCGGAGAAGCCTGTGCGCGGAGATGACGCACGCGTTGCATCCGGCGGGGCTTCGCAATGTCGCGGTCAAGTCGCGGGCCGCGGTCTTGTCGCCGCGGTCTCGCACTTCATAATGAGTCGGCGTCCCCACGCGATGCCACCGCTGTCGACGGCCGCTCACCTAGGGAGATCCCATCATGCGCCGAGCGACCGTACTGCTCTCGATCCTCAGCGTGGCGCTGCTTGCCACCTGCCTGACGTTCTACGCCAAGATGCGCCGCGATGCCGATGCCATGACCGCGCTGCGGCAGAGCGAGCAGGCCACGCGCGCCCGCTACGACCGCGCCGTACGCGATATCTCGGCGATCCAGGACAGCCTCAACGCCATCGCCGTCGACGCCAGCCAGGCGCTGAGCATCACCAAGGTCGGCGCCGAGCGCCGGCTGTCGCCCACCGGCGCGAGCGAGGCGATGGCGCGCATCGCCGGGCTGCGCACGCGGATCCAGTCGCTGGAGTCGCGGCTCCGGGACAGCGACTTCCGCATCGCGGGGCTCGATCGCATGGTGAAGCAGCTCAAGCAGGGCCTGGCGGAGAAGGAGCAGATGGTCACGCGGCTGGGCGGCCAGGTCGAGTCGCTGCAGACACACGTCACGGACCTCACCGCGAGCGTCGAGGAGGCGCACACGGTGATCGCCGCCCAGTCCGACACGCTGGCGCAGACCCGCCGCGAGCTGGGCACGATCTACTACGTCATCGGGTCGCGGCAGGACCTGGTGAAGGGCGGCGTCGTCGCCGCGCGCGGCGGCGTGCTAGGCCTGGGCAAGACGCTCCGGCCCACGGGCAACGTGGACCCGTCCGCGCTGCACGCCGTGGACACGGACGAACAGACCGTCATCCCCATCGCCGCCACGAAGGCGCGCGTGATCTCGGCACAGTCGCCGCAGAGCTACTCGATCGAGCTGGTGAACGGCCGGCTCGAGCTGCGCATCCTCGATCCGCACGAGTTCCGGAAGGTGCGCCACCTGGTGATCGTGACCGCCTGACCGCCCGCTGGCGCGACTTGGCCGCGGCTGCGCTGCATTCTAGAGTGCGCGATCGGCAGCCTCCGGCCCGGCGTCTTGGCGTGTCTTGGCGCGGCCTGGCGGGCGTTCGACGTGAACTCGAGCGAGATGGAGCGCACCATGGATTCGATCAAGGTCAGCGTGAACCCGAACAAGGCACTCTGGGAGAAGGGCGATTTCACCGCGATCGCCGCGTTCATGCGCGACTCGGGTGAGTCGCTGGTCAAGTCGCTCGGCGTCAAGCCGCCGCTCAAGGCGCTGGACCTGGGCTGCGGCGACGGCACCACGGCGCTGCCGCTGGCGAAGCTGGGCGCCGACGTCACCGGCATCGACATCGCGAGCAATCTCGTGCAGGCGGGCAACGAGCGCGCGGCGAAGGCGGGACTCAAGAACGTGCGCTTCCAGGAGGGCGACGCCACGGACCTGAAGGGCGTCGCGGACGGGTCGTTCGACCTCTCGCTCTCCATCTTCGGCGCCATGTTCGCGCCCAAGCCGTTCGACGTGGCGAAGGAGATCGTGCGGGTGACGAAGCCCGGCGGCCGCATCGTGATGGGGAACTGGATCCCGAACGATCCCAGCTCGTTCGTGTCTCAGCTGCTGAAGATCAGCATGGCGTACTCGCCGCCGCCGCCGGAGGGCTTCGTGAGCCCGATGACCTGGGGCGTGGACTCGCACATCGTGGAGCGCTTCGGCAAGGTCGGCATCCCCGCCGGCTCGATCACGATGACGAAGGACACCTACCTCTTCAACGGCTCCGACTGCACGCCGGAGCAGTACATCAATCTCATCAGCCGCTACTACGGCCCGACCATGAACTCGTTCGACGCCGCGCGCGCGAACGGCAAGGAGCAGCAGCTCCGCGACGAGCTGAACGCGCTCGCGAAGTCGTTCAACAAGGGCGGGAATCGCAACATCTCGATCCCGGCGACGTTCATGCGCGTGACCGTCACGCGCTAAAGCGACGTGGGCCCGGGCCGCCCGACACGAGCGGCCCGGCCCGTGGCGG
>DATNFC010000073.1:0-10450 GCA_035606545.1 Candidatus Methylomirabilota bacterium
CCGTGTAGCCGGCGCGGATGCGCTTCAGGTTCTCGACGTCGCCGGGCGCGCCGAGCTTCACCTTGATGAGCGGGAAGTCGCGCACGGTCTCGAGCTTGCGCTCCATCTCCTCGGGAGCCGCCATGCCCAGCGTCACGCACGAGCGAGGGCATCGCGCCGGATCGAGGCCCAGGAGCTTCCACGTCGGCTGCCCGAGCCGCTTGCCGATCCAGTCGTGGAGCGCCATCTCCAGCGCCGCGCGCGCCGCACTGTGGCCCTCGACAACCTGGTCGAGCCGCGCCGCGATCGCGTCCAGCGCGAACGGGTCGTCCCCCAGCGCCGGCGCCCACGCCGCGAGCGCCGTCGCCACCGTTTCCTCGGTCTCGCCGTAATAGTGCGACGGCGCCGCCTCGCCGATGCCCTCGACGCCATCGTGCTCGAGGCGCACGAGCGTGTTCCGGTGCGCGCGACGCGAGCCGTGCGCGATGCGGAACTCGAAGATCGTCTGCAGCTCGAGCGGCTCGGTGCGGAGCTTCATGCGCGTCTCCGTGTCACTCGTTCGACGCGCGCCGCTTGCGCTCGTCGAGGCGCCGGATCAACTCGGTGGCCACGACATCGGCGCCGAAGCGCACCGGGTCCACGGTGGGCACGCCGGTGAGCTGGTGCGTGTTCTCGATCGCGCGCTTCGCCTCGAGGTCGTCGAGCATCATGGTGTTGAGCGACAGCGCGAGCACCGGCGCCGGACGCAGCCAGCCGGCCGCGCGCTCGTTGTCGCGGATGATCTCCGACAGCGAGCGCAGCCGCGGCGCCGGAGCGGCGTCGGCGAGCTTCATGTGCGTGCGTCCCGCCTGGTGGCAGAGGATCATCGCCTCGGGACACGCGCCGTGCATGAGCGCGAGCGTCACGCCCGAATAGGCGGGGTGATGGATCGCGCCCTGGCCCTCGACGAGCACGACGTCGGCGTCGCGCGCCGCGTCCAGCACCAGCCGCTCGATCGCGCCGGCGGCGAAGTCCGCGGGCACCGCATCGATCGCGGCGCCATGGTCGGCGACGAAGATCCCGGTCTGGCCCGTGGCCACGAACGCGGAGCGCACGCCGCGGCCCTGCAGCTCGGCGTGCACCTCGAGCGCGGTGGTCATCTTGCCGACGTTGCAGTCGCTGCCCACGGTGAGCACGATCAGCGCATCGGTGCTCGCCGCGCGGCGCGCGGCGATGTAGCGCGCGGCCGGCGGGCGGCGGACGTCGTGGATCGTGCAGCCCTTCGCGCGCGCGAGCGCCGACAGCTCGGGGTCGTCGGCGAGGTAGACGTGCAGCCCGGAGAGCACGTCCCAGCCGCGCAGCAGCGCCTCCGCCACCACGCGCCGCCACGACTCCGGCAGCGTGCCGCCCTGCGGTGCGATCCCCAGCAGCAGCGAGTCGGGCTCGTATGCGGCCGCGGCCTCGAGCCCGGCCACGACCGGGATGTCGCCGCCGACGCCGACGCAGTCGTCGCACGTCCGACCGGCACGCCCCGAGTCGATCACCGCCACGACCTCGCTCGTGCGATAGCGCAGGACCCCGAGTGCGGTCTTGGCGTCCATGGGCGTGAAGCTGCCCTCCGCCATCACCGCGATGCGTCTCTGCTTCCCGAGCATGCGTCCTCTCTCACGCGGCCGCGTGACCACCATCCCTGGACATCGATCCGCCCCGCGCTCGTCGGTTCCGCGAGCTCAGCGCAGCGAGTCGTAGACCTGAACGTACCTCCCGACCATCTCCTCCGCACTGAAGCGCTCCACAGCGACCCGGCGCGCGCGGCGCCCCATGGTACGCCGCAATCCATCGTTCGCCAGCAGCTTCAGGACCGAGGCCGTGTAACCGGCCACGTGGGCCGGCTCGTGCAGAAAGCCCGTGAACCCGTGCTCGACCACCTCCGGCAGCCCGCCCGCGTTCGAGCACACCACCGGTACCTCGGCGCTCATCGCCTCGAGCGCCACGAGGCCGAAGCTCTCCGAGGAGCTCGGCAATAGGAATACATCGGCCAAAGGCAGCATTTCCTCCATGCAGTCCTGGTTGCCGAGGAACAGCACGTCGCGGTGGACGCCCATCTCGCGGGCCAGTTGCTCGGCCCCGGCCTTCTCCGGGCCATCGCCCACCATGACCAGCTTGGCCTGCAGCCGCTTGCGAACTTCTGAGAACACCTGAATGACGACCGGTATGTTCTTGACCGGACGGAAGTTGGACGCATGCATCAGCACTTTCGTGCCCGGGCCGCCGAGGCGGATCCGACTGGCGCGCTTGGGGGCGAACACCTGCGGGTCCACGAAGTTGTAGATGACCTCGATCGGCCGCGTCGTGCCGAACGTGGCCTCGGCGCGCTCCTTGAGGAAGCGCGACACCGCCGTGAGCCGGTCGCTCGACTGCATGCTGAACTGGGTGATGCGGAAGAACGACGGCTCCGCCCCCACCACCGTGATGTCGGTGCCGTGGAGCGTCGTGACCACGCCGAGCGAGCGCGGCAGCATGATCTGCTTGGCCAGGTAGGCGCTGGTCGCGAACGGCATCGCGTAGTGCACGTGCAGCACGTCCAGCGAATAGTTCTCCACCACCTCGACCATCTTCGTGGCGAGCGCGAGATTGCTCGGCGCCTCCTCGAACACCGGATAGTTCGCGGGCGCGGCCTCGTGGAAGTAGATGTTCGGCTCGAAGCTCCGGAGCCGGAACGGCAGCCGGCTCGCGATCAGGTGCACCTCGTAGCCCCGGCGCGCGAGCTGGCGCCCCAGCTCCGACGCCACGACGCCGCTGCCGCCGAAGTGGGCGTAGCAGCTGATGCCGATCTTGAGCTTGCGCTTGGCTTGGCGCCGCGTGTGGGCTGCACGCTTGGGTCTAGACGCGCGCGCGAACAGTTTCCGCCGCTCAGCCACGCGCGCCTCCAGGGATCGCGAGCAGCGCGCGCGTGTCCAGCACCGCGAGCGGGCCGCGCACGCGATAGCCCTCGGCGTGCTCCACGCCCGCGAGCGCGCCCCATGCGCGAGCGCGGGCTTCGACCGCTTCGAGGAAACCGGGCGCGGTGAGGTACGTGGCCGGTCCCGCGCCGGGGTCGAGCTGGCTCGCGTGCGCACGGAGTGCGGCCTGCCGGCGCTCCCACACCTCGCTCACGTCGACGACGAGCTGCGGCGCCACACTCGAGCGGTGGATCGCGAACAGCACGCGGGCCGGGCGGAAGCGCTCGCCCGGCGCGTCGTAGCGCGCGAGCCCCGAGAGGTAGCAGGCGCGCGCCACCAGCGCCGAGCCCTCGACGTGATCCGGGTGCTCGTCGTGCCGATCCGGCGCCACGACCAGCGCCGGTCGGTGCGTGCGCAGGCAGGCGACGACGCGGCGGAGCTGCTCGGGGCTGTTGGCGTCGATCCCGGTGTCGGGCAGCTCGAGGTTCTCGCGCAGCGCCACCCCGAGATGGCGCGCCGCCGCCTCCGCCTCGCGCGCGCGCGTCGCCGTGTCGCCTCGGCTCGCGCGTTCGCCGCGCGTCAGGTCGACGAGGCCCACGCGGTGTCCGTGCACGGCCAGTCGCGCGGCCAGCCCGCCGCAGCTCAACTCGATGTCATCCGGATGCGCGCCGAAGCAGAGGGCGTCGAGCGCCATCAGGCCTCCAGCAGGTAGTGCTCGTGCACGCCGTCCGCGGTCGCGTGCGCGTGCTCGGTGGCGAGGTCGCACAGTCCGCGCACGACGTCGCGGCCACGGCGCGCCACCACCTCGAGCGAGGCCAACCGGCGCTCCTGAAGCCTGTCGCCCGGCTGGAGCACGTAGCGGAGCCGGCGCCACAACGGCTGCTCGCGATCGAGCCGCCCGCGCGCCTTGCCGAGCACGCCCTCGGCGAGGCGCGAGACCTGGAAGTCGATCTTGCCGCGCGCCGACTCCACCATCTGCGGCAGGCTGGCGTCGAAGCCGCGCGCGACCTCCGCGAGCCGCGCCATCGACTGGTCCGCGGCCGCGCGCGCCGTGGCGAGCGCGCGCTGGAGCTCGCCCGGCACCCGTGTTTCCGCGACGCGCGCGAGCACCGCGTCGGTGTGCGCCACGACCTCCCAGGCGTCGCCGCCCGCGGCCTCGGCGAGCGCCACCGCGGCCGGCGGCAGCCAGGTGGCGCCGAAGCGCACCGCCGGCGCCGCCGCGCGCACGCCCACGGCGTCGAACACCTCGCGCAGCTGCATGAGGTACGCGAGCTCGCCCGGCCCGCACGCCATGGCCACGGTCGGGAACACGCCGTCCTGCACCGCGGCGCGCAGCGCCACGCTCGGCGACAGCGTCACCGCGGCGCCGCGTGCGCGCGCGTCGGCCGCGGCGATCTTGCGACGGCCGCCGTCGCTCACCTCGAACACGAACGAATCCAGCGCCGCGTCAGCGAGCGCCCGGCGCCCGGCGAGCGACTCGATGCGCGCGCCGGCGTTGCGCGCCGCCGCATGCAGCGCGTCCGCGTGCGCGAGGTAGCGGTCGACGATCGGCCGCGCCGCGGCGCGGAACGCCGGCAGGCGCGGTTCGACCACGACCAGTCCCGCGTCCGAGAACAGCGCGAGCCACAGCGCGCTCATCGCCTCGCCCAGGTCGCGCGCGCGCTCGAGCGAGCGCCGCCACGTCTCCGCGGCCTCGGCGAGCCCCGGGAGTCCGCTCCACGCCGCGAGCGCCTGCTCGCCCAGCTCGCGCAGCGGCTCGACCGCGATCGCGCCGACCAGGCCGCCGTCGGCGTGCGCGGCATCCGGGAGCTGGAGGTCGATGAGCTGGAGCTCGGCGTCGCACACGGACGCGCCACGGATCTCGGCGAAGTCCGAGTCCTCGCTGTGCGTCCAGAACAGCGGCACGCACGCCGCACCGGTGCGGCGCGTGACCTCGCGCGCAAGCCCGACCGCGGCGGCGGTCTTGTGCAATGAGTAGAGCGGTCCGCCGAGCGGCGCCGGCTGCTGTCCCGCCACGGCCGCGACCGACTCGCCGCGCGCGAGGCGCTCCAGGTTCGCGAGCGACGCCGGCGAGGCGCCGAGCCGGCGGTGCATCTCGGCGAGCGCCTCCGCGAGCGCCGAGGGAAGCGGGGCGCGCTTGGCGCCGGCGAGTGCCTTGAGCGCGTCGGTGTCGCGCCACGAGGCGGCGACGCGCTCGCGCGCGATGGGGCCGTTCGCCAGCAGGTCGAGCGTCAGGGGGTCTGCGAGCGGCCCCCGGTCGGCCCCGGTGGCCCGCCCCGCGGGCGGCCCGATGGGCACCCGGGCGCGGACCGCCGGACCGGTCACCGACAGCGCCCCGGGCACCATGGGCGGCCGAAGTTGATACAGGGCTTCGACATGCGGCTCTGCGGCTGGGGGCTCATACGGGGGCGCATCGTAGGTGCCTCGCGGTCAGGGGTCAAAGCCGATGGTTGTGCTGCGACAATTGTTGCTGCCGCGACTGACGCCCGTAAGTCGTTGTGGGGCCGACGTGGGATCCCGTCAAGAAAGCCCGTTCTGGCCACAGCAACAATTGTCGCAGCACAACCAACTTGGATGCGGGTCAGCTGCGTTCGGCTGCGGCCTGGCGCTCGACGCGGGCCCACGTCCGACCGGCGATGGCCCGCTCGCGCTCCCCGCCGGCGCGGGCGCCCACGCCGAGCGCCTCGTTCACCTCGGCCGCGAGCGCCCCGAGGCGCAGCGCGCCCAGCACGTGGCTCACGAGCTGGCGCTCCCAGCCGAGCGCCGCGAGCGCCGCGACCGTGATCAGCTCGCGCTCGCGCGCCGCGAGCCCGGACCGCGCGAGCACGCGGCCGTAGCCGTGTTCGACCATCCACACCTCGAGATCGGGATGCAGCGCTCGCACCGCCGGCAGCAGTCGCGAGATCGCGGGACCGTAGACACGTGCGCACAGCGCGAGGCCGCGCCGGCGCCACGAGGCGGGCGTGCCCTCGCGCGTGCGCCGCGCCCGGCCCGGCCACGTGGCATTGAGCACGCGCAGGCCCTCGAGCGCGCCCGGGAAACCGGCGTAGAGCATGAGCATGAGCGCCGTCTCCTCCGCGGCCCGGCGCGGGCAGCGTGCGCGGCGCGCGGCGTCGAGCGCGCGGGCGGCGCCCGTGGCGTCGCCGCGCGCCATCGCGGCGGCGAATGCGCACATCGCGCGGGTCGCGGAACCGCGGAGCGAGTTCCTGGGCGCGCGTGCGAGGCGCGCGAGCGGTCGCAATCTTGACGCTGTCATTGGCGGCGGAGAGTATCGGCCGGGCGTTTGTATTGCACGGCCCTCCCGCACGGGCAGCCCCCGTGCTCCGCCGGAACCCGAAGGGAATCATGATCGGAGCCGGACTCCCCCCCGAGGATGTGCGCCGCGCCGCGTGGTCGGCGCTGTGGACCTTCCCGAGCATCCTCCTGTCGTCGTTCGTGGTCGCCTGGGGCGCCGAGTGCGCGCAGTTCTACATCTCCCAGGGCCTGGCGCTGGCGCTGCTCGCGTGGATCCAGGTGCTGCCCGAGTTCGCCGTGGAAGCGGTGATCGCGTGGCACCGCGACGTGCCGCTGATGACCGCGAACTTCACCGGCGCGCTCCGCCTGCTCACCGGCCTCGGCTGGCCGATGATCTGGGTGGTGTACGCGCTGTCGCGGCGCGCACGTGGTGAGAAGCAGTTCTGGCGCCCGATCGAGCTGGACCAGGAGCACGCCGTGGAGGTGGTGGGCCTCACGCCCGCGCTCGCGTACTTCGCCTGCATCATCTGGAAGGGCTCGCTCGGGCTCGTGGACGCCGGCGTCCTGCTGGCGATCTACGCCACCTACCTGGTCGTCCTGCAGCGCATCCCGCCCAAGCAGCACGAGGAGCTCGACGACACCGGCGTCGTGCCGCGCGCGGTGCTCGGCCTGCCCTCCCCGTGGCGCGCGATGGGCGTGGTGGCGCTGTTCATCGTCGGCGGGCTGATGCTCTACTTCACCGCCCATCCGTTCCTCGAGAGCATGATCGGGCTCGCGACCACGCTCGGCGTGTCGCAGTTCGTGTTCGTGCAGTGGGTGGCGCCGTTCCTCTCCGAGTTCCCCGAGTTCGTGACCACGTCGTACTGGGCGCGGAGCCGCGGCAAGGCGGGGATGGCGCTCATGAACATGGCCTCGAGCAACATCAACCAGTGGACCGTGCTCGCAGCGATGATCCCGATCGTCTACTCGGTCTCGCTCGGCGCCCCGGCCGACGTGCCGATGGCGGAGCATCGCGTCGAACTGCTGCTGACGCTGCTGCAGGGCGCGCTCGGCGTGGTGCTGCTCTCGAACTTCAACTTCCAGGCGTACGAGGCGCTGGGGCTGCTGGCGTGCTGGGTGATCCAGTTCGCCGTGCCGGACTCGCGCGAGGTCATGTGCTGGACGTACGCCCTCTGGCTCGCGTTCGAGATGGTCTCGGCGCTGTGGCGACCCGGACGCCTGCGCGCGTTCCGCGTGTTCCCGTCGCTGTGGCGCCGGCGGGCCGCCGCGGAGTCCTCCGGCTCGTAAGGAAGCGGCGCACACGGGCCAACCCGCCGCCCGGCCGCAGGGTCGACGAGCCGACGATCGCATGCGCCGCACACATCGATCTGCTGGCCGCGGGCCCCGGGGGAAGGGGCCCTGCGGCCGTGCTGCAACAATCACGAGCGGTGCGTCCGGCCATCCGGGTGTGGCCCGGCCAATCCGCCCGGGAATCGTGAGTCTCGTCCGCTGATCCGCCGCGATGGGCCGGTTGCGGAGACACGCCCGGGCACCAGTCCGACCGCTCGTTTCCCTGGGGAGTCGTGAAGGTCCGCGCCACCGGGCCCGTGTCCCGGATCGCGGCGGCTCCACGAACTCCTGCGCCGGTCGGACGCGCAGCGCTTCCCTGGCTCCGTCCGGTGCTCGCGCCCGCACTCGCGAACGCGACGTAAATCATGTTAGGGGAGAGGCGACGGCGTCTCCATCGGGGAGGTCGGACATCCCATTCCAGAAGTCACGTAACCGTCGCTCCGGTGAAACACTGAATCCGCGGCCTAGACGCGAATCAGTCCGCGGCGGATCGCGTAATGAACGAGCCCCGCCGTGTGGTGGATGTCGAGTTTGGTCATCAAGCGCGTGCGATGCGTCTCGGCCGTCTTCACGCTCACCCCGAGGATCCCGGCCACCTCCTTCGTCGACCGGCCCTCGGCCACGAGCTGCAGCACCTCGCGTTCGCGCGGCGTCAGCGGGTCCGCGGGACTCGTCGAGCCCGCGAGGAACGCCTGCACGACGGCGCTCGACACGCTCGGCGACAGGTAGATGCGCCCTTGCGTCACCTCGCCGATCGCGCGCACCAGGTCGGAGCCCGCCTGCGTCTTGAGCACGTAACCGCGCGCACCCGAGCGCAGCGCCTCGATGACGTAGGCGTCCTCGCCGTGGACCGTGAGCACGATGATGCGCATCTCCGGCACTTCGCGCAGCAGCTCGCGGCACGCGTCGACACCGTTCAGCCCGGGCATGCCGATGTCCATCACCGTCACTTCGGGCTCGAGCATGCGCGCGAGCTTCAACGCCTCTCGCCCGTCGCGGGCCTCTCCCACGACCTTGAATCCGGCGGCCTCCAGGAGCGACCGCAGTCCCTCCCTGACCACCAGGTGATCGTCAGCCAGCAAGATCCTTATCGGCACGGGAACCCTCCAGGGGAATGTGGATGTCGAGCCTCACGCCACGGCCTGGCGAGGTTTCAATGCGCAGCGAACCTCCGAGCGGGGACAGCCGCTCGGCCATGCCGGCCAGCCCCAATCCCGGGGCGGCGCGCGAGCCGTCGAACGCGACGCGTTCGAAGCCCACGCCGTTGTCGGTGATCGTGCAGTGGACCGCCGAGACATCGAGCACGACGCGCATCTCGACGCGGGTCGCGCGCGAGTGCCGGATCGCGTTCGTGAACGCCTCCTGCGCGATCCGGTAGAGCGCCGTCTCGACCGTCGCGGGCAGGCGCTCGAACGTCTGGTCGTGGATCTGGATCGAGATCCCCGAGCGCTTGCTCACGCCCTGCGCGAGCTCGCGCAGGGCCGGCAACAGTCCGAGGTGGTCGAGCAGCGTCGGCCGCAGCTCGTGCGACAGCCGGCGCAGCTCGAGCTCGACCTCCTCGAGCCGCGTGCGCACGGGGACCAGTGCATTGCCCGCGGCGGGACCGAGCCGGCGCTCCGCCGCGTCCAGCGCGAAGTGCACCGTGGCGAGCAGCTGCCCGGCCGTGTCGTGCAGCTCGTAAGCGATCCGCCGGACGTTCTCCTCGCCCCGCTCGTTGATGCGCCGCAGCGCCCGCGTCGCGTCGCGCGCGCCGCGATACTCCATCTCGAACGGCGAGAAGCACTCGAGCGTGAGGGCCTCGAAGCGCTCGAACGTGGCCGCCGACGGCGTGTCCCGGTTCGTGCGGCTGGCCGCCCCCCAGGCGCGCAGCAGCATCGACGCCATGTCCAGGAGCCCCAGGCCCTCGTCGAGCGCCCGGCGCGCGACCTCGTAGGCCTCGTGCAGCGAGTGCTCGTCGCCGCGTTCGAGGTGCTCGCGCAGCGCCTCGGCGAGGCGGACTTCCAGGGCGGTGGCGGTCATGCTCATGCGGCACCGCCCCGGTAGCGCGCCACGAGCACGAGTGCGTCGTCGGAGGTCACGGCGTACTTCTGCAGCAGGTCGTCGGCGACGCGCTGGAGGGGCTCGGCCCCGTTCAGCTCGGGCCTGAACCCGCCCCGCAGCCCGTCGGTGGCCACGATCACGGTGTCGCCGGCCATGAGCGAGCGCGTCACCGGCCGCAGCGGCGGCAGCGAGCGCCCGACGACGCCGTTGTGCGTGAACAGCGTGTCGTGCCGCGACGAGCCACGGGGGCTGACCCGGCACAGCAGCGCGTGCACGTCGCCGATGCCGACCCAGGTGAGCGATCCGGCGCGCACGTCCACGGCGGCGAGCCCCATGACCACGCCGCGCGTGGCCTGGAGCGCGCGGTGGCACTCGAGCACCAGCGGCGGGGGCAGCGACTGCGTCGAGCGCTCGACGGTCACCAGCGCCCGCTTCGCCGCCACAGCGGCCTCGGCTCCGTGGCCCAACCCATCCACGACCGCGATGAGCACGCCGCTCTCCATCGAACGCACGAGGCAGGCATCGCCCGACTCACCGTCACGCGTCGCCGGTCGTGACGCCGAGGCCCACTCCAGCTCGCCGACCCTTACTGCACCCATTTGTGCACCACGATTCGCGTGCCGCGGCCCGGCGCAGTCTCCAAACGGAACTCGTCCATCAGCCGCTTCACCCCGGGCAGACCGAGTCCCAACCGGCCCGACGTGGAATAGCCGTCCTCGAGCGCCCGCTGCGGCTGCGGGATCCCCGGACCGTCGTCGCGGGCCTCGACCGTGATGCCCTTGCTGCCGTTGTTCTCGATCGTGCGCATCGTGACCTCGCCGCGGCTCGCGTAGAGCAGGATGTTCCGTGCCAGCTCCGAGATCGCCGTGGCGATGAGCGTGGCCGTACCCGGCGAGAACCCGAGTTGCGCCGCCATGCTCCGCCCCTGCTGGCGCGCGGAGACGATG